>JBDGTR010000035.1:9251-14415 GCA_042216635.1 Haloplanus sp. | reverse complement strand
AGTTCGTCGCCCTTGTTCGGCATCTCGACGGTGTCGACGAGTTCGCCGTACGTCTCCGAGGTGGGGTCCACGTCGACGACGCCCACGAAGTCGGGACCGTCGACGTCCATCCCGACGCGGAGCCCCATCACGAACGCGGTCTTCTCCCGTTCCGATTCCGTTCGCATCGCCGCAGGCGTCGGATATCCCGGTCCCTCGACCTCGTGGTGTTCGTGTCCGTGCTGTTCGCCCGCGTTGCTCGGTTCGTCCGTACTCATTGCGTATGACGTTCATCGTTGCTAACGAATAATTGTTGACTTGGAGCACGCCAACTGACACCGTGGCGCATTCGGCTCGACGACCGACGGGTAGCTTTTTGACGCGATTTCTCCAAGTGCCTCACCGTGTTCGCGGCTGACAGACGCGAAACGGAGAGACGGGGAGCCGGCGGCGGGCACTCGTCGCACCGTCACGTCACCGAACGGCGTCGAACGGACGGGGCGGGGTGATGCGTGAGTTCACCTTCACGCTCCGGTACGAGGCCGGTGCCGACCCGACGATGGACGTGTTCGCCGACTACCCGGAACTGGTCGCCCACTCGTTGGACGGCTGTGTCACCCGAAACAGCTTCTGGCGCGTCGAGCAGTTTTTCGGTCCGCCGGCGGCGCTCGACGCCGTCGAACGACTCCGACTCGACGAGTCGGTGCCGGAGCCGTCGATTACCGAGACGCCCGTCGAGGCGGACCAGTACCACGACGTCCTGAAACGGGAACGCGACGCGCTCGTCGTCTACAGTTTTCTCGACGTCGTCGGTGGCGGCGAGTCCGTCCACACCCTGTCGGGACGGTATCTCCCACCGGGGTCGCTCCTCGAAACCCGCCGACGGGAGGACCGCCACGAGTGGCGGATACTGATGCGGTCCGACGAGAAGGTGGGCATACTCTACGACGCCCTCACGGCGAACCTGCGGCCGGGGCTCTCTTTCGAGATGGGCCACCTCCGCGACGCCGAGGGGTGGGACCGCACGACGCCCTCGGGCGTGTCCCTGCCGCCGTCCCAGCGGTCCGCACTGGAGGCCGCCGTCGACGACGGCTACTACCGGACCCCCCGCGAGATAACGCTCGACGAACTCGCCGCGAAACTGGACGTCCCCCGCTCGACGCTCTCCTATCGGCTTCAGCGGGCCGAAGCGAAGGTCGTCTCCGCGTTCCTCGGCGAGTCGGAGTGACAAATCGGACGCCGAGTCGGCGCTCCTACTCGTAGAGCCAGCCTTCGTCGGCCTTCTCGTAGTCGAGAAGTTCGTCCTCGTCGAAAAAGAGGTCGATTTCGCGCTCGTTTGCGCCCTCGTCCTCGTGGTCGGAGCCGTGGATGACGTTCCGACCGAGGTCGAGTCCGAAGTCGCCGCGAATGGTGCCGGGGTCGGAGTCGGCGGGGTCGGTCTCGCCCATCATGCCCCGGACCTGCCGGGTGGCGTCTTGGCCCTCCCAGACCATCGCCATCACCGGACCGGCGGTGATGAACTCCACGAGGCCGTCGAAGAAGGGCTTTCCCTCGTGTTCGCCGTAATGTTCGTGGGCGAGGTCGTCGGATATCTGCATGAACTTCGCGCCGACGAGTTTCAGGCCGCGGTCTTCGAAGCGGGAGATTATCTCGCCGATCAGCCCACGCTGGACGCCGTCGGGTTTGACCATCACGAAGGTCCGCTCGCGGCTCATTCCTCGTCGTCCTCCGCCGCTTCGTCGGCCTCGGCTTCCGCGTCCTCGGCTTCCGCCTCGTCGGCCTCGGCTTCGTCGGCTTCCGCCTCGTCGTCCTCCGCCGCTTCGTCGGCTTCGGCTTCCGCCTCGTCGTCCTCGGCTTCGGCTTCCGCCTCGTCGGCCTCGGCTTCGTCGGCTTCCGCCTCGTCGGCCTCGGCTTCGTCGGCTTCCGCCTCGTCGGCCACGCTCGTGGTCTCGCCGCCGGCGGCGCGGCCCTCGGCGGTCCACCCGAGGTCGCGGGCCTCTCGACCGAGGAGGTAGTTCTTCTCGGCTTTCGAGTTCTTGAAGTGCAGGATGGTGCCGTCGGTGCGGACGTACATCGTCCCCGTTCCCGGTTCGATGTCCTCGCCGGAGTAATCACAGGTTCGGTGTTCGACCATTATTGCCCTCCGATGGAGTCGGCGTCACGCTGGGTCTCGCGCAGTTGGAGGATGTCGCCCTCGCGGACGGGACCCAGCACGTTTCGCGTGATGATGCGGCCCTGATTCGAGCCCTCCTGGATGCGGCATTTGACCTGCATGGCCTCGCCATGCATCCCGGTCTTGCCGACGATCTCGATGACCTCCGCAGGCGTCGAGTCGCTGGCGCTCTCTTCGGCGCTCATGGTGGCTTACCGGAGGTCCTCGACCTTCGAGGCGATGTCTTCGACCTGTTCGTCGGCGTCGCCCGCGTCCACGATGGCGGCCGCCGCGCTCCCGACTTCCAGACCGGCGGCGTGGCCCACGTCGTCCTGCGTCGCCACGAAGACGTACGGGATGCCCTTCTCGTCGGCGAGTTCCGGCAGGTGCATCACGATCTCTTCGGGCTGGACGTCCTCCGCGATGAGGACGAGTTCGGCGTTGCCGCGCTCGATTGCCTTCGTCGTCTCGTTGGTACCTTTCTTGACTGTGCCCGTGTCTCGCGCTACTTCGAGCGCCTCGATGGCGCTCTCGGCGAGGTCCGCCGGGACATCGAAGTTGACGTAAACTGACATTGTTTTCCTCCCCCACCCGTCGGCTCGCGCCCCCCACCAGAGTTGGTCCCTGATGGCGAGGGGCATCATCAACCGCAGGCGGGTTCTACGACTGCGTAACACAGCGCCCCATAAAAGCGTGTTCAAAGCCCTCACGCCGTGTGAGGGCGGCACACGGGACAAGGCCCTTGTCGGGCGCCGGGGAAGGAAGCCCATGCACCTCGCGGGACTCGTCGCCGACCTCCGGGCCGAGGCCGTCCGCGCCAACGAGCGCCGATTGCTCGTCCTCGCGGGCGCCCGCGAGGACGGACTCGCCGCCGCGCGCGACTGCCTCGACGCCCTCGGAACCGACGACGCCGTCCTCGTCACGACGCGGGAGACCGACGGCTACGAACGCGTCCCACCCTCCCGCGCCGACCGACTCCTCGGCACCACGCGCGACGCCGTCGTCCTCGACGCCCACGAGGGTTTCTCGCCCAACGCCCTCGGCCGCGTCGTCGGCGCCGTCGACGGCGGCGGTCTCCTCGTCCTCCTCGCGCCGCCACTCGACGACTGGCCGGACCGCCGCGACGACTTCGACGCCTCCCTCGCCGTCCCGCCGTTCGACGTCGCGGACGTGACCGGGGGCTTCCGCCGCCGCCTCGTAGCGACCCTTCGGACGCATCCGGGCGTGGCCGTCGTCGACGTGGACGCCGGCACCGTCGAACGCGACGGCCTGACCGGCCCGCCGCCCGCCCGCCCCGCCCCCGCGCCCGCCGTCCCGTCGGACCACGCCTTCCCCCGCGCCGCCTACGAGACCTGTCTCACTGCCGACCAGTCCGACGCCCTCGCGTCGCTCGAACGCCTGCGCGACCCGCCCGTCGCCGTCGTCGTGGAGGCCGACCGCGGTCGAGGGAAGTCCGCCGCCGCCGGTCTCGCCGCCGGCAGTCTCGCCATCGAGGGCCGGGACGTCCTCGTC
The DNA here is from genome assembly GCA_042216635.1 of Haloplanus sp. Lineage (GTDB taxonomy): Archaea > Halobacteriota > Halobacteria > Halobacteriales > Haloferacaceae > Haloplanus. Next base: position 10,772 of record JBDGTR010000035.1, on the reverse strand, counting down.
ACCGCGCCCGCCTACCGCAACGCCGCCGAGGTGTTCGACCGGGCGCGCGTCCTCCTCGACCGGACGGACGCCCTCGCCCGCGACGACGACGAGGCGCACGTCCTCGAATCGACGGCTGGCGGCCGGGTCCGCTTTCTCCCGCCCGCCGAGGCGGCCGCTCTCCCCGGGTCCCCCGACGCCGTCGTCGTCGACGAGGCGGCCACCCTCCCCGTCCGCCGCCTCGAACGCTTCCTCGACGCGCCCGCCGTCGCCTTCGTGACCACCGTCCACGGCTACGAGGGGGCCGGCCGGGGGTTCGACGTGCGCTTCCGCGAACGACTCGCGGCGGCCGAGAGCGAGGACCGCGCGGTGGTCGACGTGCGCCTCGCCGACCCCATCCGGTACGCCGCCGGCGACCCCGTGGAGGTGTGGGCCTTCCGTGCGCTCTTGCTCGACGCCCGGCCCGCCGTCGACCAACTCGTCGCCGACGCCGACCCCGCCGACGCCGACTACCGAACCCTCGACGCCGAGACGCTCCTGGCCGACGACCACCTCCTCCGCGAGGCGTTCGGTCTCCTCGTCCTCGCGCATTACCGCACGGAACCCGACGACCTCGCGCGCCTCCTCGACGCGCCGAACCTCGACTGCCGGGCGCTGACCGTCGACGGCCACGTCGCCGCCGTCTGCCTCCTCGCCCGCGAGGGCGGCCTCTCCGCCTCGCTTCGCCGCGAGATGTACGAGGGCGCGCGCGTCCGGGGCAACATGCTCCCGGACGTGCTGACGAGTCAGTTGCGCGACGAGGACGCGGGCCGGCCCGTCGGCGCCCGCGTGATGCGCATCGCCACCCACCACGCCTGCCGGTCTCGTGGCTTCGGCACCCGTCTCCTCGACGCCTGTCACGCCGAGTTCGGGGACGCCCTCGACTGGTTCGGCGTCGGCTACGGCGCCACCCCGCGACTGGTCCGATTCTGGGCGCGAAACGGCTACCGGACGGTCCACTGCTCGACGACGCGCAACGCCACGAGCGGCGAGTATTCGGCGGTGATGCTCCGCCCGACGAGCGAGGCGGGCGAGCGCCTCCACGACCGCCACGCCCGGCGCTTTCGCCGCCGCGTCCGCGACGTCCTCACCGACGCACTCCGGGATTTAGACCCCGACGTGGCGCGGGCGGCCCTCCGTGCGACTGCCGGGACGCATCCGCCCGCCCTCACCGACCACGAGTGGCGGGTCGTCGCCGCCGCCGCCTTCGGTCCCGGACTCTACGACGCCGCCCCCGGCGCCTTTCGCACCCTCGCGCTCTCGTACCTCCTCGACGCCGAGACCGACGACCCCATTCTCGACGCCCGCGCGGAACGACTGCTCGTCCGCAAGGTGTTACAGGGCCACCCGTGGGAGTCCGTCGCCACGGACCTCGGCTACGTCTCGAAGCGCCAGTGCATGCGCGCTCTCGGCGATACGTTCCGACCGCTGGTCGAGCGATACGGCGGCGCCGCCGCCCGCGAGGAGCGACGGCGGTACGTCGAGGACGAGGCGGACGAACGG
>JBDGTR010000035.1:0-9151 GCA_042216635.1 Haloplanus sp. | reverse complement strand
GACGAACGGGGTGGGGGCGAACGGAGTGGCGACGAACGGAGTGGGGACGAACGAGGCGACGAACGGGGTGGCGAACCGGCGGGTGACGCGGAGGGAACTGACCGATGAGCGACGCCTGCGCCGAACCGGGGTGTGACCGCCCCGCCGCCGTCCGGGTGTACGTCCCGTGGGGAGAGGACCGGAACGTCTGTCTCGCCCACGGCCGCGCGCTGGCGGCCCAGGACGGCGTGGTGGCCGAACCCCTCGACTAGAGGAACGCCGCCAGCATCACCTCGTCGACGTACTCGCCGTCTATCTTGTAGTGGTCTTCGCGGACGGCTTCGGTCTCCCAGCCGTGGGCTTCGAGGAAGGCGATGGCGTCCTCGTTGCTCGCGGGGACGCTGTTGTACAGTTTCTCGAAGTCGTGTTCGCGCGCCCAGCGGACGCCGCGTTCGAGCAGGTCGCTCCCGATGCCGTGGTCCCGATAGGTAGAGAGGAGTCCGACGGTCAACACCGCCGTGTGGCTCAGTTTCTCCGCCTCCGGCAAGTCGAGGTGGACCCACCCCACCACCTCGTCGTCGACGCAGGCGACGAAGAGCATCCGCGAGCGAATCTCGTTGTGCCGGAGCACCACCTCCTCGTGGTCGATGAGGTCAGCGACCGTCTCCGCCTCGATGTACGTCCCGTCCTCGGCCACCTGCCGGATGACGCCGATGAGTCCCGAGAGGTCGCGCTGTTGGGCCGAGCGGATGGTGTAGCTGAAGCCGTCGGCCTCGTGGTCCTCGCTGGTCTCGTCCTGATAGGCGACCTGTAGCTTCTTGCCCTCGCGGCGGATGTACCCGTCGCGCCGGAGGATGGTGACGTGGTGGCCGAACGCCTCCGGGTCGAGGTTGAGCGCCCGTCGCACCTCGTCTTCGCGCACCGTCCCGTGGCGCTCTACGTAGTCGTAGATGTCCTTGCGGTCCTTGTGGTCGAAGTGCAGTTGCTCGGTCAGCTCCATGCCATCCGATACCACGGTGCGATACTTAACTGTTCGTCGGCGTCATAGGGGGTATCGTCGGCGTTCGTCGCGTCCGCTCTCGGAATCGTTCCACGTGGGTCGCTGGGCCGAACGAATCAGTCCGGGTGGCGACGATGCCCCCTCTCAGTTCCGGCGGTGGCCGAGCGGCTTCTTCCGGTCGATTTCGATTTCGACGTGGACGCTGTCGGGGAACTCCATGTGCCCGATGCGGTTCGCCACGTCGTCGTTGCCGTGGATCTCCATGCGCCGGGAGTAGACCGTATACTCCCACGAATCGAACGTCTCGCCCGGTCCGAGGGTCCGGGACTGCGGGACTGCGAGGCGTTCGGGCGGCGAGGAGTGGGGACCCTTACACTCGGCGCCCTTGCGCTCTACCATCGCTTTCAGATCGTCGACGAGCGAATCGAGCGCCGCCCGGTCGCCGCTCTGAAAGGTGAGTTTGGTCACGAAGGCCATACGGTTCCCTGTGCGCCGAACGCCCAAAAACGCATCTACCGAGCCTCCGGGCGTCCGACATTCTCATAACCCGGGACCGCGTATTGCCGGCAATGACGGTCGAAGCGACCAGCGCTGGAGCCATCCTCTTCCGCGACACCCGCGGCCGACGGGAGTACCTGCTCCTGAAGAGCCGCCCGGGGGACTGGGAGTTCCCCAAAGGCGGGGTCGAAGGGGACGAGGAACTCCAGCAGACTGCAATCAGGGAGGTCGGCGAGGAGGCGGGCATCACGGATTTCCGCCTCGTCGACGGCTTCCGCGAGGAGTACGACTACGTCTTCGAAGCCGGCGGACAGACCATCCACAAGACGGTCCACCTGTTCATCGCACGGTCGTTCGAGGCGAGCGCCGAACTGTCGACGGAACACCGCGACCTCCAGTGGCGCGACTACGAACAGGCGCTCAACACCATCACGCAGGACGGCCCGCGCGAAATCCTCGAACAGGCCCACGAGTATCTCGACGACCTCGTCGCCGAGGACGAACAGGAGCGGACCTACCTCGCGTAGGGCCGATGCCCGCACCGAGTAGCCGTCGCCGGACGGTGCTCTGAGCGTGCGCTATCCCGGCGACGCCGAGTTCGGCTTCGAACTCGTCACCTGCCGGTGGGCCGAACGCGCGTGGCCGCCCCACCGCAATGCGGAGACGGTGCCGGTCGTCGCCCGCCAACTCGGCACCAGGCGGCGGCGCTGGGACACCGTCGTCGTGGAGGCCGACCCCGACGGACTCGCCGCCCGCGCCGACTTCGGCGAGCGACCGCTGGATTCGGACCTCTTAGACGTCGTCCGGCACGCTCCCGCCGAGTGGGCGTGGTACCGCGACGCTCTCCCCCATCCGGGCTACCCGTGGCGGTACGTACTGGCGGCGGTCCACCGCGCCGAGGCCCGGGGCGTCGTCGAGACCCGCCGTGACGGCCGGCGCGTCCAGATTCGCCGCGTCGCTCCCTACCCCGACTGGATTCGCCGCGTCGTCGCCGTCGAGAACAAACCCGACCTCGACGCCAGCGCCGCCCGCACGCTCGCCGACCAACTCGCCCACGACGTGGAGACGGCTCTGGCCGACGAGGTGTGGGTGGCGACGGCCGCCACCGGCGAGGCGGTCGAACCCGCCTTGCTGGAGGACCTCCCCGTCGAGGCGGGCGTCCTCGTCCTCTCCGGCGAGGACCCCACCGCCGAGGTGGCGTGGCTTCCGGCGACGCTCGACCCGGCGCGCGACGCGCCCGACCTCTCGGCCGAGGAGAAAGCGCGAACGCGCCTCGAAATCGCCGAGCGCGCGTACGGCGCGGGCTGGCGGTCGTACGTCGAGACGATGCGCCCGGACTGCCGACACTTCGAACTCCGCGAGGTGGCCGGCGCGTTCGTCCCGTGGTGTGCGGCCAAAGCGCGCCACCAGACGGCGGCGGAGTGTTCGGGCGACTGCCCCGACTTCGAACCCGAACCGCCCGCGTGGCGAACTCGCGGGTGGCCCGTCGAAGGCGGGCCCGGCAAGGCAATCAAGCGACTCCTCGCCGACCGCAGGCGTCGACACCGCCGGCCCGAGCGCTAGACGACTTCGACGTCGACCGCGTCGCGCTCGACAGCGAGTTTGAACGTGGGGACCGTCCGGTAGACGACTTCGACGACGCCCTTGCGCCGGAGGTTCTGGAGGGCGCGGCGCACGTCGCCGGCCTCGGGGTCCGCGCCGAACCGTTCGCGCACCTTCTGGAGGACGCTCACGACGCTCTCGGAGCGGTCGTCCGGTCCCGCGACCACCTCGAACACCTGCGCTTCGAGTTCGGGGACGCGAATCACGCCGGGACCGCCCTCCTCGCCGCCCTCGACGCCGGGGTCGACGCCCGTGAGTTCGGCCGCCTCCGCCGTCGCGCAGATGTAGCTGTTCTCGTCGCGGTAGTAGTAGTCCTTGAGGTGGTCTTCGAGGTAGCCGTGGACCTCACTGCCGCTCTCCAGCCCCCAGCGCTCCTGTAACTCCTTGTTCTTGGTCGGCTGGAGTCGCACGACGTCCGCCAGTCGCTCGCGTTCCTCCTCGGACAGCGTCATCGGTGCGACGTTCGACACTCTCCCATATCGGTGTTCTGTTCCGGTCCCACCGGCCGAATGCCGACACTCAAGTCGCCGGCGGCCCATGAGAGCGTATGCACGACCACCTGACGCCGACCGACCGAGACGCGCGAGACGGACGCGGAGGCGAGGCGACGTGAGCGAGTCAGACCCCCACGCCGACGCGGAGCGCCTGACCGCCGGCGCGTCGCTCGACGACGCCAGCACTGCCGCCATCCTGCTCCACGGCCGGGGAGCGAGCGCCGAGAGCGTCGTGGCTCTGACCGAGGAGTTCCCCGAGGACGTGGCCTACGTCGCGCCCCAGGCGGCGCGGAACACGTGGTATCCCAACTCCTTCATGGCCGACGTCGAGTCGAACGAGCCGTGGCTCTCCTCGGCGCTCCGCGCGGTCGGTGGCGTCCTCGCGGACGTGAACGACGCCGGGATTCCGACCGACCGGACGCTCTTACTCGGTTTCTCGCAGGGGGCCTGTCTCGCCAGCGAGTTCGTCGCGCGCAACGCGACGGCCTACGGCGGGCTGGCGGCGCTTTCCGGCGGCCTCGTCGGCCCGCCGGGGACGCCCCGCGAGTACGACGGGTCGCTCGACGGCACGCCCGCCTTCGTCGGCTGTAGCGACGTCGACCCGCACATCCCGCTCGAACGCGTCCACGAGACGACCGAGGTGCTAGAGGCTCTCGGCGCGGAGGTGACCGAGCGCATCTACGAGGGGATGGGCCACGGCATCAACGAGGACGAAATCGCGTCCGTCGCCGACATGCTCGGCGAGTTGTAGGGTCGAACCGAACGATTAACTCCGTGGCCGCCGTCCTCGCGGGCGTGTCTTGGAACACCGTCACGCTCGACATCGAGGCGGGCGTCGCCACGCTGACCGTCGACCGACCGGAGGCGCTGAACGCGATGAACACGGAGACCCTCGGCGAACTGGAGGAGGCCCTCGACGAGGCCGAAGACGACGAGGCGCGGGTGCTCGTCCTAACGGGCGCTGGCGACGACGCGTTCATCGCGGGCGCCGACATCGCCTACATGCAGGACCTCTCGACGCCCGAAGCGCTGGCCTACGCCGAGCGCGGGCAGGGCATCGTCCGCCGCCTCCGGGAGTTCCCCGGCGTCACCATCGCCGCCATCAACGGCTACGCCTTCGGCGGCGGTTGCGAGTTCGCCCTCGCGTGTGACCTCCGCGTGGCGAGCGAGCGAGCGGTCATCGGCCAGACCGAAATCGACCTCGGCATCATCCCCGGGTGGGGCGGGACGCAACTCCTCCAGCGACTCGTCTCCGACGAGGTGGCCCGCCGACTCGTCTTCTTCGGCGAACGCCTCGACGCACAGGACGCCCACGAACACGGTCTCGTCGGCGAAGTCGTCGCCCACGACGAACTCGACGACCACGTCGCCGAGATGGCGGCGGAACTCGCGGCCAAACCCCGGCACGCGCTCTACGCCGCCAAAGAGGCCCTCAACGTCTACCACGAGGGCGGCGGCGAGGCGGCACTGGCGTTCGAGCGACGGGCGTGGAGCGGCCTGTTCGGCACGCACGACCAGCGCGAAGGCATGGAAGCCTTCGTCGAGAAGCGCGACGCCGACTTCGAGTAGTCCGTCACCGCGTTCTGCGGGTACCTCTAAGTGGCGACGCACCGAACGGGAGCACATGGGCGAAACCGTGAAACTGAGCCGGGTGGAGACGTACTTCGACCAACTCGAATACCCGGTGACCCGCGACGACGCGGCGGCGGCGTTCGCCGACGTGACCGTAACCTTTGCCGACGGCGAGGAGAACCTCGGCAGACTCGTCTCGGAACTCGGGAGCGACGCCTTCCACGGCTCCGACGAACTCGTCGCGGAACTCAACAACGTCCTCCCCGTCGAGGCGGTGGGCGAACCCGGGCAGTCCGAGGGCGACGCCTGATACTGTTTATCGTGACTGTGTACCGCCGGTTCGCCGCTCCGGCCCGGCGAACCGCCGGTAGCGACTCACGATAAACAGTATGAGAGGCCGACGAACCGGGGGTCTGCGACCTCCCGGTTGGCTCCGGGACGCCCGCCGAGGCCAGCTAATCCCGGAGGTTAAATACGCCTAGCGCCACTGTTCGAGCCAACGATGGAGTTCTGCGACGAATGCGGTTCGATGATGCAGACGGCGGACGGCGTCTGGAAATGCACGCAATGTGGCGCGGAGAAGGCGCGCGACTCCGCGCGCGAGGCGGGGATGGTCACCACGCAGGCCCAGGAGGAATCGGAGATAATCGAATCCGGCGGCGAGTCGAGCGGACTGCCCACGACGACGGCGCAGTGTCCCAACTGCGGCAACGACACCGCCTACTGGTACATGCAACAGATTCGCTCGGCCGACGAGTCCGAGACGCGGTTTTTCGTCTGCACCGAGTGCGAACACAAGTGGCGCGAAGACGACCACTGAGGGGATGGTCACGCCGCCGTCCGTCCCCGAGGACCGCCTCGACGGGTGGCGACGCGTCGACGACGGAGAGGAGACGCTGTTTTCGGCCGCCGGCGTCACGGTCACGGCCCACCTCGTTCGCTACGAGGACGACAGACTCCGCGAACGCGTCCGCGAGCGAACGGGACTCGACCGCAGTTGGCGCTTCTTTCTCGCCGGCCGCCTGGAACTCTCGCCCGCGCCGCCGGTGACCGCGCCCCTCCGCGGTCTGGTCGCCGCCCGCGCGAGTCGCGGGTTCGCCGACCGACTCGGGGACCGGGGGTTCGAGGGCGTCGAGGTGACCGACCGCCGACGCCTCCGCGTCGGCGACGAGAACGCCCGCCTGTTCGGCTACGAAGCGCGGTGTCCCCTCGACGACGTGACCCTCTCGGTCGACGGATGGGTCGCCGTCTGGGCACCCGACCGGGCGTTCAGAATCGCCGGCGGCGCCTACCCCACGGGCGTCGCGGGCGGGGGCGAGACGGCCGCCCGCCTCCGGGACTGTCTCGACCCGTCGGCGTTCCGCGACGACCTCTTCGCGCTGATTCGCGGGACGGCCTATAGTAGAATTTGAAACGATTTTCACATCGACCGGGGACCGGCCCCCGGTCGAGTGAGCACTGACTTTCAAATTCTACTATAGTCGAGGAGGGCGAGGAGGAGACCACCGAGGGAGAGACGCGCGGGCGCGGCGCCGACCGCCCGCGAGAGGGGACCGCTCTCGACGCCCGCGCCGACGCGCGCGACGCTCCGACCGCGCACTCGGCAGTCGACGGTGAGGTCGCTCCGGCGACAGACGGCGTCGACGACGCTCGCTCGCGTCCCGCCGCCCAGCGAGCGAATCGCGCCGAGGGTGGGTGCGTCCACCACTAGCAGGTCGCCGTATCCACGGACGCTGACCGGCGTGCCGTCGACCGTGAGCGTACAGTCGGCGTCGACGGAGAGCGGGCGGCCCCCCGGCACGGACTACTCCCGACCGTCGGATTCGCGCGTGCGGATGCGGACCGTCCCGTCGAGTCGCCACCGGGCGTGGTCGGCGTCGGGTCCCATGCGGTCTGGCACCTCGACTTCGAGGTCGTCGAACTCGTAGGTTATCTCGGCCCCGCGACCGGTGAGGCGTTCGTAGAGTCCGACCGCGAGTTCCGGCCACGTCCGCGTCTCGGTCTCGACGCCGTTCTGCCGACTCATACGCGGCCGTTTCGCCCGCATCTACTTAGAAGTTCACTGGCCGCTCACTCGTGGCGCGCGACGGTGAGGTAGCCGGTGTGGCCGACGCCGCGGGTCGAGGGCCGGGACCCCCGGTCGCCGAAGTCCATCTCGCGCTGGATGGTCTCGTAGGTGTGGACGTCCCGCAGGTCCGCCTCGCGGGCGGCCTCGACGGCGGCGCGCGACCCCTCCACGAACGGGGCGTAGACGGCGACGAACCCGCCGCTGACGAGGAGGTCCGGCGCGTGCCGAACCACCTCGGGCGCGTCCTCGGTGTCGAGGGTGAGGACGTCGAACCCGGAACGCGAATCGAGTGCGTCGGTCAGGTCGCCGGCGTGGACGGTCACCCGTTCCTCGACGCCCGCGAGGCGCATGTTCTCGCGGGCCACCTCGGCGAACTCGGGGTCGCGCTCGTAGGTCGTCACCTCGGCGCCGAGTCGGCCGAGGTAGGCCGCGAGGACGCCCGTTCCCGTCCCGGCGTCGAGGACGCGGTCGCCGGCGGCGACGCCCGTCAATCCGACGACCAGACCCACGTCGCGGGGCATCATCGGCGCGCCCGTGCGCTCGAAGTGGTCGAAGAGGTCCGGGCCGCGAGGGGCGCGAACGACGAACTCGGTGCCGAGATGCGTCTCCAGTACGTCGCCCGGTTCCGCGTCCTCGGGGACCGTGAGGACGCCGAGGTCGGTCTGGAGTTCCTCCCCCGGTGCGCGGAGATACTCGCGGTCGTCGTGGACGAGCAGGAACGTCACTCCAGACTGGCGATGGCCGCCGCGAGGTCGCCGTTCGCGTCTTCGAGTGCCGCCCGCGCTTCGGACTTGCCGACGCCCGCACGCTGGGCGACGAGTTCGACGTCGGAGTCGGGGATGCCGGCGTCGGCGTCGGTGTCGTCCTCGCTCTCGTCCGCGCCGGATTCGACGGCCGTCGCCTCGCCCCCGGCGCCTCGCTCGCGCGTCTCGGCCTCGCCGACGACCTGGTAGGTCTGCTGGCCCTGTGCGTCCATGCGCGTCACCTGCACGTCCTCGAAGACCAGTTCCTCGTCGGCCGTTCGGATGACGACCTCCTCGGCTTCGAGTTCGGTCACGTCGATGCCCATCTGTTTCATCATCTGTTTCATCTTCCGCGGATTCATGCCGCCGCCACCAAACATGGGTGTGCGGTGGGGAGCGCGGGGCAAAAGGATGACGAAGGCGCGGGCGACCGCTCGATAAGTTTCTTCACGCCGCCGACCGAGGCGAGACGTATGTACGCCGCCGACCTGACGTGGCCCGAGTTGGGCGAGTACGTGTCGAACGAGTCGCTGGCGGTCGTTCCGCTGGGGTCGACCGAACAGCACGGCCCACACCTTCCGCTTGCGACCGACCACCTCATCGCGGAGTCGTTGGCGCGGGCGGCCACCGACTGCACCGGCCACCTCCTGACGCCCACGGTCAACGTCGGCGTCAGCCCCCACCACCGCCAGTTCCACGGCACCATGTGGGTCGACGCGCCCGTCTTCCGCGACTACGTCGAGAGCCTCGTCCGCAACCTCACCTACCACGGCGTCGACCGCGTGGTCTTCGTCAACGCCCACGGCGGCAACGTCCAACACCTCCGCGAGGTGGGTCGGCGCGTCCGCGACGACGGCACCGCCTACGCCGTCGAGTGGATATACCTGTTATTAGAGAAAATTGTTATAACGTTGGGTTTCGAAAAATATTATTGGAATGTCTCAGGAACACGAGATGGTAGCGGTCAGATTATCCAAAGAAAAGAAGAAAAGGTGGGTAGACTACGTCGAGGAAAGTCACCAGCCAACTCTGTCTCAGCTAATTCGAATTGCCACGGAGCGAGAGATTGCTCGGGGCAATCCGTTGGAGTCGCCTGAGCAGGGAGACGACGACTCACGAGAACCGTCTCCGGAGGTGATGCACAATAGCCCGTTTCACGGTTTCGAAATAAATTCAGACTTGTCGGATACTCCTC
>JBDGTR010000002.1:0-14485 GCA_042216635.1 Haloplanus sp. | reverse complement strand
AGGGCCGACTGTGCCGTCCGGCGAATTAATTTTGAACGTGCAACAGGGTATCGAATATTGCCAACGGGCGTTTGGAAACCCTTAACCGCCGTCCGTTGGAAGCTCAGCTCACATGAAGGTACTCGTCACGGACCCCATCGACGACGCGGGTCTGGACCGCCTGCGCGAGGCGGGTCACGAGGTCGAAACCGCCTACGACGTGGAAGGCGAGGCACTGCTGTCGGCCGTCTCCGACGCCAACGCACTCGTCGTCCGCTCCGGGACCGAGGTGACCGACGCCGTCTTCGAGGCGGCGTCCGACCTCGTCATCGTCGGACGGGCTGGCATCGGCGTCGACAACATCGACATCGACGCCGCCACCGACCACGGCGTCATCGTCGCCAACGCGCCGGAGGGGAACGTTCGCGCCGCCGCCGAACACACCGTGGCGATGGCCTTCGCGTCCGCACGCTCCATCCCGCAGGCCCACGCCCGCCTGAAGGCCGGCGAGTGGGCGAAAGGCGACTACCTCGGGACGGAACTCAACGGCAAGACCCTCGGCGTCGTCGGTCTCGGCCGCGTCGGCCAGGAGGTCGCCCGCCGTCTCCGACCGCTCGGGATGGACCTCGTGGCCTACGACCCCTACATCGGCGAGGAACGCGCCGAACAGCTCGGCGCCGAACTCGTCGCCTTCGAGGAGTGTCTGGACCGCGCCGATTTCCTGACGGTCCATACGCCGCTCACCCCGGAGACCGAAGACCTCGTCTCCACCGACGAACTCGACCGCATGGACGGCGGCTACGTCGTCAACTGCGCGCGCGGCGGCGTCGTCGACGAGGAGGCGCTGGCGGCGGCCGTCGAGAACGGCCACCTCGCCGGCGCGGCCGTCGACGTCTTCGCCGACGAACCCGTCGCCCCCGACAATCCCTTACTCGCCGTCGAGGACGTGGTCGTCACGCCCCACCTCGGCGCCTCGACGGAGGCGGCACAGGAGAACGTCGCCACCAGCATCGCCGACCAGATAATCGCCGCCTTCAACGACGCACCCGTGGCGAACGCGCTCAACGCCCCCTCCATCGACGAGAACGCCTTCCCGCGGGTCGAACCGTACGTCGGTCTCGCCGAGACGGCCGGCAAAATCGCCGTGCAGGTGTTCGACGGCCGCATCTCCGAGGTGCGCGTGCGCTACGAGGGCGACATCGCCGAGGAGGACCTCGATTTCGTCACCGCGAGCGCGCTGAAAGGCGTCTTCGAACCGCTGGAGTGGCAGGTCAACGCCGTCAACGCGCCGCGCATCGCCGACGAACGCGGCATCGAGGTGACCGAGGAGAAGACCCGCCAGAGCGAGGACTTCCAGAGCCTCGTCACCGTCACCGTCGGCGACGGCGAGCGCTCGGTCGGCGTCTGTGGCACCCTCTTCGCCAACGAGGACCCCCGCGTCGTCCGCATCGACGGCTACCGCGTCGACGCCATCCCCCACGGCCACATGCTCGTCGCGCGCAACTACGACCGCCCGGGCGTCATCGGTCTCATCGGCACCGTCCTCGGCGACCACGACGTCAACATCGCGGGCATGTTCAACGCCCGCGAGACGGTCGGCGGCGAAGCGCTCACCGTCTACAACCTCGACACCTCCGTCCCCGAGGACGTGGTGGACGAACTCCTCGCGGACGAACGCATCATCGACGTCAAACAGATAACCCTCGGCAACGGCGAGACGCCCGCCCCCGAGGACGCCCCCTCGCGGCGTTAGCGCAGACCCACCGCGTCCGCGAGACGGGCGAGGAGTCCGTCGTCGGCGCGGTTCCGTCCGTCAGCGCCGGCACCGGCGTCGGCTTCGGCCACCTCTCGCCGTTGCTGTTCGTGTTCGAGCAACCGTTCGTACTGCTCGACGATGCGGTCGTTCTCGCGGCGTTGCTTCTCGACGGCCGCGCGCAACGTCTCGTTCTCTCGCTGGAGTTCGACGACCTCTGCCGGCGTCTCGCGTTGGCGCCGACTCCCCGGCGGGTCGCCGGGGGCCGCCGGGTCGTCGCGGCCGCTACTCACCGTTCCGGTCGGGAGGCTACTGACCATGCGTGCTACCACGTCCCACGCGAGCAAAAAGACCCGTCAGACGCGCGGCCGACGCCTCGGACGGGTTCTCGTATCGGTCCCGGCGGGTCGCCGAGACGGCCGGGCGAATCACCGGGACACGGGTACACCAGCCCGTCTCACTCGGCGAGGTGGGAAAGCACCGCGTCGGTGTCGTTCGGGACGGGTTCGGGTTCGTTGCCCGCCGCGAAGGCGGCGTCCGGGTCTTTCAGTAAGTGGCCCGTCGTGAGACAGACCACCTGCTCGTCGGCGCCGACGACGCCCGACGACCGGAGTTTCCGCAGACCCGCGACGGAGGCGGCGGAGGCCGGTTCGACGCCGACGCCCTCGCCCGCGAGCGACCGCTGGGCGTCCGTGATTTCCTCGTCGGAGACGGCGACGGCCGTTCCGCCCGTCTCGCGGATGCCCGGCAACGCTTTCGGCGCGTTCACCGGGTTGCCGATGCGGATGGCCGTGGCGATGGTCTCTACCTCGTCCCAGCGCCGCACCTCGTCGCGCCCTTCCTCGATTGCCTCGACCATCGGCGCCGCGCCCTCGGCTTGCACGCCCGTGAGTTTGGGCACGTCCGTCGGGTCGAGCGCGCCGCTCTGGACGAGTTCCCGGAAGCACTTGAACAGCGCGGCGGTGTTGCCCGCGTTGCCCACCGGCAGGACGATGCGGTCGGGGTAGGTGCCGTGGTCGGCGTAGAACTCCTCCAGAATCTCAAGGCCGATGGTCTTCTGGCCCTCCAGTCGGAAGGGGTTCAGCGAGTTGAGCAGGTACGCCTCCCCCCGCGCGGCGAGGTTCTGGACGATGTCGAGACAGGCGTCGAAGTTGCCGTCGACCTCCAGAATCCGCGCGTCGTGGAGGGCGGCCTGTGCCACCTTCCCCGCCGCCACCTTCCCGGCGGGCAGGAGGACGAGCGTCTGCATCCCAGCGCGGGCGCCGTAGGCCGCGAGGGCGGCGCTCGTGTTGCCCGTCGACGCACACGCCAGTCGGTCGACGCCGAGTTCGCGCGCCACCCGGACGCCGACGGTCATGCCGCGGTCTTTGAAACTCCCCGTGGGGTTCATCCCCTCGTGTTTGACGCGCAAGCGCTCGACGCCCACCTCCGCTTCCAGGCGCGGGACGAAGTGCAGGGGCGTATCGCCTTCGGGGAGGCTGACGCCCGCCTCGAAGGGGAGCGCCGGCGCGTAGCGCCAGACGCCCCGGCCCTCGAAGGCCTCGAACGTCGGCGGGTCGTCGTAGCGCACTTCCAGTAGCCCGTCGCAGTCGTCGCAGGTGTAGCGAATCCCCGCGAACGGGGCGAACGTCTCGCCACACTCGATGCATTCGAGCCAGACGCCGTCCTCGGCGGCGGCCGGCGCCTCCGGCGTCGCCGCCGTCAGTTCGAGACTCATTGTCGGGCGAACGGGGCGGGGCGAGAAAAGTAGCGTGGGTTCCGAATCGGACGTATCCCGTGTGGCTGGGTCGGCCAGCGGGTTGGCGTGACCGCCTCGGACGGCTTTTCGAGGTGCCTAGCCCTCGAACTCGTCGATGCGGGCGTGGACCTTCTCGACCCACTCGTCGAGCGTCCGGTGCATCATCGCTTTGGCCTCCGGGAGCGGCGTCGCGGTGTACTGATAGACGTAGCCGCCGGGGTCGAGCAGGCGGCGTTCGCGCTCGGCCAGTCCCTTCTCCAACAGCGTCGTCAGCGAGCGGTTGACGTTGCTCCGGTCGCGGTCGAGTACCTCCGCCAGTTCGGCGACGGTGGTCCCCGGATTGTCGAGCAAGGCGAGGTAGCTCCGACTCTCGTGGTCCTGAATGCCGAAGACACACGAGAGGACGTGCTGGAAGCCGGGGTCCTCGTCGCCAACGAGGCTCTCGACGTCTGGCGGGCCGCTCATGGGAGTCGTTGACCACGACGGGGGTTAAATCCACGCCTCGGGCACGGCGAAGGACAACGTTTAAATACGGAAACGAGTGTAGGAGCATACAATGGAGCGGACTGGCCACCCGACCCCGCTTGCCCCCGGCCGAGTCCCCCGACCGCGACCGGCCCGTTAGGGCCAACTCTACTCACTTCCTCGCATCCAGCACTCTCGTCCTGCCGTGGCTATAGGCATCTCTGCGTCCTTATTTTTAAACTCAAAATCAATGAATTTATGGTGGTGAGCGGCCGAGACGTGGGTACAGAACATGACACGCGTGGCACTCGCGTTCTCCGGCGGACTCGACACGACAGTATGCGTCCCGCTTCTCGAAGAGGAGTGGGGGTACGACGAGGTCGTCGGCGTCACCGTCGACGTCGGTCAGCCCGAATCGGAGTTCGCCGAGGCACGAGAGACGGCCGAGGCACTCGACCTCGAACACCACGTCGTCGACGCACGCGAGGAGTTCGCCGCGCAGTGTCTGGAGTCGGTGCGCGCGAACGCCACGTATCAGGGCTACCCGCTGGGGACGGCGCTCGCGCGGCCGGTCATCGCGGAGGCCATCCTCGACGTGGCCGAGGAACACGACTGCGAGGGCATCGCCCACGGCTGTACGGGCAAGGGCAACGACCAACTCCGCTTCGAGGCGGTCTGGCGCGCGTCGGACCTCGAAGTCATCGCGCCGGTGCGCGAACTCGGACTGACGCGCGAGTGGGAAATCGAGTACGCCGACGAGAAGGACCTGCCCGTCGAGGGCGGCAACGAGGGCGTCTGGTCCATCGACACGAACCTCTGGAGTCGGTCGGTCGAGGGCGGCGACCTCGAACAACCCGGCCACGTCCCCGGCGAGGAGATATACGACTGGACGCAGGCGCCGAGCGGCGAGACCGAGGAGGTCGAACTCACCTTCGAGAACGGCTATCCGGTCGCCGTCGACGGCGAAGCGATGGGACCGGTGGCGCTCATCGAACACCTGAACGAACTGGCGGGCCAGTACGGCGTCGGGCGGACGGACATGATGGAAGACCGGATGCTCGGCCTGAAGGTGCGCGAGAACTACGAACACCCGGCGGCGACGACGCTGTTGAACGCCCACGAGACGCTGGAGTCGCTGGTGTTGACCAAAGAGGAGCGCGACTTCAAGCGCCTCGTCGACGACGAGTGGTCCCAGAAGGGGTACGAGGGGCTGGTCGCCGCGCCGCTGATGGGTGCACTGGAGGCGTTCATCGAGGCGACGCAGACCCGCGTGACGGGGACGGCCACGATTCGCTTCGAGGGGGGGCAGGCCCGCCCGGTCGGCCGCGACAGCGAGTACGCCGTCTACGACGAGTCGTTCGCCTCGTTCAACACGGAGGACGTCGGCGACATCACGCAGGCCGACGCGACGGGCGTGGCGAAGTACCACGGCTTCCAGGAGCGCCTCGCCGCGAAGGTGCTCGAACGGGCCGACGGAGACGGCGTCACCGACTACGAGGACTGAGATGAGCGACGAGGAACCCACCGGCGACGTGGTCAGACGCGACCGCTTCAGCGGCGGTCCCGCCCGCGGGTTCCTCTCCAGCCTCGCGGCCGACGAGCGCATCTTCGCGGCGGACCTCGCGGTGGACCGCGCGCACGTGGTGATGCTCGCAGAACAGGGCGTCGTCGGCGACGACGAGGCGGGCGCCATCCTCGCCGCACTCGACGAAATCGCCGAGGCGGGCCACGGCGCCCTCCCCGACGGCGAGGACGTCCACGAGGCCATCGAGGCGGCGGTCATCGACCGCGTGGGTCCCGAGGGCGGGAAGATGCACACCGCCCGGAGCCGCAACGACGAGGTGGCGACCTGCATCCGCTACCGTCTGCGCGAGGACCTGTTGTCGGCCGCCGAGGCGACCCTCGCCCTGCGCGAGTCGCTGGCGGCGACGGCCGCCGACCACACCGACGCCGTGATGCCGGGCTACACCCACCTCCAGCCGGCCCAGCCGACCACGGTGGCTCACTGGTTGCTGTCCTACGAGCGGGCGGTCGCCCGCGATACGGCGCGACTGCTCGACGCCTACGACCGGACGAACGCCTCGCCGCTCGGCGCGGCGGCGTTCGCGGGCACCACCTTCGACGTGGACCGCGAGCGGACGGCCGACCTGCTCGGCTTCGAGGGCGTGCTGGCCAACTCGATGGACGCCGTCTCGACGCGGGACTTCCTCGTCGAGTCGCTGGGCGCGCTGGCGACGCTCGCGGTGACGTGTTCGGGGCTGGCCGAGGACGTGGTGGTCTTCGCCAACAGGGGGCTGGTCGACCTCTCGGACGATTACTCGTCCACCTCCTCCATCATGCCCCAGAAGAAGAACCCGGACACGCTGGAGCTGGTGCGGGCCGCGACGGGCGACGCCGTGGGCGACCTCACCGGCCTGTTGACGACGCTGAAGGGGTTGCCCCGGGCGTACAACCGCGACCTTCAGCGCGCGACCACCCACGCGTGGGACGCCGTCGACGCGGTGACCGACGCGGTGGAGGTGGCCGCCGGCGCGGTGGCGACGGCCGAGTGGGAGCGCGAGGCGCTGTCCGCCGCCGCCGGCGAGGGCTTCTCGACGGCGACGGGCGTCGCGGACCTGCTGGCGTCGGCGGGCGTCCCCTTCCGCACCGCCCACGAGGTGGTGGCGACGGCCGCCGAACGCGGCGCCGACGCCGACGCCCTCGACGCCGCCTGTTCGGACCTGCTCGGCGAGTCGCTGTTCGCGTACGTCGACCGCGAGGCGGTCGAGGCGGCCCTCGACCCGGCGGCGAGCGTCGAGAGCCGCGACTCGGCGGGCGGCCCGGCGGCCGAAGCCGTCGAGGCGCAACTCGCGGCCGCACGCGCGGAACGCGACGACGACGAGGCGACCGTTTCGGCGCGCCGCGAGGCGCTGGCGGCGGCGGCGGCGACCCTCCGAACGGAGGTGGAGACGCATGCGTAGACTCCGCCCTCGCCCCCGACCGTCGCCGCCGCCGTCCCCGCCCGGGGACGTACCATACAGAATCTGATATGAGATTCTAAGAACGCGGTCGAATGCCGGATTTCACCCGAATAGAGTCGACTATGGGTCTTTTCAGTTATTGAACAGGTTCGATGGGTTTAAGGGCGTGGCTCCCCGAGAGTGGGGTAACGATGGCGACAGCCGAAGACAACCGCGTAGCAGAGGACCCCGTAACGGGCGAGGAGATAGAGGTGCCCGCCGGCGTCGAAGTCGGCGAGATACTCGACAGTCCGGTCAGCGGGGCCGAACTGGAAGTCGTCTCGGTCGACCCCGTGGTGTTGGAGGAGGCGCCCGAACTCGAAGAGGACTGGGGAGAGTAACGGTGCACGTTGGACTGCTGTACTCCCGGATACGGCGGGACGAGAAGCTTCTCCTCTCCGAACTGCGCGAGCGCGGCCACGAGGTGACGAAAGTCGACGTCCGGAAAGAGCAGTTCAACATCAACGAGGCACCGGCCGTCTTCGACGGCGTCGACATCGCGGTCGACCGCTGTCTGGCGACGAGTCGGAGCCTCTACGTGACGCGCTTTCTGGACGCCTACGGCGTCCCTGTCGTCAACGGCGCGGAGACGGCGGAACTCTGTGCCGACAAGGTGAAAAACAGCCTCGCACTCGTGGAGGCGGGCGTGCCGACGCCGAACACCGAGGTGGCGTTCACCACCGACAGCGCCCTCGAATCCATCGAGAAGTTCGGCTACCCCTGCGTCCTCAAGCCGGTGGTCGGGTCGTGGGGCCGCCTGATGGCGAAAGTCGACAGCCGGAGCGCCGCAGAGGCGATTTTGGAGCACAAGGCCACCCTCGGCCACTACGAGCACAAGGTGTTCTACGTCCAGGAGTTCGTGGAGAAACCCGGCCGCGACATCCGCGTCGTCGCCACCGACGGCGAACCCGTCGCGGCGATGACCCGCAGTTCGGACCACTGGCTCACCAACGCCGCGAAGGGCGGCGAGGTGAACCAGTTCGAGGTCGACGACGAGGTCGCCGACCTCGTCTCGCGCGCCTCGGCCGCCGTCGGCGGCGGCCTGCTCGGCGTCGACCTGATGGAGACGGGTGACGGCTACACCGTCCACGAGGTGAACCACACCGTCGAGTTCAAGGCGCTCGACTCCTGTGTCGATTTCGACGTGCCCGCGGCCATCGTCGATTGGCTCGAAGAGAAAGCCGACCGGACGATGGAGGCCCAGCCGTGACCCACACTGCGAGCGTCGTCGGCGGCAGCGGCTTCACCGGCGGCGAACTGCTCCGACTCCTCTCGGGCCACCCCGAGTTCGAGGTGGTCCAGGCGACGAGTCGGAGTTACGAGCGCAAGACCGTCGGCCACCAGCACCCCAACCTCCGGGGGATGGACCTGCGCTTTTCCTCGCCGGACGACCTCGAATCCGTGGACGTGCTCTTCGCGGCGACGCCCCACGGCGTCTCGATGGAACACGTCGACGAGTACCGGGACGCCGCCGACACCGTCGTCGATTTGAGCGCGGACTTCCGGCTGAACACGGAGGAACAGTACGACGAGTGGTACGACGGCCACACGCGCCCGGAACTCCTCGCGGAGTCGGAGTACGCCCTGCCCGAACTCAACCGCGAGAACCTGCCCGGGGCGGACCTCATCGCCTCCGGTGGGTGCAACGCGACGGCGACGATTCTCGGGTTGAAACCCCTCTTCGACGCGGGCGTCCTCTCGGGCGACGAACGGGTGGTCGTGGACGTGAAGGTGGGGTCCTCGGAGGGCGGCGCCGGCGGCGGCGCGGCCTCCTCGCACCCCGAGCGGTCGGGCATCGTCCGCCCGTACGCCCCGACGAGCCACCGCCACGAGGCCGAAATCGAGCAGTTCCTCGGGCTGTCGGTCTCTTTCACCGTCCACGCGGTGGACATGATTCGCGGCGCCTCGGCCACCTGTCACGTCTTCCCGGACGGCCCGGTGAGCAA
The DNA here is from genome assembly GCA_042216635.1 of Haloplanus sp. Lineage (GTDB taxonomy): Archaea > Halobacteriota > Halobacteria > Halobacteriales > Haloferacaceae > Haloplanus. The sequence continues at coordinate 5,605 of JBDGTR010000002.1, read as the reverse complement.
GAAGGACCTCTGGGGGGCCTACCGCGAGTCCTACGGCGACGAACCGTTCATGCGCACCGTCGCGGGCGGCGGCGGCGTCTACCGCTACCCCGAACCGAAGGCCGTCGCCGGCACCAACTACGGCGAGGTCGGCTTCGAACTCGACCCCGGGAACCGGCGGCTAGTGGTGTTCTCGGCCATCGACAACATGATGAAGGGGTCGGCGGGGCAGGCGGTCCACGCCGCCAACGTCGCCCTCGGCATCGAGGAGACGGCCGGTCTGGACTTTACGGGGCTTCACCCCGTGGGAGCGCCGTAGGATGACCGCGACGACGCCCCGGAGGTGGCTCGCGTGACCGTCGTCGTGAAGATAGGCGGCGCGAAGGCCGTCGACCCGGCGGGCGCGGTGGCCGACGTGGCCGACCTCGTCGCGTCGGACGAACCCGTAGCCGTCGTCCACGGCGGGTCGACGGCGGTCGACGACCTCCTCTCCCGCCTCGACATCGACCCCACCTACGTCGAGACGCCGGACGGCGTCGTCGGGCGCTTCACCGACGAGGCGACCATGGAGGCGTTCACGATGGCGATGGCGGGGACGGTCAACACCGACCTCGTGACGACGTTCAGAAAGGCGGACGTCGACGCGGTCGGTCTCTCGGGCGTCGACGGCGGTCTCCTCACGGGGCCCCGGAAGTCCGCCGTTCGCGTCGTCGAGGACGGCAAGAAGAAGATAAAGCGCGGCGACCACTCGGGGAAACTCGAACGGGTCAACGCCGAGTTGCTGGAGACGTTGCTGGGCGACGGCTACACGCCCGTCGTCGGCCCGCCGATGCTCGCCGACGACGGCGTCGCGGTCAACACGGACGCCGACCGCGCGGCGGCGGCGGTGGCGGGCGCCCTCGGCGCGACGCTCGTGGTCCTGACGGACGTTTCGGGCGTCTACGCCGACCCCGAGGACCCGTCGACGCTCATCGAGTCGGTGTCGACGCCCGAGGAGTACGACGCGCTGACCGACGCCGCCGAGGGGTTCATGACGAAGAAGGTGATGGCCGCGACGGAGGCCCTCGAACGCGGGGCTCCCGAGGTGGTCGTCGCCGACGCGAACGCCGACGCGCCCGTCACGGGCGCGCTGTCGGGAAGCGGAACGCACATCCACGCGAGCGCACTGGAGGACTCATGAGCGGGTTCGTCTTCTCCGAGAAACCGATTCGCATCGAACGCGGCGACTGGGTCACCCTCTACGCCGACGACGGCACCGAGTATCTGGACTTCGGCGCGAGTTACGCCGTCGCCTCGGTGGGTCACTGTCATCCGCGGGTCGTCGAGGCGGTCCAGCGACAGGCGGCCGAACTGATGTACGTACAGGCCTCCTACCCGGTCGCGGTGCGGACGGACCTCTACGAGAAACTCGCGGCGCTCTCGCCCGGCGACCTGGAGAACGTCTGGCTCTGTAACTCCGGGACGGAGGCCAACGAGGCGGCGATGAAGTTCGCGCGCAACGCCACGGGCCGGGAGAACATCGTCGCCACCCGCCGGGGGTTCCACGGGCGCACCATGGGTGCGCTTGCGATGACGTGGAAGGACAAGTACAAGAAGCCGTTCGAACCGCTGGCGGGCGGCGTGGAGTTCGTCTCCTACGGCGACGGCGACGAACTCGCCGACGCCGTCGACGAGGAGACGGCGGCCGTCTTCGTCGAACCCGTCCAGGGCGAGGGCGGCATCCACCCCGCCGACGCGACGTACCTCGAGCGGGCGCGCGAGGTGACCGCCGAGGCGGGCGCGGCACTCGCCTTCGACGAGATACAGACCGGCGTCGGCCGCACGGGGTCGCTGTGGGCCTGCGAACGCGCGGGCGTCACGCCCGACATCCTGACGACGGCGAAAGGCATCGCCAGCGGTCTCCCCCTCGGCGCGACGCTCTGTGCCGACTGGATAGCCGACGCCGACCCCGAACACGGCTCGACGTTCAGCGGCGGACCCGTGGTCTGTGCGGCCGCCAACGCCACCCTCGACGTCGTCGTCGAGGAGGACCTCCCCACCCACGCCGCCGACGTGGGTTCGTACCTGACCGAACGGGTCGAGGCGGCCGTCGCCGACCACGACCTGCCCGTCCGCGACGTGCGCGGGCAGGGGTTGATGGTCGGCATCGAGGTCAAACGCGGCGCCAACCGCGTCCTGCGTGACCTCGCGCTACAGGAGGGCATCCTCGCGCTCCCGGCCGGGCGGACGGTCGTGCGCCTGTTGCCGCCGCTGGTGCTCGAAGAGGAACACGCCGACCGGTTCGTCGAGGGACTGACGGAGGTGCTGGGATGACGGCCGAGATGGAAGCCGAGTTGACGGAGGCCGAGCAACTGCTGGTCGACCTCGTCTCCATCCCCTCGCCGTCCGGCGAGGAGGCGGACGCGGCCCGGCGTCTCGTGGAGTTCTTCGAGACCCACGGCCGCGAGGCCTACTGCGACGAGGTGGGCAACGTCCACGCGCCGGGCAACGACGCCGTCCTCCTCACGTCACACGTCGACACCGTGCCGGGCGACATCCCCGTCGAGGTGACAGACGAAGACGGCGAACGGGTGTTGTGGGGGCGCGGGAGCGTCGACGCCACCGGTTCCCTCGCGGCGATGGCCGTCGCCGCCGTCGAGACGGGCGTGAGTTTCGTCGGCGTCGTCGGCGAGGAGGTCGACTCCCGGGGCGCGCGCCACGTCGTCGACAGCGGCCGCGAGCAACCGGGCGTCGTCGTCAACGGCGAGCCTTCGGGGTGGGAGGGCATCACGCTCGGCTACCGGGGCCTGTTGGCGGGGACGTACGTCGCCACCAGCGAGTCCGGCCACACCTCCCGGCCCGAGAACAACGCGATTCAGGACGCGCTTGACTGGTGGACGCGGGTCGAAGAGGAGTTCGACCCCGACGAGTATCTGCCCGTCTTCGAGCGGGTGACCTGCAAGCCCATCGAGTTCGAGGGCGGCACCAGCGAGGACGGTCTCTCGGTCGAGGCGACCATGGAGGTGCAGTTCCGCGTCCCGCCCCAGTACACCGCCGAGGACGTCCGCGAGATGGCCGACGGCCAACTCAACGGCGGCACCGTCCACTGGTACGACGCGGTGCCGCCGGTGATGGAGAGTCCCCGGACGGACGCGGCGCGGGCGTTCCGGGCGGCCATCCGCACGGCGGGCGGCGACCCCCGACTCCTGCGCAAGACCGGCACCGCCGACATGAACGTCTTCGCCTCGGCGTGGGACTGCCCGATGGTGACCTACGGCCCGGGCGACTCCGACCTCGACCACGCCCCGAACGAGCGCCTGCCCCTCGACGAGTACGCCCGGTCCATCGAGGTACTGGTCAAGGCCTGCGAACGCCTCGGGGGTGGGGCGACGTGATAGCGGCGACGGACCTCCTCGACGTCGACGACCTGACGGCCGACGACCTGACGACGGTCCTCGACCGCGCGGCGGCCATCAAGGCCGGCGACGACGACGTCGACCTCTCGCGGCGGACGCTGGCGATGGTCTTCGAGAAGCCGAGTACGCGCACGCGGACCTCCTTCGAGGCGGGCATGACCCAACTCGGCGGCCACGCCATCTTCCTCGGTCCCGAAGACATCCACCTCGGCCGGGGCGAACCCGTCAGGGACACCGCTCGCGCGCTGGCGGGCTACGCCGACGCCATCATGGCGCGCCTGTTCGACCACGACGACGTGGAGGAACTCGCCACCTACGCCGACGTGCCCGTCGTCAACGGCCTGACCGACGACGCCCACCCGTGTCAGACGCTCGCGGACCTGCTGACGGTGCGAGAAACCTTCTGCGGGTTCGACGGCGTGCGCGTCGCGTGGGTGGGCGACGGCAACAACGTCGCCCAGTCGTTCGTCCTCGGGGCGGCGCTGTCGGGACTCGACCTCGTGGTCTCGACGCCCGACGCCTACGGCATCGACGAGAGCGTCCTCGACCGGGCGGCGGAACTCGGCGCGGCGCCGACGCTGGTCGCCGACCCCGCCGAGGCCGTCGACGGCGCTGACGTCGTCTACACCGACGTCTGGGTGTCGATGGGACAGGAGGACGAACGCGAGGAGAAACTCGACGCCTTCGAGGGGTATCAGGTGAACGCGGACCTCCTCGACGGGACGGACGCGCGGGTGATGCACTGCCTGCCCGCCCACCGCGGCGAGGAGATAACCGACGACGTGGTCGAGAGCGACCGGGCGCTCGTCTGGCGACAGGCCGAAAATCGCCTCCACGCCCAGAAGGGCCTGCTCGCGGAACTGCTCGAATAAGGGGCGCTCCCGAGCGCTCCCGAGACGTACCGGGGTCCGCTTCTGTGGAGATTGCATCCGACATCATCCGTTCTCCGTCTCTCGATTCTCGACTCGAAGAGAGGGGGTCAGGTCGTGCGGAAGGCGCGGTCGCCGGCGTCGCCCAGTCCGGGGACGATGTAGCCGTCGTCGTCGAGGTGGTCGTCGATGGCGACGGTGAGGAGGTCAGCCTCGGGGAACGCCTCGCCGACGCGCAAGAGACCCTCGGGGGCGCTGACCGCCGAGAGGACGAACAGGTCGGCGGGGTCGGTCTCGGCGGCGTCGGAGACGTAGTCGAGGACCGCACACATCGTCGACCCGGTTGCGAGCATGGGGTCGGCGACGACGACGGTGTCTGCGGCCGTGATGGTCGGGAGTTTCACGTAGTCGACGGAGATGGGGAAGGTGCCGTCGTCGGCCATCCCCGCCTCCTCGTCGCGGCCGGCGCTGATGACGCCCTGTTTGGCGCGGGGGAAGGCCTTCAGGAGTCCCTCGACGAACGGCGTCGCCGCCCGGAGGACGTTGACGATGACCACGTCGTCGAGTCCCTTCACGCGTTCGCCCGTCGTCTCCGCGAGGGGCGTCTCGACGGCGGCGAACTCGGTGTCCATCGCGCCGTCGATGATTTCGTAGCCACAGATGCGCCCGAGTTTCACCAGCCCCTTCCGGAAGGCCACCTGTTCGGTCTCCACGTCGCGGATGCGCGTCAGCGTATCGCGCGCGAGGGCGTGCGTCACGAGGTAGGCGTCGTCGCGGTCCTCGATGGTCATGGTAGGAAGGACGGGTGAACCACCTTAAAACTCCGCCGCTCACCGGGTGACGACGTACGTCAGCGCGACCAGTAAGAGCGCGAGCGTCGCCACGTTGAGCGCCGAGAAGGCGACGTCGGTGACGAGCGAGAGACCCCAGACGACGACGGACGCAAAGAGAGTCGAGAGGACGACGTTCATCACGAACAGGACGCGGGGGTCGCCCTCGGAGTCCATACGCCGACGTGACCGGGCATCGACTTAAAGCGTCGGTGCGTGGGCGACGCCAGGAGTCCCGCCCGCTTTTGGTGTGGTGGCTCCTACCGGCGGGCGATGCGCGAGGTCGAACTCTCACGGTTCGTCGGCGCGACGCCCGCGACGCTCGACCGACGCCTCACGCCCGAGGCGGTGGTGGGCGCCGAGGGGAGTTTCGCGGTGCGCGACGTGACCGGACGGGCGGACGCGACGCTCGTCACCGCCGAGGCTGGGGGTCTGGAACTCACCCTCCGGTTCGAGGAGCGCTCCGACGGCTGGTACTACACGCAGGAGGGCGCGGCGGGACCGTTCGACGCCATGGAGACGCGCCTCGTCG
>JBDGTR010000033.1:0-14633 GCA_042216635.1 Haloplanus sp. | reverse complement strand
CATATCAGAGACACAGATTTCCAGCTACTACAACCTACGTTCCGCTACCGCCGTCGCGGTCACGCGAGCGACCGTCGCCACGCGTCGCTGGTCGCGGTCGAACCCCTCGGCCTCAGACCGACCAGTCGGGGACGTCGCGCGCGACGAACTCCCCGTGGCCGGGCGTCCCCACGACTTCGCCGTCGCGGACGACGGGTTCGCCGCGAACGAGCGTCGTGGTGACGGCGCCGGTGACCTCGCGGCCCTCGTACAGCGAGTAGTCGGCGGTCGAGGCGTTGTCGGCGGCCCGAATGGTCCGCGTGGCCGACGGGTCGAAGAGGACGACGTCGGCGTCGGTGCCCGGTTCGAGCGTCCCTTTCCACGGCATGCCGAAGGTCTGGGCGGGGTTCGTACACATGACGCGGACGAGGAACGGGTAGGAGAGGCCGCGCCGGTTGACGGCCTCGTCGTGGAAGACGGGCATGGTCCGTTGGAGACTGTTGGCGCCGAAGGGACCCTCCCACCAGTCGCCAGACGTCTTGTCCGCTTTCGTCTGTGCGACGTGGTCCGAGGAGACGACGCTCAGGACGCCCTCGCGGAGGTACTCGAAGAGGGCGTCGCGGTCGTCGTCGGTCCTGAGCGGTGGGGCGATGAGGGGGACCTGTCCGCGTTCCGCGTAGAGGTCGTCGGTGAGCGTCGTGTAGTGGGTGCAGGTCTCCGCGCGGACGTGACTCCCGTCTCGCTGGTGAGCGGCGATGACGTCGGCCGAGGCGCGAGACGTCGTGTGGACGCCGTAGTATTTCGCGTCGGCGGCGCGCGCGAGTCGGGCGACGGAGTCGGCGGCCATCGCCTCGGTGTAATCCGGGCGCGAGTCGGGGTACCACTCCGGGCCGGTGCGACCGGTCGCGCGCAGTCGCTCGGTGAGTGCCTCACAGACCGAGTCGTCTTCGGTGTGGACGAGACCGACGGCGTCGAGGTCCGCGAGGTGGTCGAACACCTCGCCGATGAACCCCGTCGAGAGTCCGTAGTCGTAGGCCGTGTACATCTTGAAGGAGGTGATGCCCTCCTCGACGAGGTCCGGCATCTCCTCGAAGATGTCGCCGTCCTCGCGCATGATGCCGCCGTGGTAGCCGAAGTCCACGAGGGCGTCCGCCGCCTTCTCGCGTTTCCGTGCGATGCCCTCACGCAACGTCTCCGTTTCGTCCCACGGGCTGTCGTCGTCGACGTAGCTCTGCCACGCGAAGTCGATGAGCGTCGTGACGCCGCCGAGGGCGGCGGCGCGCGTCGCCGTGCGGTACGTGTCGAGCGAGGAGTGGTCGTGGATGTGAACGTGCGGGTCTACGACGCCGGGCATCACCAACTGACCGGACGCGTCGATAGTCCGGGACGCGTCGGGGAGGGACGTTTCGTCACCGACTGCGACGATGGTCCCGTCGTCGACGGCGACGCTTCCCCGAAAGGTGGTCTCCGCAGTGACGACGGTCCCGTTAGCGATAATCGTGTCGACTGCCATCATCTGTCGTGGCGTCTACGGTAACATAATTATTCGGATTATCGGAGCGAATCCGACGAATCCGACAGTCGAACGGGTAACATCGATGCATCCGTCCATTCGAGCCGTTTTGTATGTGTGAATCCCTACCATCGCCGCCGTCGTCGTGGACGGGCGAATCCCCCGTCACGACGAACTGGTCGCGCCCTTCGTCGCCTCCCGGACCGGGGCGTTCGCACTATTCGAACTGCCCGGAACGAGCTATTTAAGCGAACTCCGAAACGCTCGCCGTCGTCCGGGGGTGTGCGACCGCCATCTCCGTTCGAACAGCGACTATCGATATTCGTGGACGTTTGAAAAATTTGAACGCGATATCTACGAATAGAACGCACCGGACGCTCCGGTTGCGCGGAAATGCCGTTCACGCATTGCGAACTTTTATACGTCTGCTCTGGTAACGACGCACACACCAATGTCGAACAACCGAGCCCGGCCGGTCAAGACGACCCTCACCTCGATTCGCATCGTCAACGAGGTCAAACGCCGAGAGGGCGCCACGCTCACCGACATCTCGGACGCTCTCGGTCTGGCCAAGAGCACGGTCCACAACCACCTGGCGACGCTCACCGACGAGGGGTTGCTGGTCGCGGACGGACAGGAGTACCACATCGGTCTGCGGTTTCTGGAGTTCGGACAGCACGCCCTCCACCGGCGGGAACTCTACCTCCCGGCGAAGGTGCAGGCCCACCGACTCGCCGAGGCCACCAACGAGGAGGCGAACTTCTCGGTGGCCGAGAACGGCTTCATGTACCCAATCGAGTACGTGATGGGGGATTCGGACCCCAACGACCCGGAAATCGGGAGCAAGTTCCTCAAGGTGGGCAACAAGTTCCACATGCACACGTCGTCGTCGGGGAAGGCCGTCCTCGCGGAACTCCCCGAGGAGGAGGTGGAACGCATCGTCGACTCCCACGGTCTCCCCGCCCCGACCGACAACACCATCACCTCGCGCGAGGCACTGTTCGAGGAACTCGCCGCCACCCGGGAACGGGGGTACGCGACGAACGACGAGGAACTCCAGACGGGCTTTCGCTCCATCGCCGCGCCCATCTCCCTCCCCGACGGGAGCGTCATCGGCGGTCTCGCCGTCGGCGGCCCGGCCTACCGGTTCGAACTCACGTCGTCCTTTCTGTCTCGGTTCGTCGAACTCCTCCAGGACGCCGTCGACACCGTCGAGACGGAAATCGCACGACTCGAGTCGGATACGCCCGCGTAGTCCGGCGGGTCGGCCCACCGCCTCGCGTTTGCCTCCCGTTCTCCGAACCGCCCGCGACTCCGCCGATACATTACATTGCTATGCTCGAAATGGGTGTGGCGACCACAGTTAATATAAAGTATTATTACTGAACCTCCCGAGTATCGTGTCATGGGAGAACAAGTGGTGTCGTCGACCGTCCAAGTCTCCGCAGAGAAGGTTGGCGGTATCGACGAGACACACGTCGAGTTCACGCCGGGCGTGACGGTCTTGGCCGGGCGCAACGCCACCAACCGAACGTCGCTTTTGCTGTCGATTATGGCGGCGCTCGGGAGCGAGACGACGTCGCTGAAGGCGGACGCCGAGTCGGGACGGGTCGAACTGACCCTCGACGGCGAGACGTACACGCGAACGCTCGAACGGCAGGGCGGGCAGGTCGTCGCCGACGGTGACCCGTATCTGGACGACCCCGAACTCGCCGACCTCTTCGCGTTTCTGGTCGGCGACAACGAGACGCGACGGGCCGTCCAGCGCAACGACGACCTCCGGGACATCATCATGCGTCCCGTGGACACCGAGACGATTCAGCGCCGCATCGAGGACACACTCGACCGGAAACGGCGCGTCGAGGAGGAACTCGACGAACTCGACTCGCTGGCGGACGAGCACACGCAACTGGTCGGGAAACGCACCCGCATCGAGGACGACATCGACGACCTCCGGGAGCGACGCGACGAGAAGGAAGCCGAGATAGCCGACGCGGACGCCGACCTCGAAGAGACCCGCGAGGAGAAAGCCGAACTCGAAGAGAAACTGAGCGAACTGCAGGAGGTGCGCTCGACGCTCGACGACGTTCGTTACTCCATCGACACCCAACGAGAGAGTCTGGAGTCGTTGCGGGCCGACGCCGAGGACGTGACGGCGGAACTCGACGACATCGCGGAGGCCCCGGCGGGCGAACTCGAGGAGACGAACCGCCGCATCGAGCGACTCCGCGGCCGGAAGGAGGCGCTTGACGCGAACGTCAACGAACTCCAGAGCGTCATCGAGTTCAACGAGGAGACGCTCGAAGACGGCTCCGAACTCCTCGATTCCGACGACGACTCCGACGACGGGTCGGTGACGGACCAGCTCCGGGACGACGACCGGACCGTCGCCTGTTGGACCTGCGGGTCGACGGTCGACACCAGCCAGATAGAGGAGACGCTCGACCGCCTCCGCTCGCTCCGAGAGGAGAAGTTCGAGGAGCGCACGGAGTTGGCGACCGAACTCGACGAACTCGAATCCCAGCGCCAGGAGTACGAACGGCAACGGCGCCGGCACGAGGAACTGAAGCGCGAACGCGAACGCATCGAGGACGAAATCGAGCGACGCGAACAGCGCCTCGACTCGCTGACCGAGGAACGCGAGGAACTCAACGCCCGCATCGAGGAACTCGAAACCGAGGTCGAACGGCTCAGAGACGAGAGCTACGGCGAGATTCTCGACCTCCACAAGGAGGCGAACCAACTGGAGTTCGAACTCGAACGCCGCACCGACGACCTCGACGAACTCGAATCCCGAATCGAAACCGTCGAGGACCGACTCGCAGAGCGTGACGAACTCGAATCCCGTCACGAGGAACTCAACGACGAACTCGAGTCGCTCCGTACGAAAGTCGACCGCATCGAACGCGAGGCCATCGAGGCGTTCAACACCCACATGGCGAACGTCCTCGACATCCTCGAATACGGCAACGTCGAGCGCATCTGGCTCGAACGGACCCAACGCGAGGTCCGCGAGGGTCGTCGGACGGTCACCAAGAGTTTCTTCGACCTCCACGTCGTCCGCGAGACGGCCTCGGGTGCGACCTACGAGGACACCATCGACCACCTCTCCGAGAGCGAACGCGAGGTGACGGGACTGGTCTGTGCCCTCGCCGGCTACCTCGTCCACGAGGTGTACGAGGACGTCCCCTTCGTCCTCCTCGATTCGCTGGAGGCCATCGACTCCGAGCGCATCTCGTTGCTGGTGGAGTACCTCGCGGAGTACGCCGACAACCTCGTCGTCGCGTTGCTCCCGGAGGACGCCGCCGCCCTCTCGGAGTCCTACCCGCGCATCACCGACATCTGAGGATCCCACCATGTCCCATTCCACCGACGACGACGGGTCGACGCCCGACCCCACGAACTGCAAGGTCGGCCGCCTCATCGCGGAGTACGACCTCCGGGGGTTCGGCGACGAACTGGAGGCACGCTGGACCGGCGAACGCGGCGAACGCGAGAGCCTCCGGGACCTGATGGCGACGTTCAACGAGCGTCTGTTGCGCGCGGCGATGGAAGACGCCGGTCTCTCACCGCTCGACAGCGAGGTGGCGAGCAAGTACGAGGCGCTGACCGACGACGACGTCAGTTCGGGCGTCCGGACCGAGACGACCCGCGACTTGGAGCGAAACGGCGTCGACGTCGACGCCCTCGAAACGGACTTCGTGACACACCAGGCCATCCACACCTACCTCACGAAGTACCGCGACGCGGAACTGGAACGCCCCGACGACGCCGAACGGGTCTCGAAGGCCCTCGAAACGGTCCAACGCCTCCGGAGTCGACTGCTCGCCGTCACGGAGAACGTCCTCTCTCGACTCCGCAACGCGGGCGTCCTCTCGACGGGTGACCTCGAAGTCCTCGTCGACGTTCGCGTGACCTGTACGGACTGTGGCGAACGGTACGACGTGGCCACTCTCCTCTCCGAAGGCGGGTGTGCGTGTTCCGACGCCGACGAGTGACCGTTACATTGCTAAGTTTGTAATCCTCGCCGCGCGACTCGCCCGTTCGACGCCCCGTCGCCCGACGCCGGTTTCGACGCCGCCACTCCGTCGGCGACCGACCACGCGTCGTTTCGTCGCACCCCGTCGTCCGTGTTCGGCGACAGAACTACTATAAATTCGATAATTCTCATAAAACAAATTTAATCTGCCATCTATAGAGTAGAATCATGGGTATTCGAATTTTTAGTCTAATATATGAGATTTAGAGGTTTTATGGGGATTTTAATTCGTTATCGTCGCAAAATTAGGGGATATTTCGTGATTAAGGGTGACTTTTGTTTTCTTTTGTCGTGCGGCGGGTGGACTGTTCGTTTCGACGAATTATCCCGGGTTTCAGTATTATTTGAGCCGTATTTTCGATTCGCGTTCGTTCTTCCGTTCGGCGTCGTCCGAACACACTTTTGACACACATATTATTTCGATGTATTCTTTATATTTGGTATATTCGTTCGACACCGAGACGCGTCGGTGGCTCGGGTCGAGCAGACGGGGTACGGCGACGAGGGTCGTCAGCGGTGTCGTTCGTCCCAGAAGCGCCCGCCGAGGGTGAACCCACCGAGGAGGACGATGAGCAACTGGAGACCGGACCGGACGACCGGGAAGATGCGCTCGGCCGACGCGGGGTCTTTCCCGGCCGTCGGGTCGACGCCGGTCCAGTAGTGGGTGTTGTGTGTCGTTCGTTTGGGTCGCTGGGGCGTCAGGTCGACGAACGTCTGGACGAGACCCCGGTGATTCGAGAGCAGAAGTTTGCCGTCGACGGTGTAGAACTGGTCGTGAAGCGGGTAGAAGGCGTTGACGCCGTTGGTCATCAGGTCGGGACAGATGCCGCCGACGACGAGGGCGGCGAGGGCGACCCACGCGACGCGGACGCCCCGGTCGTTCCAGCGTGCGCGCACGCTGGACTCCGGGCGGACGTGCGTGTCGTAGAGGAGGACGCCCCCGACGACGAGTGAGATGACGAGGGTGTGAAACGCCGCGCGGTGGGCGCCCTGGACGTAGAGACCGACGAAGGTGTCGAGGTCCGGGAAGGCGGTGACCCCGAGGACGACGGCGACCGACCGCCGGTCGAACTCGCGTCCGAGGAGGGCGGCGGCGACCACGCCTCCGATGGCGACGTGAACGAGCGTCGACGGCATGGGTGATGGTCGTCCTTGGAGTGCTTGAATCTCTCGCCGTCACGCCTCCCGGCCCGCACCGTCACTCCGCCTCGGCCCGCACCGTCACGGACCCGAGCGACGCGAACCGCGCTTCGACCACGTCGCCCGGTTCGAGGGGGACGAGCGCCGTCATCGACCCGGTGGAGACGAGGTCACCGGCCGCGAGGTGGTCGCCGTGGTCGGCGAGCGTCTCCGCCAACCACGCCACCACGGCGGCGGGATTGCCGAGGACGTCGGCGCCGACGCCCGTCGCCTGCGAGACGCCGTTCCGTCGCATCTCGACGCCCTCCAGTCGCAAATCGAGATTCGACGGGTCGGCGACCCGACTCCCGTAGACCACCCGCGCGGCGAGGGCGTCGTCGGCGACGGCCTCCGGTCCGCTGACGTCCCAGCCGTCGATGCGGCAGTCGACCACCTCGACGACGGGGACGACCGCCTCCGTCGCCGCGAGGACGTCCACCGCCGTCGCCGAGGCGTCGAGCGAGCGACCCAGCCTGAACGCCAGTTCCGCCTCCACGCGCGGGTCGACCAGCGAGGAGACGTCGAGAGCCCCCTCCGGGCGGACCGTCTCGGCGAGGACGTGCCCGTAGGCGGGTTCCTCGACGCCCAACTCCTCGCGGATGGCCCGCGAGGTAAAGCCCACCTTGTAGCCGACGGTCGGACCCTCGTCGGTCTCGCGTCGGTCGAGGACGGCCCGCTGGACGGCGTAGCCGTCGGCGACGCTCATCCGTGTCTCCGCCCGGAACGGCGCGACGGACTCGCCGTCGCGGTAGGCCTCGTAGAGTCGTCGTCCGAGTCGGTCGACCGTCTCGTCGTCGAGCGTCATCGCCCGGACTAGCGCCACCGGTCGGCATAAGTTCGGGGGCGTCCCGTCCGGTAGTGTTCAGATAAGCCTTGCAAGAAGACACCGAGAGTTCTGGGGACACCTCGAAAGCCCCGACTCGCTGGAGTCGGGGGCCTCGTTGCGCGCGCTCGCTTCGCTCGCGTGCTTACGTCGGCCGCCGTCCTCCAGCGAGTCGCCCCTTTCAGTCCCGCCCAACGGCGGCCGGTTGGCCAGCCGACGAGGGCGGGACTGAAAGGGGCCGGCGTCTCGGCGTGCCCGGACGACGTAAGCACCGCAGGCCGAAGGCCGAGGAGCGCAACGAGTCCCGGGAGCCGAGACGCCGGGGGCTTTCGAGGTGGTCTCAGTCTCCTTGTTCTAATCTGAACAGTACCTCCCGTCCGGTAGCCTTTTGCGCTCGCCGCGACGGGAGACGGTATGGACCGCCAGGAACGGGAGGAGCGATGAGCGAGACGCCCCGCGCCGAACTCGCGCGGCGAATCGCGGGCGAGATAACGCTCAGCGACGACCCCGGCGCCACGTTGCGCAAGTGGCGGACCGACTTCGACGTCTCGCAGACGGAACTCGCCGACCGCCTCGGCGTCTCCTCGTCGGTCATCTCCGACTACGAGAGCGGCCGCCGCGAGAGTCCCGGCATCGGCGTCGTCAGCCGCATCGTCCGCGCCCTCCTCGACATCGACGAGTCCCGCGGCGGCGGGCGCATCCGCCAGTACGCCCGCGTCATCTCGGCGGGCTTCGAGAGCGACGTGGTCCACGACCTCCGGGAGTACCCGACGGCCATCCCTCTAGAGCGCTTCTACGAGGCGATGGACGCCGAGGAAGTCGTCGGCGGCGACGGGGACCGCGTCAGCGGTCACACCGTCATCAACAGCATCGCGGCCATCACGCGCCTCCCCAGCGAGGAGTTCTACCGTCTCTACGGCCAGAGCACCAACCGCGCGCTCGTGTTCACCGACGTGACCCGCGGCGAGTCGCCGCTGGTCGCCCTCCGCGTCGTGAACCCCACGCCGACGGCGGTGGTGCTCCACGGACTCGACGCCGACGACCTCTGGGACCACGCACCGGAACTCGCCCGCATCGACGGCTTCGCCCTCGCCGTCTCCAACCGGGAGCTAGACGACGCGCTCTCCGAACTCCGAGACCTGCCGTAGTCCCTACTCCACGTACTCGTATTTCCGCTCGCCCATCCGCCCCCACCCGGTGAAGACGAACTCGCCGGCGGGGGGCGTGAACTCCTCCATCTCGGTCTCTTTGGCGTGGTTGTGGGCGTCGTGGACGCGTTCGTACTCCTCGAAGCTCAGGTCGTAGCGCCGGGTCAACTGCTCGTCGACGTTGAGCGCGGCGACTTCCTCGCGCCACCCCTCACACACCGTCTCGGCGTGAATCTCCGCCTGCGCGCCCGACCCGTAGGACCCGACGAGCAGTCGCTCCCCGGTGAGACCGCGGCCCATCTCGGCGGCCGACTTCAGCGCGCTCACCCGCGCGACGTGGACCGACCCGGTGTACCAGTTGCCCACGCTCCGCGCCAGCGAGAGCGTCGGCGTGATGGCGTGGTCGTACCACGTCCGGTAGGTGTCGGTCCGCTTCAGCGAGTCCATGTACTCCCGGATGGCCTCCTCGTAGGTCTCCCACGACTCGAAGTCCACCTCGCGGGGTTGGCGCCCGATGTCGGCCGCGAGGTCGTCCTCGACGTCGGTGTCGCGGGTCATGTGCCGGAAGCCGAGGAGCGCGGCCTTCCGCACCATCCCCGGGAACGGGGTGTGGAAGGGGATGTACGCGAAGTCCTCCGAGTGGGTGCGCCCGGCGACGGACTCGAAGTCCTCCAGCGCCTCGCGCATGCGGGCGAGATACACCTGCACCGAGCGCTTGCCGTCGACGCTCGGGAACTGCTGGTTCGGCTTGAGGAAGTCCGTCTCGTCGGCGCTCCCGTAGCCCTGTTCGGTCGAGAGTTCCACCACGCTCGGGTCTTCGTCGATGAGCATCGCCACGGCGCCGGCGCCCTGCGTCGCCTCGCCGGGGTCGCCGCGTTCGTACAGCGCCGTGTCGGTGGCGACCACCAGCGCCGCCCGCCCACGGTTGCGCCCCGCCTGTATCCAGTTGTAGGCGTCGTCGATGCTCTGGGTGCCCGCGACGCAGGCGAACTTGCGTTCGCCCTTGTTGGCGTGGTGGAAGTCGCCCTCGAAGACGTCCTCCAGACACCCGGCGATGTACGTCGACACCGGCTTGGAGTTGTCGAAGGCGCTCTCGGTCGCCACGTCGATGCGCCCGACGTCGTCGGGGGTCAACCCCTCGCGGTCCATCAGTCGCTTGGCGGCGTTCGCCCCCATCGTGACGATGTCTTCGTACGTGTCGGGGAACGACGACGACTCCAGTCCCAGCCCCTTGGTGTACTTCTCGGGGTCGTCGCCTTTGACCGGCGCGAACGTATCGGCCAGGTCGAGTTTGAGTTTCCCCGTCCAGATTTCGACGGCGTCTATCCCGACGGCTGTCATACCTCCGCGTTCAAACGGTCGGTATATGGATTTGTCGATGACGATTACGTCGTCTGTCGTATTGTTGACGGTCCCCCAACGATTTCCGGCGCCGGTCCCCACGAACCCGCATGCGACTCATCGCACACCGGGGGTTCGCGGCCGAACACCCGGAGAACACCCTCCTCGCCCTCCGCCGAGCGTCGAGACGCGCCGACGCCGTCGAGGTGGACGTCCGTCGCTGTGGGTCGGGCGAACTCGTCGTCGTCCACGACGAGACGGTCGACCGGGTGACCGACGCGACGGGTCGCGTCGCCGACTACGGCCGCGAGGAACTGGCCGCACTGTCCGTCCTCGGGTCGGGCGAGGGCGTCCCGACGCTCGGCGAAGCACTCGACGCCGTGCCCGCGTCGGTCGGCGTCAACCTCGAACTCAAAGAGTGCGGTCTCGCCGCCGACGCGCTATCCGTGGCCGCCGACCGCGACACCGAGGCCTTCGTCTCCTCGTTTTCGGTCGACGCCCTCCGGGAGTGCCGCGACGCCGACCCGGCCGTTCCGCGCGCGTATCTGTTCGCCGACGGCGACGACGACGACGCAGTCGACTGCGCACGTGACCTCGACTGTGCGTTCCTCCATCCCCACCACGACCGCTGTGACGCCGACTTCGTCGCCCGCGCCCACGACGCGGGACTGGCGGTCAACGCGTGGACCGTCGACGACCGCGCGACTGCGCGCCGCCTCGCGGACGCCGGCGTCGACGGCGTCGTCGCCGACCGGCGCGACGTCCTCGACTATAGTAGAATTTGAAAGTCAGTGCTCACTCGACCGGGGCCGGTCCCCGGTCGATGTGAAAATCGTTTCAAATTCTACTATAGCGGCCGCCGTGACCGTTGCCGTGGCCATTCCCGTTGCCGTTGCCGCCAGTCCCGACGGTAACGCGGTGTACGATGGTCGTGGTCGACTGCCGGCCGGTCGCGTCCGTCACCGTCACCTCGACGAGGTAGCGGTCGCTCAGCGAGTAGCCCGACTCGGTGAAGTCCACGCCGACGCTGTCGGCGGTGCCTCCGACCGACTGCTGGAGCACCGTCGTATCCACCGGGATGACGCCGAGGAACAACCGCGAGACGGTCACGTTCACCGACGCCAGTTGCCTGTCGTCGGAGACGTTCGCCGCGACGGTGAAGTCGGCTCGCGTCCGTTGCAGGCGACCCCACTGTTTGGCGGTGGAGTCGTCGCGGACGACTTCGACCCGGTCGACCGTGGGCGGCTTCGTGTCCGGTTTCTCGACGGTCACGTTCACCGTGTCGGTGTCGGTCGCGCCGTGTGCGTCGGTGACGGTGAGTTCGACTGTGACCGTGTGGTCGCTCCCAGTGACCGACCGGGTCACCACGAACGCCGGGCGCTCGCCGCGGTTGCTCGCTAGCTCGGCCGCGTTCACGGGAAGCCCACCGTGGGAGGAGACGTGCCACTCGTAGTCGATGGCGTCGCCGTCGGGGTCGTAGCTCCCGGACCCGTCGAGGGTCACGCTCGTCCGTCGGACGGGCGACCCGCCGCCGTCGAGTGCGTAGATGACGACGCCCGCGGCGGCGGCGCTCCTGACGCCCCGGCCGTCGGCGCGGACGTCGCCGCTCCCGTCGGTCGGACTCGAAACGCTCACGTCGGAACCCGCGTCGGCCACCGGTGCCTCGTTCGGCGGTTCGGGCGTCGCCGTCACCGCGTCTGCCGGCGGCGGCGTCACCTTGGACGCCGGCGTCGCCGTCGCCGTCGGCGTCGTGGCGACTCGCTCCCCGTGGAACAGCACCGTCCCCGAGGGGTCGTGAACGAGCAACACCTCGACCCGGTCGCCGGCGTCGTACGGCGGGGCGCCGTCGAGTCGCCACTGCTCGCCGGGTTCGAAGACGTCGTCGTCGCCGTAGTGTCCGGCGGTCTCGAAGTCGTCGCGTTGCTCGGTGCCGTCGTATCGGAGCACGACGGTCAGTTCGTCGCCGGGAATCGCGTCGCCGCCGCCGTGGGAGAACGTCACCGTCGACGCCGTGACGGTGCCGTCGATGTTCGCCGTTGGCCCGTCCTGTCCGCCGATGGACCCGAGGTAGTAGTAGCCGACCGTACTCATCAGTAACACGACGATAGCCACGAGCAACAGCGACCCGAGCGATTCCGACTGTCCGCGGCTCACGGCCTTTACACGTGATGGTAGCACAATAACCGTTGCCTCTCGCGGGCCGACCGAGTAAGTGTACCCTACCACTCATGTTCCGAAGTCGCTCCTCGGCGACAAGGGTTTTAATTCCTGCCCGCGTGTCATCACGCCAATGGAGTTTCGTGACGCCAACCGTGGGCAGGCCATCCAGATTGGCGCCATCCTCGTGTTCGCCATCCTCATCCTCGGCATCTCCATCTATCAGGCGACGGTCGTGCCCCAGCAGAACGCTCGCGTCGAGTTCGACGGGTACAAGCAGGCGTCGACCGACATGGTGTCGCTTCGGAACGACATCCGCTCGGCGGCCACCACGGGCGAGGCGTCCGGTACCACGGTCAAGACGGGCGTCACCTACCCACAGCGGTCGATATTCGTCAACCCCGGTCCGCCGGCGGGCACCATCTCGACGGACGACGACACGCCGAACGTCACGCTCACCGGCGTGACGCCCGTCGCCAGCGAGACGGAAAACGTCCGGAAGTTCTGGAACGCCACGTCGGGCACCTACGAGACGAAACGCGTCACCTTCTCGCCCGCCTACAACGAGTTCCGCGCCTCGCCCGTCTCCATCGTGGGCGACGACGTCTACCGCACGCCCGACTCGAAGGTCCTCCCCATCTCGCAGGGGTCGTCCATCCGTAGCAACCGCATCACGCTGGTGACCGTTCGCGGCGACATGGGCGCCTCCGACGTCTCGGTGCCCGTCACCGCCGAACCGGTCACCGCCGCGACGCGGACGGTGGTGGTCACGGGCGAGGGGTCGACGTTCTCCATTACGCTCCCAACGCCGACGAACGCGACGGCGTGGAACGACACCGTCGCCCCAGACCTGGTGACCAACCCCAACGTGTTGACGACGACGCCCCACGCCAACGACTCGGTGACCATCACGTTCAACGGGTCGCGGCGGTACGAACTCCGGTTGGCCGCCGTCGAGGTGCACGGCCGGTCGAACGACGGGACCGTCGACGCGCCGCCGGGGTCGTATCTCGTGCCCGTCACCGACAACGAGACGGCCTACCGGAACCGGGGCAAATCGGTGGTCGCCGAGGTGCGCAACCGCTACAACAACCCCGTCAGCGGCGAGAACGTCACCTTCGAGGTCACCGACGACTCGGGCAACTTCACCGGCAACGTCACCACCCGGACCGTCGCCTCCGACGCCGAGGGACGCGCCCGGGTGACGTTCACGCCGAACGCGACCGGACCGGCCACCGTCGAAGCCCGTTCGGACCTGAACCACAACGGGTCCATCGAACCCTACGAGAACACCACCTTCGAGTTCGTGACGCTGACCGCCAACGGGTCCGCGACCGGCGGGAACGGGTCGAACTCCAACACGGGCGACATCAACCCCGGCGAGAAAGGCGACGTGCTCCTCGAATACGCCGAGACGGGGAACAACGCCAACGACGACCAGATAACGATGAGTTTCAACAACACCGCCAACGACACCCGGACCATCTCGGAGGCCCGCGTCGGATTCTACTACCCGTCTGGCTCCAGTTCGGGCGCGCAACCGCCGGACACCATCACGATGGGCGGGACGGACCTGGAGATTCCCGGTCCGTACAGGTCGCTGAACACGTCCATCCAACTCGGTCAGGGCTCCGGACAGACGTTTACGATCACCGCCAACGGCGGCGGCGGAGTGCCGGTCCCGAACGACTTCCTCATCCTCTCGGTGAAGTACAAAGAGACGGGTCAACTCAAGACCTACTTCGTCGCCCTCAAGAAGGCGTAGCCGTCACTCGTCGTCGTCTTCTTCGACCACTTCGGGGTCGCTCATCGCCGACTGGAGGCTGTCGAGACCGTTGACCCACTCCGAGACGAGACCGTAATCGAGTTCCTCCACCACGGCGATGTCGAGTTCGTCGCCGTCGACGATGCGGGTGCCCGCCTGCACGAGGTAGCCAAGCGCCGCGTCGAGGTCGTCGTTGGCCTCGGCGTCGGCGGCGGCGTGGACGTACTCCTCGACGGTGCCCTCCTCGGCCGGGCCGGCGGCGATGTACTCCTCGGCGGCGTAGAAGACACAGACCAGACTCGTCTGGACGCCGTCGACCAGCATCCGCTTTTCCTCGTCGTCGATGTCCACGTCGTCGAGGACGATTTCGCGGACGCCGGTGAGTTCCTCGACGGCCTCCTCCTGGTCGAGGCGACCCTCCTCGTAGGCGTTGACGATTTTGGCGACGGCGATGGCGGCGTCGTCCTGTAGGTTCAAGAGGAGTCGCGCCGAATCCTCGTTCTCGGGGTCGATCTCCTCCTCGGCGACGCGCGTCAGCCAGTTTTGCCAGCGTTCTTCCGTGTAGTACGTGTCCTCTACGTCGGTCATACCTCGACCGAACGTTCGTGGACTCAAAGACCTTTCCTATCGGTCGAGCGTATTCGGATAGCGTGATTTGAGTTCCGGCAGTAGAGATGCCACTCACGGTG
>JBDGTR010000013.1:0-15585 GCA_042216635.1 Haloplanus sp. | reverse complement strand
TCGTCCTCACCCACGCCCACCTCGACCACTCCGCGCTCATCCCCCTCCTGTTCAAATACGGCTACGACGGACCCATCTACTGCACCGAACCCACGCGCGACCTGATGGGTCTGCTCACCCTCGACTACCTCGACGTGGCCTCCAAGGAGGGGCGCACCCCGCCCTACGAGTCCGAGATGGTGCGCGAGGCCATCAAACACACCATCCCCCTCGAATACGGCGACGTGACCGACATCGCACCCGACGTGAAACTCACCTTCCACAACGCCGGGCACATCCTCGGCTCTGCGGTGTCGCATTTCCACATCGGCGACGGTCTCTACAACGTCGCGTTCTCGGGCGACATCCACTACAAGGACACCCGCCTGTTCAACGGCGCCGTCAACGACTTCCCGCGCGTCGAGACGCTCGTCCTCGAATCCACCTACGGCGGGCGCAACGACTACCAGACCGACCAGGAGGATTCGGAACGGAAACTCGTCGACATCATCAACCGCACCCACGACCAGGGCGGGAAAATCCTCATCCCGGCGTTCGCGGTGGGTCGCTCACAGGAGATAATGCTCGTCTTAGAGGAGGCGATGCGAAGCGGGAAGATTCCGCGCATGCCCGTCCACCTGGACGGGATGATATGGGAGGCGACGGCCATCCACACGACCTACCCCGAATACCTGCGCGACGACCTCAGAGACCGCATCTTCCACGAGGACGAGAACCCCTTCCTCGCAGAGGAGTTCAACCACATCGACGGCGGCGAGGACGAACGACAGGAGGTCAAAGACGGCGACCCGGCCATCATCCTCTCGACGTCGGGGATGGTCACCGGCGGGCCGATCATGTCGTGGCTCCGCCACCTCGGGTCGGACCCGGACTCGCGGTTGGTCTTCGTCGGCTATCAGGCACAGGGAACCCTCGGCCGCCGCATCCAGAACGGGTGGGACGAGATTCCCATCAACGACCGGGAGCGCTCCGGGCGGTCGAGTACGCTCTCGCTGGAGATGGACGTGGCGACGGTCGACGGCTTCTCCGGCCACGCCGACCGGCAGGGACTCGAAAACTTCGTCAAGACGATGAACCCCCGCCCCGAGAAGGTGCTCTGTGTTCACGGCGACGAGGGGTCCGTCCAGGACCTCTCCTCGGCGCTCTATCACGACTACAACATGCGCACCTTCGCGCCGAAGAATCTGGAGACGTTCCGGTTCAAGTAGTCGGTCCTCCGTCCCCGTGCGCTAACGGTCAGCGCGGTCCTCCCCGAAACATAACGATTGATAATCACGTTTATGCGCACTGGCGGCGTAGTGTTAGGTACCATGCCACTGTACATGGACGTCCACCGGAACGTCGAAGCCAGTCTCGAAGACGTAATCGAGGCTCACAAGAAGGACCTCGAAACGCAGAAAAACCACGGCGTGAACTACCGGAACTACTGGGTCGACGACGACGCAGGCGCCGTGTTCTGCCTGTTCGAGGCGCCGAACAAGGAAGCGGGGGCACGGGTCCACCGCGAGGCGCACGGTCTCACCGCCGACGAGATATACGAGGTCCAACAGGGCGAGTAAGTCCCTCGGCCCGCCGTTTTTACTCGGATTCCGCCACGCGCCGGGTTAGTCCGCGTCCACCTCGGCGGGGTCTCTCACCTCGCCCGTCTCCGGCGAGACGCCCACGCGGTCACAGAGGTCGGCGAGTGGACAGGCGTCGAGTCCGTCGAGACACGCCGGCTTTCGAGCCTTGCAGTAGTCCCGCCCGAACTGTATCGTGGCCGTGTGTCCGAATCCACACTTCTCGCCGGAGACGTCGGTCTCCAGACGCTCTCGGACCGCCTCGTGGTCGGCGTCGGGGGGTGCCAGTCCCATCCGGCGGGCGATGCGGTGGACGTGCGTATCGACGGGAAAGACGCCGTCGCGCCCGCCCGAAAAGAGGAGGACGCAGTCGGCGGTCTTGGGACCCACGCCGTCGAATTCGAGGAGTCGGTCGCGCACCGTCTCGGGGTCGCCCTCGCGGACGAACGCGTCGAAGGCGTCGTCGCCGCCGAACGCCGCAATCACCTCGCGGGCGGCGGCGACGATGACGCGAGATTTCTGGTTGTAGAGTCCGGCCGAGCGGATGGCGTCCGCGAGTTCGTCGCGGTCGGCTTCTGCGAGCGTCGCCGCGAGGCCGTCGTCGCCGTAGCGTTCGAGGAGTGCGTCGAAGGCGGGTTGGCTGGCGACGTCGCTCGTGTTCTGGCTCAGAATCGTCCGCACGAGACAGGGGAAGGCGTCCCGACCGCCGTACTCCTCCCAGAAGGCAATCGACTCCGCTCTGGTCCGGATGGCGTACGTTCCGTCGTCGCTCTCGGGAAACAGCATGAAATCGTCGGCGTCGAGTTCGCCGTGATAGAGGAGTCCGAGGGCGTCCACGACTGCCTCGGCGCGCGTCTCGCTCTCGATTCGGGACATACCGGCCGGGTAGACGCCGACGGCCCATAGACGCTCCGTTGGCGTTCGGTCCCCCTCCGCCGGCAAGACGCGCCGCCGATTCTCCGACTCGAGTTTCCCTATTCTATCACTTATCAATATATTACTCATTTCAGTACGTTTTCGTATTATCGTCTCAGAAGGCGAATCGACAGTCGTCCTTAGAACGGAGACAAGCGCATCATACGGCGTTTATGGGTATATTCTCGACTGTGTTCGAAGACGGTCTCTATTCCGTTCAAAAGACGATTAATGTACGAAAATATCCTCTATTCTAACGTATAATACGAATTATTCCTCTATCTATCGGTACTATTTTGTATATATACCGAATCTTTCCCAGATAGAGCACATCTAACATTTATCATATGAATACTGTAATCTATACTATTTCATAGGAATTCGTTCATGTTCGTCTGGCTCGGAATCGGAACCGAGGGAACGCTCGCGGTCGGCGATTCGGGACGGCGACGCGATTGACGCGAGAAAGACAGCTATTTATTCGCCGACACAATGTGTCGGGTATGGGAAAGGCAGAACTCGCTGATGTTCCGGCGACGGTTCGCGTAACGAACGTCGGGGGCATCGCCGAGACGGAAGTCGACATTCCGCCCGGAGTTACGGTTCTCGCCGGCCGAAACGCGACGAATCGGACGTCGTTTCTGCGGTCGATAATGGCCGTGATGGGGAGCGACGACGTATCGCTGAAAGGCGACGCCGAGGAGGGCTACGTCGAACTCTCGCTCGACGACGAGACGTACACGCGCACGCTCCGCCGGACCAACGGCGGCGTTGCGACCAGCGGCGACCCGTATCTCGACGACCCGACGATTGCCGACCTCTTTGCGTTCCTTCTGGAGTCGAACGAGGCGCGTCGGACGGTCGCGCGCAACGACGACCTTCGGGAACTCATCATGCGCCCGGTCGACACCGAC
Source organism: Haloplanus sp. (assembly GCA_042216635.1). Taxonomy (GTDB): domain Archaea; phylum Halobacteriota; class Halobacteria; order Halobacteriales; family Haloferacaceae; genus Haloplanus. The sequence continues at coordinate 12,197 of JBDGTR010000013.1, read as the reverse complement.
GAGATTCGAGCGGAAATCGACCGACTCCAGCGCGAACGCGACGAGGTGGAAGAACGACTGGACGACCTCGACGACCTCAAAGAGGAACTCCCGTCGCTGGAAGAGCGCCGGGCCGACCTCGAAACGAAAATCGAGGACAAACGCGACGCTCTCGCCGAGAAGGAAGCCGAAATCGAACAGCGCGACGCGGAGGTCAGCGAGACGCGAGCGGAGAAACGCGAACTGGAGGACCGACTCGACGACCTGCGCGACCTTCGGTCGGAACTGGAGCGCGTTCGCTCGGAAATCGGTCTCCAGGAGGAGAGCATCGAATCGCTCCGCTCGGAGCGTTCGGACCTCGTGAACGAACGGCAGGACCTCCCCGAGACGCCGATGGGTGACCACGAGCAACTCGAACAGGAACTCGGCCGACTCCGCGAGCGCAAACAGTCGCTGGAGACCGAAGTGAGCGAACTCCAGAACATCATCCAGTTCAACGAGGGGATGCTCGACGGCGGCGTCGACGCCGTGACCGACGTCCTCGGCGACCGGACCGACTCGCAAGACCTCACCGACCAGCTCGTCGCCGAAGAACAGACGGTCTGTTGGACCTGTGGGAGCGAAGTCGAACGCGAGCGAATAGAGGAGATGATAGAGAAACTCCGCTCGGTTCGACAGGAGTACCTCGACGACGTCCGCGACATCGAGTCGGAACTCGACGACCTCCGCGAGACACAGCGCGAACGCGAGACACAACAGCGCCGCCGGGAGACGGTCGAGCGAAAAATCGAGGAGATAGACGACGAACTCGACCGGCGCCAGGAGGAACTCGAATCGTTGCGCGACCGGCGCGAAGCGTTGAACGAGGAGGTCGAGACGACCGAAACGGAGGTCGAACAACTGGAGTCAGAGAACTTCTCGGAGGTGCTCGACCTCCACAAGGAGGCCAACCAACTCGAATTCGACCTCGGCCAACTCGAATCGGACCTCGACGACGTGACCGACCGCATCGCCGACGTCGAGAGCCGACTGTCCGAGGAGAGCGAACTGGAGACGCGACGGGAGCGACTGCAGGAGGACCTCCAGTCCCAGCGCACCCGCATCGACCGCATCGAACGGGAGGCCGTCGACGGCTTCAACGAGCACATGGAGGCGGTGCTCGACCTCCTCGATTACGAGAACCTCGCGCGCATCTGGATTGAACGCGTCCAGCGAACCGTCCGCGAGGGCCGCCGCAACGTCGAGCAGACGGCCTTCGAACTCCACGTCGTGCGGACGACCGACTCCGGGACGTCGTACGAGGACACCATCGACCACCTCTCCGAGAGCGAACGCGAAGTGACGGGACTGGTCTTCGCCCTCGCGGGCTATCTCGTCCACGAAGTCTACGAGACGGTCCCGTTCATGGTTCTGGACTCCCTCGAAGCCATCGACTCCGAGCGACTGGCCGACCTCGTGGCGTACTTCTCCGAGTACGTCCCCTTCCTCGTCGTCGCCCTCCTCCCCGAGGACGCACAGGCCGTCACGGAGTTCGACGCCCGCATCACCGAAATATAGGCACCTCGGCGCCCGTCGCTCTCGTTTCGCCGTCCTCACGGTCCCGCTCTCCACGACGCTCGACGGAGACGGGACTAACAATACTATGGGTGTTATTTTCGTACCGAGCGACGCCGTTCGATTACCGTCTTCGACGGAGTATAGATTCCTCTTTCGGAAATATGTCTTCAAATATCCGGATTAGGATTCCGTATAGCTCGTATATGTTTCCATTAGTGCGAATTACGCCGTTATAGTCGCACATTTTGATTCTGTTCGGGAAATAATGATTTCAAATTCGTATTATTTAGAAACACTTTTGTCGTATACATTTCTATCGGTGTGCATGGAGGACGAAAACGGCGAACGAAAGGGCGTATCGGTGTCGATGGAGATATCCGGAGAGTACGACGAGGTGTTGTCGAGACTCGACGCCGGCAAGGCGGGGCGAAGCGACCTCGGGCCGTTCGTCGACGACGTCGACCTGTTGTTGGAGGCGGTGGTCGAGACGGGCGGTGGGACGCGGAGCGCACTCGCCGAGCGACTCCCGGCAGAGACGACGGTTTCGTTCGACGCCGAGGCCGTCGTCGACCTGCTTCGCGTCCTGGAGCGGTACGACCTCGTCGTCCTCGACGGGAACACGTGGAAGCCGGGACCGAACCTCCGGTCGTAGGGGTCGCCGGTCGACGGCTGTCTCCCGGTGTCGATTTTTTGTGCCCCACGCCCGTAGGCGGTCCCATGGGTGCGAAAACGTGCGTAGTTACGGGGTCGTCGACGGGTATCGGGCGCGGCATCGCGGAACTGCTCGGTTCCGAAGGACACGACGTGGTGGTGAACTACCGGAGTTCGCGCGACCCGGCCGAGGAGACGGTTCGGCGGGTCGAGGACGCCGGCGGGTCGGCGATTGCCGTTCAGGCGGACGTCACCGACCAGGGGCAGGTCGAGCGAATGCGCGAGCGAACCCACGAGGCCTTCGGTCCGGCCGACGTCCTCGTGAACAACGCGGGCATCAATCAGGACGTGTTGTTCGAGGAGATGTCCCACGAGGAGTGGGACGTGGTGTTGGACGTCCACCTCGACGGGGCCTTCCACTGCACGCAGACGTTCTACGACGACCTCGCGGCCGCCGAGGAGGGACGCCTCGTCAACATCTCCAGCATCGTCGGCAAGGGCGGGAACCTCGGGCAGGCCAACTACGCCACCGCGAAGGCGGGCATCTTCGGGTTCACCCGCACCCTGGCGCTCGAACTCGCCCGCGAGGGGTCGACCGCCAACTGCGTCGCACCGGGGTTCATCCGCACCCGGATGGTCGAGAACATCCCCGAGCGAATCAAACGCGACATCGCGGAGGATACGCCACTGGGCCGACTGGGCACCGTCGAGGAGGTCGCCGAAGTCGTCGCCTTCCTCGCCAGCGACCGCTCGTCGTTCATCACGGGCGAGATAATCGACGTCAACGGCGGGAAGGACCTCTAGCGGTCGACGGCGAGGGTGACGGTGAGGGCGGCGCCGTCGGCGAGGGCGGCCACGAGGTCGCGGTCGACGTCGGTCGCGGCGGCGTCGGCGCCGACGGCCACGGTGCGGTCGTCGACGTAGTCGCTGGTGCGGACGACGGCGCTCCGGTCGCTCTCGAAGGTGAGGTCGGGGTGGCCGCTGGCGGCGACGCGGTGGCGCCGGCCGCCGGCGTCGAGCGTCACCGTCACCGTCGCGTCGGGGTCGCGGCAGGCGGCGACGAAGGCGTCTTCGAAGTCGGCGGGCGAGCGGTCGGCCTCGACGCCGAGGATGCAGTCGCCCGCCGGCGTCAACCAGTCGTCGGTCGTCACTTCGAACGTACTCTCGTGGGTCGCGGCGACGTGTTCGTGGCCGCGGGCGCGGATGACCTCCTCCATGACCGCAGGTCGCCGACCGGCGGAGTTAGCCGTAACGATACGGTCTCACGACCGGACGACGGTCACCGTCACCGCGCCGCAGGCGCACTCGTAGGCGCGCCGTTCGCCCGCATCGGTGCGCATCGCCACCATCAGCGACTCCTCGCCGAGCGACCGCTCACAGCCGGGCGCCTCGCACGTGCAGGTGAGGTTTTCGAGCATATCCCGGAGATAGTCGCGGACCGACATGAACCCGAGCCATGTGCGGAGTGAAAGTGAAACTGGAGTCGAGCGCGAGGGCCATTTATATATTATCCACGAAGGATGTGAACGCCTCACAATGGCGGGCTCGTGGGGTCTGGTAGCCGTTCTCACCGGTGCGTTCACCGAAGTCTTTATGTTACAGTCCCCTCTATATGGAGTCACCAAGCGCCTCCGGCGGTTGGCGGCATCGCACGCAGAATGATCGGGAATTCTTATCCACGGTTGGCCGCGCGACGACGAGCCGCCGCTACGACCGGAGCCATGGTATCGAGGTTCCAACGATGGTAACACAGGAAGAAGTACTCAGCGAATACGACGTTTCGGCGCTCAGCGAGGGCGACAACGTCGACCTTACGGACGAACAGCTCGAAGACGACTCGAAGGGTCAGCTCATCAAACTCGCCGGACAGCTCCGAGACCGACGAAACGAGCTCAACCAGATGGCCTCCGAGCGCGCCTCCAAGCGCGACGACCTGAACGCGAAGACTCGCGAGAAGGTCGACGAGGCACAGGAACACCGCGAGAAACGCGACGAGCTAAACGAGAAGGTCCAGGAGCACAAACAGAGCCGGAACGAGCTGAACGCGAAGGCCAACGAGCTCTTCGACGAGGTCGAGGAGATGAAACAGGACCTCGAACTCGGCGACGGCAAGGACCTCGAAGAGCTCGAAGAGGAAATCGAGCAACTCGAGTTCCGCCAGCAGACCGAGGTTCTCAGCGCCGAAGACGAGCGCGAACTCATCGAGAAGATCGAGGACAAACGCGAGGAGTATCAGGACCGAAAGGAGAAACTCGAGGAGTCGAGCGACCTCGAAGACCTCATCGACGAGGCAGAGGAGGTCCGCTCGGAGGCCTCTCAGCACCACCAGAAGGTCACGGAGCTCGCGGACAAGGCCCAGGAGCACCACAACCAGATGATAGAGGCCTACCGCGAGGCCGACGAGATTCGTGACCGCGCCGACGCGATGCACGAACTCTTCGTGGAGGCACAGGAGGCCGCCGACCGCCACCACGAGGACTTCGTCCGCGTCCAGAAGCGCCTGCGCGAACTCGACAAGCAGGAGGAAGAAGAGCGCAAGGACGAACGCGCAGAGGAGCGCGAGGCCGCAAAGGAGGAAGCCGAGGAGATCTACCAGAAGTTCAAGGAAGGCGAGACCCTCGACACCGAGGACCTGATGAAACTCCAGAAGACGGGCCTGCTGTAGACGCCGATTCGCGGTACGGGTTTTATAGTAATCCGCCACTCAGCGACGGGTATGTCAGGCTCGGGTGAGACGGTGTGAGTGATGGCGTCGAGAACGTCGGCCGCCTCGCCGTAGTCGTCGTGGGTGCGCTCGTCGCCGGAGCGCTCGGACTGGTCGTCTTTCTCGTCCTTCCGGGGACGCTCGCGGACCTGTTCGGCGTCCTCTTGACCCTCGGCGTCGTCGTCCTCGGGGCGCGCACCGCGCGCAACCTCGCGGACTCGGTGTTCCCCGACTACAACGCCGCCGAAGTCGCCGTCGAGGGACCGATTACGAGAGACGGCGGCCGGCCGGGACCGCTCCCGGGGAGCGTGGGCGGTCCCTCCGCCGACGACGTGGTCGAGCAGATAGAACGCGCCGACGAGGACGACAACGCCCGTGCGCTGGTGGTGAAACTCGACACGCCCGGCGGCGAGGTGGTGCCGAGCGACGACATCCGGCGGGCGGCCGTCCGTTTCGACGGGCCGACCGTCGCGTACGCCACCGACGTCTGTGCCAGCGGCGGCTACTGGATAGCCAGCGGCTGTGACGAACTCTGGGCGCGCGACGCGAGCCTCGTCGGGAGCATCGGCGTCATCGGCTCCCGGGTGAACGTCTCGGACCTCGCCGAGGACCTGGGCGTCTCCTACGAGCGCTTCGCCGCCGGGAAGTACAAGGACGCCGGCACGCCCCTGAAGGAACTCTCGGAGGACGAACGCGAGTACCTCCAGGGTCTCATCGAGGGCTTTTACGACGACTTCGTCGACCGGGTGGCCGAGGGCCGGGAGATGGACCCCGAGGCGGTCCGCGACACCGAGGCGCGGGTCTACCTCGGTTCCGAGGCGGTCGACCTCGGACTCGTGGACGAACTCGGCGACCGCGAGGCCGTCGAGGACCGCGTCACCGACCTCCTCGACGAGGAGGCGTCGGTCCGCGAGTTCGCGCCGTCGCGGGGGGTGGCCGCTCGCCTCCGGGGCGGGGCGACGGCCGTCGCCTACGCCTTCGGCGCCGGTCTCGCGGGCGCCGTCGTCGGCGAGGAGAGCGACCTCCGACTTCGATTCTGACCCGCGCGGCGAGGGATATTTATCCTCGTGGGTTGTCGTCTCGACCGTGACGACTCTCGTCCTGTGCGTCGACCGCGCCGACGACGTCGGTCGGACGGCGAGCGTGACGATGCCGGTCGACGGATGGGAGGCGGTGCAGTCGCTCGTGACCGACGTCGGACTGTCGGACCCGGAGGACTCGACGGTCAACTGCCTGCTCGAAGCGTTGCGCGTCACCCGCGACCTCCGCGACGACCGCGAGGACGCCGTGGTGGCGGTCGTCTCCGGCGCCGACGACTCGATGGTGGGCGCCGACCGCGCCGTCGCCGCCCAACTGGACACCCTCATCGAGCGGTACCACCCGGACTCGGCGGTCATCGTCGCCGACAGCGCCGAGGACGAACGCCTCGTGCCCGTCGTCGAGAGCCGTCTCCCCGTCGACTCCGTCGACCGCGTGGTGGTCCGGCAGGCCCGCGACATCGAGTCGACGTACTACCTGCTCAAGCAGTTCCTCGCCGACGAGGAACTCCGCTCGACGGTGCTCGTCCCCCTCGGCGTCGGATTGCTCCTCTTGCCGGTCCTCCTCGTGGAGTTCTCGCCGGGCGTCGCCCTCGCCGGTCTCGCCTCGCTTCTCGGCGCGGCGCTCCTCTATAAGGGTCTCGCCGTCGACGCGTACGTCGCCCGCCTCCCGGACCTCGTACAGGACGCCCTCTACTCCGGGCAGGTGTCGGTGGTCACCTACGCCGTCGGCGGCGGTCTCGCCCTCGTCGGCGTCTTCCTCGGCGCCCTCGCCATCTCGCCGCGCGAACCCGGCACCGTCGTCGTCCCCATGCAGTTCCTCTACAGTAGCGTCCCGTGGCTCGCGCTCGCGGCGCTCACCGCCAGCGCCGGGCGCTTGCTCGACGAACTCATCGACGCCGACCGCATCCCCACGCCCTACATGAACCTCCCGTTCGGCGTCGTCGCCCTCGGCCTCGTCGTCCGGGGCTTCGCCGGCTACTTCCTCGAACGCGAGGGCGTCCTCCCGCACCTGACGCTGTTCGGGCGCGTGACCGTCACGCCGACTCAACGGCTCGCCATGTTCGTCGTCACCGCCATCGTCGTCTCGCTGGTCGGCGTCCGGGTGGCCGCCCGCATGACCGACGAGGTGGCCGACGAGACGGCCGCCGACGGCGACGGAGACAGCGACGCCGTCGAGCGGTCCTAGGTCACCACGGCGCGAAGCCGGGGTCGACGAACCGCTCGCGGCGTTCGATGTCGTCGATGCGCGCCACGTCCTCGTCGTCGAGGGAGAGCGAGAGCGACGCCCAGTTGTCGCGGACGTGGTCGGCGCTGGTCGCCTTCGGGATGGCGGTGACGCCTTTCTCTCTGAGCCACGAGAGCGACACCTGCGCCTCGCTGACGCCGTGTTTCTCGGCGACGTCGTTCAGGACGGGGACGTCGAACACCTCGCCGCGGGCGAGCGGCGAGTACGCCACCACTTCGACGCCCAACTCGGCCATGCGCTCGCGGAGGGCCGGTTGGGGGTTGAGCGGGTGGATTTCCACCTGATTCGCAAAGACCGGCGCGTCGGTGACGTCGATGGCTTCCTCGACCTGTTCGGGTTGGAAGTTGCTGACGCCGATTCGCTCGATGACCCCCTCGTCGTGGAGGTGGTCGAAGGCCGCGAGGGTGTCCTCGGGGTCGTACGCGCCCGCCGGCCAGTGGACGTAGAGCAAGTCGAGGGAGTCCGTGCCGAGGCGGTCGAGGCTCTCCTCGGTCGAGGTGAGGACGTCGTCGTAGCCGAGTTGGTCTATCCAGACCTTCGTGGCGAGGAACACGTCGTCGCGGGGGACGTCCGCCGCCGCGAGTCCCTCGCCGACCGACGATTCGTTGTCGTACGCCTGCGCGGTGTCGACGTGCCGGTAGCCCGTCTCCAGTGCCGTCTCGACGGCCTTCGCACACGCATCGGGGTCCGTGTTCTGCCACGTGCCGAGTCCGAGCATCGGCATGCCGTCGGTGACCGGAACGTCGCCACTGCGAGGGGAGTCGCTCATATCCGAGTCAATGAGGGAGACGCCGAAAGGCGTTGTGGAAGTGCCGGTTCGTGCCGGTAGCCACGACGAGAGGGTCGGGGGCTACGCGCGCAGACGCTCCAGTGCGAACTTGCCGAGGAGGGGGACGTCGCCGGGGTGGAGCAATCGGAGCATCGCCCGGACGTTGCCGGCGTTGACCTTCGCCAGCATGTCGCTGTCGGCCGCCCGGAGGTCCGCCATCAGCGTGTCGTAGCGCTCGTTCGGCGCGAGATAGAGCAGTTCCGTCATCAACAGGCGCTCGCGCATCCGCGGCGCGACTTCGCTGTGCCAGAGTTTGCTGTAGACCGACATCGCCTCGGCCGAGGTGTCGGGTTCGTCGTGCGTGAAACACCGGTCGGCGGTGATGGCGGCGGCGCGGGCCGACTTCATCCCCTTGTGGATGCCCTCCCCCCACAGCGGGTCGATGGTCGGGACGGCGTCGCCGATGGCCATGAAGCCGTCCGTACAGAGTCGGCCGGGCGTCTGGATGTGCGCCGAACCGCGGTGTTGCTGTTTGTCGGCGATGCGCTCGGCGTCCGCGAACCGGGGGTCGGTCTCCAGCCAGTGTTCGAGGTAGTCGTCGATGCTCGCCCCCTCGCGCCCGTAGCGCTCGTGGCTCTGGTTTTGGATGTAACACAGCCCCACCTTCGCGGTGTCGCCGCCGGTGTGGAACACCCACGAGTAGCCCCCGGGCGCGTGGTCGTGGTCCAGTCGGAGCATCATCGCGTCGGTGAGGTCCGCGTACTCCGGGTGGTCGACCGTGACGCCTTCCATCTCCCACTCGACGCCGATGGCCTGATGCTCGCGCTCCAGGTCGCTCACCCCGAGTTCCTTCGCTAGCGGCGCCGCCGGTCCCGTGGCGTCGACGACGATGTCCGCGTACACCTCCTCGTCGCCCGCGTACCGGACGCCGACGATTCGCCCCTCGTCCATGATGGGACCGTTGACGCGCGAATCGAACCGGTAGGTCGCGCCCTCGGCGCGGCCCTCCCGAACGAGCCACCGCTTGAACTCGGCGAATTCGAGGACGGCTCCGGGCTGGCGCTGGACGTAGTGGTCGTTCGGCGACTCCAACACCACGTCGTCGGTGTAGTTCATCACCACCTCGTCCGGCACTCCGAAGGCGGCCATCATGGAGGGGAAGGTGCCGGCGGTGGATTTGTTGCTCTGGCGGGGGAAGCCGTCCTCGGATTCGGCTTCGAGGACGAGGACGTCGTACCCCCGCTGAGCGAGGTCGCGCGCGCACTGGCCCCCGGCCGGACCGGCGCCCGCGACGACGACGTCGAATCGGTCGGGCATATCTTTCGATACCGCGAGAGCGTAATCAGTCTTTCCGAACACGGCGACGCCACCATGGTCCGCGTCGCCGTCCTCCTCTCGACTGCCTACATGCTCGTCGTCTCCGTCCTCGTCCTCCTCGGCGTGTACCTCCGGCGGGGCGTCGACCGCCGCGCGGCCGTCGCCTGCCTCCTGCTCTAACTGCCCCCCTGTTCCTCGTCCAACCAGTCACTGTCGATACACTTACGCCGGCGGGTCGGATACCACTCGCGCATGCACCCAGTTCGTCGCGTCGCCTCCGTCGTACGCGTGGCGTCCACAGCGAGCATCCCGACCGACGCGGTCCCTCTGCGGTGACCCGACGTGCGCGACCGCCTGCGCTCGCTCCGTGCGACGCTGGCCCGCGAGGACGTGCGCTCTATCTCCCGGCGGTACTTCATCTCCAACGGCTTCGACGGCACGCTGACGAGCGTCGGCGTCGCCACGGGCGCGTACCTCTCGGGCGTCCCCGACGGCGCCACCGTCGTCGGCGTCGGTCTCGGCGCCGCCGTCGGTCTCTGTACCTCCGGCGTCTGGAGCGTCTGGGAGATAGAACGCGCCGAGCGCCGGGCGGAAGTCGCCGACGTCGAACGCGCGATGCTCACGGACCTCGGCGAGACGCAGGTGGGCCGCCGGATGCGCGACGCCCGCGCCATAAACGCCGTTTCGAGCGGGCTGGGACCGCTGGTCGGCGTTCTCCTCCCGCTCTCGCCGTACCTCCTCGAAGGGACGATATCGATGGCCGAGAGCACCGCCCTCGCCGTCGCCGTCGGCGTCGCCACCCTCTTTGCCTTCGGCGCGTATCTGGCCTCCGTCGCCGACCTGAACCCCTACGTCGCCGGCGCGCGGATGGGGCTTGCCGGTCTCGTCGTCGCCGTCCTCAACGTCGTCCTCCCCGGCTGACGGACCCCGGCACGTCGAGACCGACGCCCGTGACGACGCGGCGGGCCGCCGGGGAGGGCGTGCGGTGACCGTCCGGGCGGCGGGCGTCCTCGTCGTCGCCCTCGGGAGCGCCGTCGCCGTCGGCGTCGCCGCCGGCCCGGTCGCCGCGCTCTCGCCCGCCGCCGGCTACGCCCTCGGCGTCGCCGTCTTCGCCGCCGTCCTCTGGCTGACCGGCGCGCTCCCCCTCGCGCTCACCGCCCTGTCTATCCCCGTCTTGCTCGTCGCCTTCGGCGTCCGCGACGACTTCGCCGCCGCCGTCGCCGGCTTCGCCGACCCCGTGGTCTTCCTCCTCCTCGCCGGGTTCATGCTCGCCGAGGCGCTTCGGGCCCACGGCGTCGACCGGCGCGTCGCCTACCACGTCCTCCTCAGGGTGGGCACCTCTCCCCGCCGCCTCGTCCTCGCGGTCATGGTCGCCACCGCCTCGCTCTCGATGCTCGTCTCCAAAACCGCGACGACGGCGCTGATGGTGCCCATCGCGCTCGGACTCGTGAGCGAGGTGACGGGCGTCGTCGACGCCGGACCCGCCGGCGCGACGCCCGCCGACCGGTCGGTCACCGACTCGGCGCCGGACGGCGGACCGTCGCCCGCGCCCTCGAACTTCCAGCGCGCGATGCTCCTCGGCGTCGCCTACGCCGCCAGCCTCGGCGGCGTCGGAACGCTCGTGGGGACGCCCCCCAACGCCATCGTCGCCGGGCAGTTGCGCGAACTCGTCGGCTACGAGGTCACCTTCCTCGACTGGCTGGCGGTCGGCCTGCCGATGGTCGTCGTGACCCTCCCCGTCGCGTGGTACCTCCTCGCGTTCGTCGTCTACCCGCCGCAGGTCGAGGACGTGACCGGCGCCCGCGAGAGCGCTCGTCGCGGCCTCGAACGCGCGGGCGAACTGGACCCGGAGGGGCGTCGCGCCGTCGCCGTCTTCGCCGCCACCGCCGTCCTGTGGGTGGTCGGCGGTCTCGGCTTCCTCGTCAGTTCCCGACTCCCGCCCGCCGTCTACACCACGCTCTTCGGCGGCGCCGGCCGCTCCGTCTTCGGGACGACCGGCCATCAGGGCGTCCTCTACTACGTCGTCGTGGGTCTCGGGGGCGTCCTCGCCCTCGTCGTCACGGGCGCCGCCGAGTGGAACGACGTACTCGACGTCGACTGGGGGACGCTCCTCCTCCTCGGCGGGGGAATCTCGCTGGCCGACGCGCTGGTCGTCACCGGCGCGACGGAGTGGCTCGCGGCCGTCACCGTCGGCGCACTCGGCCCGGTTCCGCTGGCGGTGGTCGTCCTCGCCGTGGTGGCACTCGTCGTCTCGGTCGGCGAACTCGCCTCGAACACCGCGATGGCGGCCATCCTCACGCCGATTCTGGTGGGCGTCGGTCCCGCCTACGCCTCGGCGCTCGGCACCTCGCCGACGACGGCGGCGGCCTTCCTCGCTCTCGTCGGCGCCGTCGCCGCGAGTTACGGCTTCGCTCTCCCCGTGGCGACGCCGCCCAACGCCATCGCCTTCGGCGCGGGTTCCCTGTCGAAAGACGACATGCTCCGGGCGGGGCTTCCGCTTGACGCGGTGGTGATTCTACTCGCGGCGGGGACGCTCACCCTGCTGGTTCGGTTCGTCTGGCCCGTGGTGTTGCCCTGATAGTGTTTATCGTGACGGTTTACCGCCGGTTCACCGGACCGGGAAGGCGAACCGGCGGTCGTGACTCACGATGAACGGTATGAGAGGTGGTCCCGGCGTCAGTAGAACTCGCGGACGAGGTCCATCGCGTCCTCGGGGGCGCCGTCGGGGATGTCGGCCATGTTCGCGTCGAGACCGCGGCGCTCGGCGTAGGAGACGGAGTCGTCGTCGCGGTAGATGACGCCCTGATACTCCTTGTCGGCGTCGAGAATCTTCGCCTTCGCCGCCTCGTAGTCGGTGGGGTCGTGGTCGGTGTCCTCGACGTCGACGATGTGGTCGCGGAAGTAGTCGTAGGTGTCGACGTCGTTGAACGTCAC
>JBDGTR010000061.1:0-16021 GCA_042216635.1 Haloplanus sp. | reverse complement strand
TACACGCAGGAGGGCGCGGCGGGACCGTTCGACGCCATGGAGACGCGCCTCGTCGTCGCCGCCGCAGACGAGGGTGCACGCGTCACCGCGCGGTCGTCGGTGAGTCTCGGGCTTCCGCTCGCGCCCGTGACCGACCGCGTGGCGGCGTGGAAGCGCCGGGGCGAACTCCGGCGTCTCCTCGACACGCTCGCCGACGGGGCGTGAGGTGAGGATTTATCCGCCGGCGGGCGCTCGGTCCGGTATGGACGCCCGCGACGTCGTGGTCATCGCCCTCGCCGGCGTCCTCGGCATGGTCGGCGGCGTCTTCGGGCCGGTGGGCATCGTGGTGGGCATCGTCGTCGGGGCCGCCGTGGGCGCGCGATGGGCGTCGCGTTCGGACCGCATCGACCGACTGGAACGCCGGGTCGCGGACCTCGAACGTGAGGGGGCCGGGGCGGGCGGGGACCGACCCGGCGACGGCGACGCAGACGGCGACGACGGGGACTAACGCCTGTGCGCGCCGGGCGGACAGCCGGGTGGGAGTTTTACCGTCGTCCGCGCGAATCGCGTGGTATGGGAATCCTCGACACGATAACCGAGACGCTGAAGGCGTCGGCGCCGGCCACGGACCGGGGCGACGGCCGGAGGGAGTCGGCGGGGGCGTACTGGTGTCACGACTGCGAGGAGCGACTGCGCGCCGGCGACGCCGACGCTGACCCGCCGGCGTGTCCGTCCTGTGGCGAGGCGATGAGCTTCGAGCGGTCGCCGGATTCGGCCGGGTGTGCCTGCTAGACCTCGGGTTCGGCCACCGCCCGCGTCTCGCCCTGCGTGGCCGGGAAGGGGTTCTCGAACTCCGACCAGTCGGCGTCCATCTCGGCGTCGGTGAGGAGGCAGTCGTCGAGGGCAGAGACGAGGGCGTCGTCGTCCATCTCGCGGCCGATGAAGACGACTTCGACCCGGCGGTCGCCCCACTCATCGTCCCAGTCGAGACCGGAGTGGTTGCGCCGGTAGGCGTCGCGTTCGAAGTCGGGGCGACTCGCCACCCACGGCGCACTGGCCTCGATTCGCACCGAGGGACCGGCCTGTCCCAGTGTGTACGAGAGTTCGTCGCCGGTCGCCACCCAGCAGGTGCCTTTCGCCCGCACGACGGAGTCGGGGAGCGATGAGAGCAACGACCAGAACCGTCCGGGGTGGAAGGGGCGTCGCCGGCGGTAGGTGAAGGAGGTGACGCCGTAGACGTCGGCGGGACCGGCGTGGTCGTCGCGTGCGTGACCGTGGCCGTGGCCGTGTGCGTGACCCGCGTCGTCGGCGTCGGCGTCGAGGGCCTGTCGCCACCCGGCGTCGTCGGCGGTGGCGGGGTCGTACCGCGTGCGGTCGAACAGGGCCGCGGGGTCGAGTCGGCTGTATTCGGTGCGTACCACCTCGGCGTCGGGGCGGAGTGCGCGAACCATCTCCTCGACGGCGTCGAGTTCGGCGTCGGTCACGAGGTCGGTCTTGTTGAGGACGACGAGGTTCGACACCTCGACCTGTTCGACCAACAGGTCTTCGAGTGGGCGGGCGTCGTCGCCCTCGGCGCCCCGGCGTTCGGCGGCGCCGTCGCCGCCGAAGGCGTCGTAGAACTGGCGGGCGTCGACGACGGTGATGAGCGTCGAGAGGTCGTAGCGGGCGGCGGCGCTCCCGGCGGTGAAGATGCGCGCGACCGGCCGGGGTTCGGAGATGCCCGACGCCTCCACGACGAGGTGGTCGAAGTCGCGGTCGCGGGCGAGGCGAACGACCGCCGTTTCGAGGTCGTCGCGCAGTTCACAGCAGATACACCCGTTCGAGAGTTCCGTCACGCCGCCGCCGACCGCGAGGTCCGAATCGCGGGTCACGAGGTCGGCGTCGACGTTGAGTTCGCCCATGTCGTTGACGAGGACGGCCACGTCGCGGTCGCCGGCGTTCGCCAGGAGGTGATTGAGGAGGGTGGTCTTGCCCGCACCGAGACTCCCGCTCAACAGCGTGACGGGGACGGCGTCACGAGCCATGCCGCACCGTTGACGGCCCGCGCGTATAGAGTCCCCGACTGCGTGTGGGATGGTGACCGACGACACGCTTTTCTCCGCGCCAGCGCAGTTGGAACCATGGAACTCGAAGCCCGCATCGCGGCCGTCCGAGAGGCCCTCGACGAGTGGCTCCGGGGTCTCTATCACGGCATGGTGAGCCACCCCGCCTACGAGAAAATCGAGAAGGAAGCCGAGGACATCGAGGACACGTTCATGCTGGCGTGTTTCCCGGACGCCTTCGGGATTCCCAGCCCGGTGTCGTACTACACCGCCGAACTCCTGCCCTACCTCGAAGAGGAGTTCGAGGCGTGGGAGCGGCGCATGTGGGACCGCGGGACGATGCTCGAACGCAAGGGCCAGCAGTACCACTTCTAGCATGCGCAAGTTCGTCTTCTTCGGCGGCAAGGGCGGCGTCGGCAAGACCACCGTCTCCTGTGCGTACGCGCTCAAGTGCGCCCGCGACGGTCGCTCGACGCTGGTCGTCTCGACCGACCCCGCCCACTCCACCTCGGACGTCTTCGACCAGCAGTTCGGCGACGACCCGGCGCCCGTGGAGGGCGAAGCGAATCTGGACGCGATGGAGATAGACCCCGACGAGGAGGTCGAAGACCACCTCATGGAGACCAAACGGGCGCTGGGTCAGCAGGTGAGTCAGGGGATGGTGAACGAAATCGACCGGCAGATAGAGATGGCCCACCAGACGCCGGGGGCCTACGAGGCGGCGCTGTTCGACCGCTTCATCGAGGTGATGCGCGAGTCCGACGAGTACGACCGCGTCGTCTTCGACACCTCGCCGACGGGCGGGACGCTCAGACTCCTCTCCCTGCCGGAGTTGCTCGAAGGCTGGATAGACCACCTCATCCACAAGCGAAAACAGAGCATCGAACTGTTCGAACGCGCGGCGGTCGGCAACCGTGAACCGCGTCGCATCATGGAGGGCGACCCCATCATCGACCGCCTCCAGACGCGCAAGGAGCGCTTCGAGTTCGCGGGCGAGACGCTCAGAGGCGAGGCCGCCTTCTATCTGGTCGTCAACCCCGACGAACTCTCGATTCGAGAGACGCGCCGCGCCGTCGAGACGTTGACCGACGCCGAACTCGACGTGCGCGGTCTCGCGGTCAACAAACTCACCCCCGAACCCGAACCGCACGAGGACGGCCGAGGCGCGCGCTTCCTGCGCGACCGGGTCGCCACGGAGCGAGAGCGACTGGAGAGCCTGCGCGAGTCGTTCGAACAACCGGTCGTCGCGGAAATCGAGACGCGCGTCTCCGAGGTGAAAGGCGACCTGCTCACCGACGTCGCGGACGAAATCGACATCGACGTGACGGCCGCACCGTCGACGTGACGGCCGCACCGTCGGCCGGATTCGCCGACCCGTCCCTTCCGTCACCGCCCGCCGTCGCCGAATCATAGGTAATTATTACCAAGGTTTAAGTCCTAGATTTTCATGAAAGAGGAATGAGCCACACATGGTGCAAGTCATCGTCCTGGTCATCGCGTCGCTCGTGACGTTCACGGTGGGGTATTTCGGCTACTCGAAATACCTCTCGCAGTTCGTCGAACTAGACGAGGCTCGTGAAACGCCAGCACACAAATACGAAGACGGACAGGAGTACGTACCGGCGAAAAAGCCCGTACTCTTGGGCCACCACTACTCAAGCATCGCGGGCGGTGCGCCCATCGTCGGGCCGATTACGGCCGGCATCCTCTGGGGATGGGTGCCGGCGCTGTTGTGGATCGCCATCGGAAATCCGCTGTTGGGGAGCGTTCACGACTTCGTCTCGCTGTCGGCGAGTCTCCGACACGAGGGGAAGTCCATCGGATACGTCATCGGGGAGTACGTCGGCGAACGCGGGAAGAACATGCTGTTGTGGTTCGCGTTCCTGACGATCATCCTCGTCCTCGCGGTGTTCGCACTGGTCGTCGCCATCGTCTTCGACGCCTACCCGAGCGCCGCGACGGCGAGCCTGTTGTACATCGGGCTGGCGTTCGTGTTCGGACTGTACCTCTACCAGTTCGACCTGCCGTTCATCCCCGGCACCGTCGCGTTCGTCGCGGCCGTGTTCGTGAGCGTGTGGGTGGGCATCCAGTACCCGATTACGCTCATCCCCGAGGGCGGCAGTACGTTCCTGCCGACGGTCATCAACGCGAACGTCTCCGCGTGGGTCCCGGTCATCATCATCTACGCCGGCATCGCCAGTGCGCTCCCGGTGTGGATGCTGTTGCAACCGCGGGATTACCTGTCGTCGTTCCTGCTGTACGCGGGCGTCGGCGGGTCGCTACTGGCCATCATCGTCGGAACGATTCTCGGCAACACGTCACAGCCCCTCGCGGTTCAGATAGACGCCTACAACGGCTTCTGGGGCGTGACCGGTGCGGTGCCGCTGTTCCCGCTTCTGTTCGTCACCATCGCGTGTGGGACCATAAGCGGCTTCCACTCGCTGGTCTCCTCGGGGACGACGGCCAAGCAACTGAACAAGGAGACCGACGCGCGCGTCATCGGCTACGGCGGGATGCTCGGCGAGGGTCTGCTTGCGACGCTCTCGCTGGCGACCCTCGCCGTGGCCGGCGCGAGCCTCGACCCCGCCGGCGGCATCGGCGTCGCACTCCCGAACTTCGCCACCGGCGGCGGCATCATGCTCACCGCCTTCGGCATCCCGACGGCCTACGGCGCACCGTTCATGGCGCTCGTGCTCGTGAGCTTCCTGCTCACGTCGACGGACACCGCCGTCCGTCTCGGGCGCTACCTGATGGAAGAGATCATCGGGACGCCGGAGTCCGCCCTCGGAACGATCGGCGCGAACCGCTACTCCAACGCGGCCGTCCAGGGCGTCCCGGCGTACATCCTCATCACCAGCGGGTCGTGGGTGACGCTCTGGCAACTGTTCGGCGGCGCGAATCAGTTGCTCGCGGCGCTCGCGCTCACGACGGCCACCGTCTGGCTGGCCAACTGGGACGAGTCCAAACAGCTCCTCTCGACGGGGCTCCCGATGGCCATCATGACGACCATCACGTCGCTCGCACTGCTGTGGGTTGCGTTGCACAACAACCTGTACGTGAAGTTCATTCAGGGGAATCCGGCGGATCTGACGGCCGTACAGATCCTCTCGGCGGTGATACAGATGGTACTCGCGTTCGTCCTCGTCTACATCGGACTCGCCATCGTCAAGATGGGCTACGACAACATCAGGCAGGTCCGGGGCGGCGCGGGGTCGCCCGTGGCGGACGGCGGCGAATCGACCGACGACTGACGCCGAGTCGGTTCATTTTTTCGACGCCACCGACGCCGAGCGCGAGCGGTCCGCTCAGGGTTTGAACGCGCGGGCGAGTCGGCCGAGGAATCCGGGCGAGTCGGCGGGCGTCGGGTCGTCCCACAGTGCGAACGCGCGGGCGACGTCCGCGTTCTCGCTGGCGGCGACGGCGCGTCGGTCCGGCGCGACGACGGCCAGATTGAGTTCGTAGTGGCCGTAGTAGCCGTACTTGAGGAGGGTGCGCTCCGAGAACCCCTCGACGTGAGAACGCACCGCCTCGTCGAACGTCGGGACGACGAGGACGAACGTGAAGTCGGTGCCCTGATGGGTCTCGTCCGGCGTCACCCACTCGTCTGCGAGGGCGTGTCCCAGTTCGACGAGGTGGTCGAAGTCGGCCGTCGACACCGCGTCTTGCCGGCGGGCGAAGAGGTGTTCGTGGGTCTCGTGGTTGGCGAAGTTGATAGACGGGTGGAGGAACTGCTTTTGATTCTCGACGTGGAGTTGGCCGTAGAGGTCGAACCGCTCGCCCTCGACGGTGCGGTCTCTCTCCAGGTCGTAGTGGTGCATCAGGCGGTCGGACACCCGGTCGAGATACTCGTCGTCCCAGTCGGGGACGGCGTCGCCCGTCTCGTCGGTCGTCATTGCTCGTAGGGGTGGGCGTCGTCGGCGGCGGGCGGTGCGCCGAGCGCTAGCACCTCGATTGCGTCGTCGGCGTCGGCGGGGTTGTACGCTCGCTGTGGACTCTCCGGGTCGACGGCGAAGAGCGAACCCTCGGGCACCTCGTAGGTTTCTTCGGGCGTCTCGACGAACATCGTCCCGGCGAGGACGTAGAACGCCTCTTCCTGTTCGTCGTGGTAGTGGTAGGCGAGCGGAATCTGCTCGCCGGGGTCGGCCCGGTACCGGTTGACGTTCATCCGCGACAGCCCCGCCGGGTCGGTCAGGCGGCGCAGTTCGCAGGGGCGGTCCGGCACCGGTTCGACGTCGTCCGCATCGACCACGCGATATCCCATACGTGGGGACATACCGCACGCGACCAAAAGCCCCTCGCCACGGCGACGGCAACGTTTAACAGTGTGAAGCCCCCACATACGGACAGACAGATGGGTGGAAAACCGACCGAAGCGTGCGGGCGGTGTGCCATGAGCACCGTCGTCGACGTCACGGAGAGTGGCAAGGACGGCGAGGGAGAGCGAGACCCATACGGGAGCGCGCGCATCGAAGTCGACGAGTCGGAGTTACGGGCCGTCTCGCCGGCGGCGTGGCTGGGCGGCGTCAAGCGCCGACTCGACGACTTCGCCTCCCGGTTCGCGTACGGTCGGTGAGCGAGATGGCGTCGAGAGCGCGGAACCGTTTTATACAGTAGCGCCGTCACATCCGACGACCGATGGAAGAGAGCGTATCCGGATTCAAACGCCGGGGGGCGTGGGGCGACGTCGTCGAACACGGCGAGCGCATCACGCGTGCGCTTCGAGACGCCGGCGTCGACGGCGACGCCTTCGAAGAGTGGGACGAGTGGCGCCCGAAGTCCCACGAGCGTCTGAGCGAGGACGTCAACGAGAAGACGGCCAAACAGGCCAGCGTCGGCGAGGGTGAAGGCGAGAAAGCGGGCAAGAACCCCGACGAAGACCTCAGGACCGCCGGTGAGAAACTGTCGGAGTCCTACGAACGCGTCGAGGAGGGCGACAACGAGGGCGCGGTCGAACGCTGGCAGGACTCCATCAACTACGTCGCCCGCGCCGCCGACTCGGCCGGGCGGAAGGCCATCCGGGCCGTCGAGGACACCGTCTACCGGAAGGTGATGACCCAACTCGCGCCCTACTACTTCGACAACGAACTCGTGAGTGCGAACATCCAGAAGACGACCCGCGGCGCCGGCAACGGCGACGAGGACCGCTTCATCTTCGAGGTCAACGTCAACGACGACGACCTGAAAGCGAAGGTGAGCGAGCGACTCTCGGAGTACGAGGACGCGGTCGACCGCTGGCACGTCGACACGGAAAAGGAGACGGCGGTGGCGGAGGCCGCCGAAGGGGTCGAACCGCCGCCGTCGGAGGGCGACTCCAAGTCGACGACGAACTGACCGGTCGCCGGACGAACGGTCTTGGTCGTGGCCCACGCATTCGGAAGCGATGGACTCTCTCCGCATCGAGTCGGGCGAACTCACCGTCGAGGAGATACTCGACGCCGTCGAGGCCGGGCGGCGGGTGGTCGTCCGCACGGACCGTCTCGGCGGCCACGAGGTAACGCTTCGACACGACGGCACCACGTACTACTGCGATACGCCGACGACGCTTCACAAACACGCCACCGCCGAGGAGATGCGCGCCTGCATCGACCGCATGGGCTACGGACGGGCGCCCGACTGACCCGTGGCCCGTCACCGCTCCGTCGCGGGCGCGTCGAGGCGGAGTCCGAGGCGTTCGGCCACCCGTTCGACTGTCGCCGCCGCGCCCATCAGCCCGGTTCCGACGAGGCTCATCACGAGGACGTAGCCGACGGCGAAGGCGGGGACGAGTCGCGTCAGCGTCTCGCCGCTTCCCGTCGCGGCGACGGCGGCGATGACCAGCGAGAACTCGCCGCGCGGCACCGTCCCGAGACCGACCCGGAGCGACCGCCGCCCGGTCAGCCCGTAGGCCCGGCCGCCGAGAAAGCCGCTCCGGAGTTTCGCGGGCGTCGTCAGGACGACGGCCACCGCCAACACCGGCCACACCGTCAGCACCGCCCGCGGGTCGGTGGTGAGTCCAATCCAGACGAAGAAGACGGCCGCGAAGACGTCCCGGACGGGCGTCAGTAACTGCTCGACGCGCTCGACGTGTGGCGTGGTGGCGAATCCCATGCCGACGAAGAAGGCGGCGACGCCCTCGCTGACCCCGAGGGCGAGGGCGCCGCCCGCGACGGGGACGACCACGCCGAGCGTCCGCAACACCACCTGTTCGCCGGAGCCGACCGCGAGCACCCGGTCGAAGAGGCGTTCGCCGTAGACGACGACCACCGCGAGGACGACCAGAAATCCGACGGCGACGGCGACGCCGCGTGCGACGTCGCCGGCGTCGCCCCCGCCCGCGACCAGTGCGGTCACCACCGCGAGGTAGACGGCGACGACGAGGTCCTCGAACACCATCACGCCGAGGATGGCTTCGCTCTCGTCGTTGGCAATCCACCCGAGGTCGAGGAGCGTCTTGGTGACGATGGCCGACGAGGAGACGTAGACGATGCCGCCGAGGAGGACGGCCGCGAGCGGCGACCACCCGACCGCGAGACCGACGGCGACGCCGAGGGGGAAGTTGACGACGGCGTCGACGACGCCGGCGACGGTCATTTGGCGCCGACCCGCGAGGAGGCGTTCGACGCTGAACTCCAGTCCGAGGAAAAACAGCAGGAGGACGACCCCGAGTTCCGCGAGGGCGGCCGTCACCGCCGAGGCGGGCACGGACGGCAGGCCCACCGACCCCGTGCCGTGGGGACCGACGGCGACGCCCGCGAGGACGTACAGCGGCAGGACCGACAGCCCGAGGCGGAGTGCAACGGCGCCCGCGACGGCGACGGTGAGTATCGCTCCGCCGACGGTCAGCAGTTCGTTCCCGGCCATCTCACCCGCTCACGAACGACTGGAACGTCCGAATCGCCTCGCGGGTGCCGAACGCGACGAGCGTATCGCCGGCTTCGAGGCGGGTGTCGCTTCCGGGGTTGGCCACGGCGTCGCCGCCGCGGTCGATGGCGATGACCGACGCGCCCGTCTCCCGCCGGATGTCCGACTCGCCGAGGGTCCGTCCCGCCACCGGCGAGGTGTCCGCCAGCGTCACCCACTCGATGAGCGTGTCGTCGCCGAGCACCGTCTCGATGTTCGCGGTTCGCACCGGCTGGAAGTACGCCCCCTCCAACACCGTCCCGACGGTCCGCGCGAGCTGGTCCGAGAGTTCGAACAGTTTCTCGGCGTCGGCCTCGGCCGAGGCCCGGCGGTACACCTCGCGCGTGCCCGTGTTGTGGGTGATGACCACCAGCCGGGAGCCGTCGTCGAGGTCGATTTCGAACTTCTTGCCGACGCCCGGGAGGTCGCTCTCGTAGACGGTCACGGGTGGCCGTTTCGGCGCGCCGATATTAAGCGCTCAGGCCCGTTCGACCGACGCCAACGCCCGGTCGATGCGTCGAATCGCCTCTTCGATGGTCTCGGCGTCGGTGGCGTAGGAAAACCGGAGATACGCCGACGCCTCGTCGCCGAAGTCGACGCCGGGCGTGACCGCGACGCCCGCCTCTTCGAGGAGCGCGTCTGCGACGGCGAGGGCGTCGCCGGGGAGGTGGCTCACGTCCGCGAGCAGGTAGTACGCGCCCTGTGGCGTGTAGCCGAGGTCCCACCCCCAGTCGGCGACGGCCTCGACCAGCAGGTCGCGTCGCTCGCGGTAGGTCTCCCGAATCGAATCGAGGCGCTCCGGCGGCGTCTCCAGTGCGGCCACGCCCGCGTCCTGGACGAAGTTCGGCGCGCAGATGAGGACGTTCTGTGCGAGGCGGTTGACCGCGTCGACGTACTCCGGGGGACAGACCACCCACCCGAGGCGCCACCCCGTCATGGCGAAGCGCTTCGAGAAGCCGTCGAGGACGAACGCGTCCTCGGTGTATTCGAGGACGGTGTGTTCTTCGGCGTCGTAGGAGAGACCGTGGTACACCTCGTCGACGACGGGCGTGGCGCCGGCGGCGTCGGCCACGTCCACCACCGCCGAGAGCGTCTCGCCGTCCATCACCGCCCCCGTGGGGTTGGCGGGCGAGTTGAGCAACAGGGCGCGCGTCTCGGGACCGACCGCCGCCTCGAAGTCCGCCGCGCGGGGGCGAAAGCCGTCGGCCGCGCGCAGGGGGACCGTCGAGACCCGCCCGCCGACCGTCCGCACGAAGTTCGGGTAGCAGGCGTAGTGGGGGTCGGTGAGCACCACCTCCTCGCCGGGGTCGACCAGCGCCGCCATCGTGAGGAACAGGCCGGGCGAGGTGCCGGGCGTGACGACCACGCGGTCGGGGTCGACGTCGACGCCGTACGCGCGGTCGTAGCGGGCGGCGATGGCGCGTCGGAGCGCGGGTTTCCCCCGCGCGGCCGTGTAGCCGGTGTTGCCGGCCCGCAACGACTCGACGGCCGTCTCGACCACCCGGTCGGGCGGCGAGAAGTCCGGTTCGCCCACCTCCAGATGGATGGCGTCCGGCACCTCGTTGGCCCGTTCGAGCACGTCCATGGCGATGAAGGGAGTCGTCTCGGTTGCGCGCTGGGAGACCATTACCGACCGGCGGTACGGAAGCGGCGCAGGAATACCCACCGGTCGTGGCCCGTCACGCCACCGCGAGGACGACCCAGATGCCGAGCGACGCCGCCGGGGGGATGGTGAGGTTGTCGTCGACGACGTACCCCCGGACGACGGGCGTGAAGCCGTCGGCGACGGTGGCGGCGGCGGCGCCGACGGCGGCGGCGGCCACCGCGACGGGCGTCCGGACGACCGGGAGCAAGACCGGAAGCGCGAGTGCGAAACAGACGGCGAACATCGCGGCGACGACGCCCGCCGCCTTCGCTCGCCCCGCCTCGTTGGAGCCGAGAATGCCGCTGATGGGGTCGCCCACCGTCAGCATCAGCATTCCGGGGACGGCGACGTACGGAGCGAACAGCCACGCCACGGCCGTCATGCTGAACATGTAGAGCGCGTAGCCCGCGACGTTGTCGCGTTCGTACTCCCGGGTCAGGTCGTCGTAGACGGCCCAGTCGAGGCCGACCAGCAGACGAATCGCCTCCAGTCCGGCGGCGACGCCCGACCCGACGACCAACAGGAGACCGAGCGTCCGCCACGACGCCGCGCCGAGGAGGTAGAGCGCGGGGAGTCCCGCACCGCTCGCGTGGACCGCGCGCCGCCGGAGTTCGTCGGTGTCCATCTATCGGTCGTCCCGTGTGGTTCGTCGCGTCGGGCGCGGACGGCCCGCCTCGGTCGGTCGGTGGCGCTCCGGCACGGGTCTCAGGAGCGCTCGACGTCCGTCTCGACTGCTTCGTACTCCGCGCGGAGCGTCTCGAAGGTGTCCCGCCCCGACCGGACGGCCGCCAGTCGCTCTGCGAGGTCGGCGACGGGCACGCGGACCTGCGCCGTCGAGTCGCGTTCGCGCACCGTCACCGTCGTCGGACCGTCGCCCTCGACGCCCTCGTGGTCGACGGTGACACAGACGGGCGTGCCCACCTCGTCCTGCCGGCGGTAGCGACGGCCGATGTTGCCCGAGTCGTCGTAGGTCACCGAGAGGCCCGTCTCCCGGAGGTCGGCCACCACCTCGTCGGCGAGCGATTCCAGGTCGTCGTCGCTCACCAGCGGGAACACCGCCACGTCCGTCGGCGCCACCTCGGGGTCGAGCGAGAGGTAGGTCCGCGCCTCGTCGTCGACGCGGTCCTCGCTGTAGGCGTGGGCGACGAGGGTGTAGACCGTCCGGTCGACGCCGAAGGAGGGTTCGACCACGTGCGGCGTGACGTGTTCGCCCGCCTCGGTCCGCTCTTCGATTCGGAAGTTGGCGACGTCCGTCTCGACGGCGTAGCTCTCGCCGTCGACGTCGACGCTCACCGTCTCGGCGTCGAAGGCGTCGGGGTCGCGGTCGGCGAGCGACTCCAGTGCGTCGGCCACGTCGCCTGCGACCGCGCCGAACTCCGGGCCGAGGACGCTCATGTCGGGGTCGACGACCGCCCGTTCGACCGTCCGGGGTTCGTCGTACTGTTCGAAGACGGTGAAGTCGTCGTCGGCGTGCGCGGCGTGTTTCGAGAGGTCGTAATCGCCGCGGTAGGCGAAGCCGGCGACTTCTATCCACTCGCCGGCCGTCGGGTCGGCGGCGAGTTCCGCGCCGCCGTGGGCGCCGCCGATTTCGCTCTCGGCGTCCCAGCAGTCGGCGGCGTAGTGGGCGCGTTCGCCCGGGAGATGCTGGCGAAAGCGGAACCGGTCGCCGTCGACGCCGATTCGGTCGTACCACCGCCGGGCGACGCCGAGGTAGTACGCCACCCACTCGTTTTCGACGACGCCCTCCGCGACCGCCTCGCCGACCGTCGTCTCGACGTAGTCGCCGTCCGGGTCCTCCTGTTCGCTCGCGGGGTAGAGTCGGAGTTCGACCGACTCGACGCGGGAGAGCCGCGGGTCGTCGCGGTCCGGGTTGACGAACTGCTCCAGTTCCGCCTGCGTGAACTCCCGGGTGCGGACGATGCCCTTCCGGGGGGAGATTTCGTTGCGGTAGGCCCGCCCCACCTGCGTGACGCCGAAGGGGAGGCTGTTGCGTGCGTACTCCTTCAGACGGGGGAACTCAACGAAGATGCCCTGTGCCGTCTCCGGGCGGAGGTAGCCCGTCTGGCCCGACCCCGGGCCGATGGTCGTCTCGAACATGAGGTTGAACTCCTCGACGGCCTGCCCGGCGAGGGCGGTCCCGCAGTTCGGACAGGCGAGGTCGTTCTCGCGGATGAGCGCCTCGATTTCGGGAATGGGCAGGCTCTCTGCCTCCTCGACGTCCGTCGCGTCCTCGATGAGGTGGTCGGCGCGGTGGCTCTCGCCGCACTCGGGACACTCGACCAGCATGTCGTCGAAGCCGTCGAGGTGGCCCGACGCCTCGAAGACCGCCTCGGGCATGATCGTCGGCGCCTCGATTTCGTCGTTGCCCTCCTTGACGGTGAAGCGGTCGCGCCACGCCGCCTCGACGTTGCGTTTCAGCGCCGCGCCCTGCGGGCCGAAGGTGTAGAACCCGGCGACGCCGCCGTACGCGCCGTTGGCGCCGAAGAAAAACCCCCGGCGCTTTGCGAGTTCGGTGATGGCTTCGGCGTAGCTCATACGGCCTCCAGTAGGTCAACGTCGCGGACGATGCCGACCAGCGACCCGCCGTTGACCAACGGGACCTGTTCGATGTCGTTCGAGAGCATCGTCCGGGCGATTTCGCGGGCGGTCTTGCTCCCGGAGACGGTCACCACCTCGTCGCTCATGAACGTCTCGACGGGTTCGGCCGGTATCTCGACGTTTCGGGTGGGGAGATAGCGGTTGCCCACCGCCTTGATGCCCTCCCACATCCACTCGTCGTCCTCGTTGGCGAGGGACTCGCCGGTGGCGTCCTCGCCCTCGACGACGCGGGCCACCTCGATGACGTCGACTTCGGTGAGCATGCCCACCATGTCGCCGTCGTCGCCGAGGACGACGGCGTAGGGGACGTTCGCGTAGTGGAGTTCGCGTTCGGCGACGGTCAGGGGCGTCCCCGCGTAGGCGGCGTTGACCTCGCGGGTGGCGAGTTCGTCGGCCGGCGTCTCGCCGTCGACGTCGCCGCGCGCGATGGCCCGCACCACGTCGGTCACGGTGAGGATGCCCTCCAGTTCGCCGTCGACGACGGGCACCCGACGGGCGTCCTCGGCGACCATCATCCGAACCACGTCTCCGAGGTCCGCGTCCGCCGTCGTCGTCGGTACCTCGCGCATCAACAGCGCCAGTTGGTCCTCGTCGGCGTTCTCGATGAGGTCGTCCCGGGAGACAAGCCCACGGTACTCCTCGCCGTCGTCGGTGAGTTTGACGACTGGGACGGAGGAGAAGCCACGCTCCTGTAGATATTCGAGGGCGTCGTCCCGGGTTCCCGGGAGTTCGACCGTCACGACGTCCGCACGCGGCGTCATCGCGTCGGCTACTTGCATGTGCCCCGTTCCGCCGTCCACCCTCTAATACTCTGCGAAGCGCCCTGTCGTCCTCGTTTGCCGCTCCGTGTCACCGCGTGTCGTATCGACGTATTTATGTATGGGTGTCACTATGTCACACACATGGCGCCCGACGCGACGGTGGCCGATGGTCAGGAGTTCGAGGTGATGGCTTCGGTGGACGACTCCGCACGCACCAGCCAGTTCGTCATCGCGGACGTCTCACGCGACGACGCGTGGGTCTCCGTCCCACTCGCCGACGCGTCGACACTCGACGCCTGGCGGTAGGCGTCTTCGAATCCGGGACTTTATTCGCCACACTCGTCGTAGGAGGGGTATGCAGAGCGACGCGCCCGGGAACGTCCTCTTCGTCGTGATGGACACGGTCCGGAAGGACCACCTCACGCCGTACGGCTACGACCGACCCACCACGCCCGGACTCGACGAGTTCGCCGCCGACGCGACGGTCTTCGACAACGCGGTCGCACCGGCGCCGTGGACCCTCCCCGTCCACGCCTCCCTCTTTACCGGTCTCTATCCGAGTCACCACGGCGCCGACCAGGAGAACCCCTATCTGGAGGGGGCGACCACGCTCGCCGAGACGCTCTCGGCCGCCGGCTACGACACCGCCTGTTTCTCCTCGAACGCGTGGATAACCCCCTACACCCACCTCACCGACGGCTTCGACACGCAGGACAACTTCTTCGAGGTGATGCCCGGCGACGTCCTCTCCGGTCCCCTCGCGCGTGCGTGGAAGACGATGAACGACAGCGACCGACTCCGCACCCTCGCCGACAAACTCGTCTCCCTCGGCAACGTCGCCCACGAGTATCTCGCCGGCGGCGAGGGCGCCGACTCGAAGACGCCGGCCGTCGTCGACCGGACGATGGAGTTCGTCGAGGAGTCGGAGAACTGGTTCGCGTTCATCAACCTCATGGACGCCCACCTCCCCTACCACCCGCCCGAGGAGTTCGCCGAGGAGTTCGCTCCCGGCGTCGACTCCTCCGAGGTGTGCCAGAACTCCAAGGAGTTCAACGCGGGCGCGCGAGACATCGACGACGAGGAGTGGACGGCGATTCGGGGGCTGTACGACGCCGAAATCGCCCACGTCGACGCCCAACTCTCCCGCCTGTTCGAGTGGCTGAAGGCGGAAGGCGAGTGGGAGGAGACGACTGTCGTGGTCTGTGCCGACCACGGCGAACTCCACGGCGAACACGACCTCTACGGCCACGAGTTCTGTCTCTACGACCCGCTGGTGAACGTCCCGCTGATGGTCAAACATCCGGGTCTCGACGCCGACCGGCGCGCCGACACCGTCGAACTCGTCGACCTCTATCACACCGTCCTCGACGCCTGCGGCGTGGACGGCGGGACGCCCGCCGCCCCGGGCGAGACGGCCGTCGCACGCGACCCCACCCGGTCGCTCCTCTCGCCTTCCTACCGCGAGTTCGCCGACGCCTCGAATCCCGACCCCGGACAGGCGGCCGACGAGTCCGGCGACGTCGGCTTCGTGGAGTACTCCCGGCCCGTGGTCGAACTCAAACAGTTAGAGGAGAAGGCCGCGAACGCGGGCATCGACCTCGACGAGGACTCGCGCTTTTACTCGCGGATGCGCGCGGCCCGCCGCCCCGACGCGAAGTACGTCCGCGTCGACCGCATCCCGGACGAGGCCTACCGCCTCGATTCGGACCCCGGCGAGACGACCGACCTCGCCGGTGGTGACGACGAGGCCGTCCGCGACACGGAGCGTGCGCTCTCGGCGTTCGAATCCGAGGTCGGCGGCGCGTGGACCGACGCCGCCGAGGGCGACGTCACCGACGACGCCGTCGCCGAGATGGACGACGACGCGCAGGAACGCCTGCGCGACCTCGGTTATCTGGAGTAACTAGTCTTCGGTCCAGTAGTAGAGGTCTTCGCGGGGGGCGCCACAGTCGGGACACTCCTCGGGCATCTCCGTGACGTCGCCCATGGCGCCACACTCGAAACACCGCCACATCAACTCGGCTTCGCCGAACTCGTGGCCCGCCCGTTCGTGTTCGACCGAGAGGGCGTCGACCCCCTCGTCGGTGGTGACGTAAAAGCCCTCGTCGCCGAGGCCG
>JBDGTR010000076.1:0-16342 GCA_042216635.1 Haloplanus sp. | reverse complement strand
AGCAATCCAAGGTCAGGAACACAGTCAACTACAACCTGACAACCTACACCGCCCGCGACGGGCGGAATCCCGTCCGTGACGCGTCACGATAGGGATTCGACGGCGTCGCGGGTGGCGCCGTCGTCACGGTGGGCCGGCGTGGCGGAATACTGCACCAACAGTCACGATTAATGTATCCACGCCGGAGTTCGGGCTATGAGTACCCACCACACACTCGACCCGCTGTTCGACCCCGATTCGCTGGCCATCGTCGGCGCGTCGCCCGACTCGTGGTACTCCTCGCGCATCACCGACCACCTGCTGTCGTACGGCTACGACGGCGACCTCTACCTCGTCAACCCCAACCGCGAGGAGGCGTGGGACCGGCCCTGTCACGACACCGTCTCGGACCTCCCCGAGACGGTGGACCTCGCCGTCGTCGTCGTCCCACGCGAGGCCGTCGTCGAGGTAGTACGTGAGGCGGGCACCGAGGACGTACCGGCGGCGCTGGTCATCACGACGGGGTTCAGCGAGGCCGACGAACGCGGCGCGGAGTTGGAGGCGGAACTCGAAGCCACCGCCGAGGCGGTCGACATCACCGTCGCGGGACCGAACTGCATCGGTCTCGCCAACGCCCGCGCGGGGACGGTCCTGACGGGCCTGTGTTCCCGCGAACCCGAACCGGGCAACATCGCCCTCGCCAGTCAGTCCGGGGCGCTCTCCTTCGCCACCTTCTTCGAGAACGCCGCCGACGAGGACACCCACTTCTCACACGTCGTCTCGACGGGCAACGAGGTCGACCAGAGCCTCGCCGACTACGTCGAGTACATGGGCGCCCAGCCGGAGGTGGAGGTCATCTGCACCTACATCGAGGGGGTGACCGAACCCCGACGGTTCATCGAGGTGGCGCGGGAGACGGTAGCGAAGGGAACGCCGGTGTTGGCGGTGAAAGTCGGCGCCTCCGAAGTGGCACAGAAGGCCGCCGAATCGCACACCGGGTCGCTCACCGGCAACGACGCGGCGTGGGACGCCGCCTTCGGACAGGCGGGCGTCGAACGCGTCCCCGACATCCCGGACCTCCTCGGCCGCGCCAGCGCCCACGCCGCGTTCGACCCCCCGGACTCGAAGAACGTCTGTGTCGCCTCGACCAGCGGCGGACTCGCCACCCTGCTTGCGGACCTCGCCGAGGACCAGGGACTGAACGTCCCGCAACTCGCCGACGGGACGGAGGAGACGCTCCTCGGGATGGACGACCTGCTCACCTTCGGCGAACTCCACAACCCGGTCGACATCCGCGCGGCCGGCGCGGAGGTGCTCACGGAGGTGGCGGAGACGCTGTTCGCCGACGACAACTTCGACGCCTACGTCTTCGGCATCGGTCTCTCCGCCGTCGACGAGGACGCCGCGACGATAGCCGACCACCTCCTCCGCGTCGGCGAGATGGCCGACGACCCCGTCGTCTTCCTGTGGACCGGCCGGAAGGAACCCGACGAACTCCCCGACCCGAAACCGTACGAACGCGTCCGCGCCGAGTATCCGCTGTACTCCCAGCCGGAGCAGGCCGTCGACGCGCTGGCGTCGCTCCACCGCTTCGACGTGGCCCGGGACCGACTGGTGGGCCGCCCGCAGTTCGAACTCGGCGAGCGCTCGGCGTCGTCGCTCCCGGCGGGCCGCACCGTCACGTGGGCGGCGGCGACGGACCTCCTCTCGGAGTTCGGACTGGACGTGCCCGAGACGCGCCTCGCCACGTCGAGCGAGGAGGCGGCCCGCTACGCGAGCGAACTCGGGACGCCGGTGGTGATGAAAGTCGACTCGCCGGACGTGGCCCACCGCAACCGGGTCGGCGCCGTGCGGGTGGGCGTCGAGTCGCCCACCGCCGCCCAGCGCGCCTACGAGGAAATCGTCGGCGCCGTCTTCGAACACGACGCCGAGGCGACCATCGAGGGCGTCCTCGTCCAGGAACAGGTCGAAGACGGGGTGGAGGCGCTCGTCGGCGCCACGCAGGACCCCAACCTCGGGCCGGTGGTCACCCTCGGCTCCGGCGGCACGCAGGTCGAGGCGCTCAAAGACACCACCCACCTCGTCGCCCCCTTCGGGAAAGGCGACGCCTACGGCGCGCTCAACCGGACCGACATCCCCGACCGGTTCGAACACGCCTTCGGGCCGGACGCCTCGCTCGACAGTTTCGCCACCCTCGTCACCAAGGTGGGAAGCCTCGTCGCCGACTGCCGGGACGTCTCGGAACTCGACCTCAACCCCGTGGTCGTGCGACCGGACCGGAGCGTCTGCGTCGACGCGTTCGTGCGGACGGAGTGAGGCGGGGGCGCGTCGGGTCGGTCCCGTCCAGAGAACCCGAAGAGCCAGAGCGAATCGTCAGCAAGACGGACATTTCACACGCCAAAAAAAAAATACCGTGGCCTGCGTATCGGTCGCATGGCGAACCGCGAGGAGGAGGTAATCGAAGCCGAGTTGGTCGAGTGTCTCAAGGAGTTCAATCTGTCCGAGTACGAGGCCCAGACGCTCGTCGCGCTGACCCGCCTCGGGACTGGCACCGCCAAGGACGTGGCGAACGTCGGCGACGTGCCACGGACGCGGGTCTACGACGCAGTCGAGGCGCTCCACGAGATGGGACTGGTCGACGTCCAGCACACGACGCCCCGGAAGTTCATCGTGGTGTCGAGCGAATCCATCGTCCGCAAACTCGACGTCGAGCGCGAGAACACCATCGCCGAAGCGGCCGAGTTGCTGGCCGAACTGGAACCGGCGGACCCGCAACAGGAACAGGCGGGCGTCTGGACGGTCACCGGCCACGAGGCCGTCGCCCAGCGCGTCGTGGAGTTCCTCGACGAGGCCGAAGACGAAATCATCTACATGACCGTCGACGAACTGCTCACCGAGGGTCACCTCGAACACCTCCGCGACGCCCACGAACGCGGAGTAGAGATTCACCTCGCCGGCATCTCCGAGGAGGTACAGGCCCGCATCCAGGACACCGTTCCGTCGGCCGAACTGTTCGAGACGCTCTGGGAGTGGGCAGACACGCCGGCCGGGAGCCTCCTCGTCACGGACAAGCGGACGGCGCTCGTCAGCGTCCGGACCAACGGACGCGAGTCGGGGGGAGTCGAGGAAACGGCGGTCTGGGGCAGTGGCGAGCGAAACAGCCTCGTCGTGGTCCTGCGAGCGATATTCACGTGGCGACTCGGAACCAACGACCTGCCGTCAGGCGGGGATTCGTAGCGTCCGCTCGGCTAGGCGCTGGGTCGAGGGCCTCGGGGCGGGGAATCCAATCCGCCGTGTCCGTCCCGGAGACGACCACCGGGGCGAACTCCCCGCGTGGGAGCCGTGACGACCGGTCACCCGTATCGAACGGCTTTTCATGCCCGCCGGTGGAAGTACGGGCATGGCTACGGAAACACAGGCCGGTCTCACCGGACACGTCCGGGGGGTAACGGTCACCACGCTGGCGTGTCTCGCCGGCGTCGCGGCCGCAGTCGTCTCGGGCGTCGTCGTCGGGACGGCGCCCGCCGCGGCCACCGACCGGCGCGCGGTGGCCGTCCTCGTGGCCTTCGTCGCCGGGCAGTATCCGGTGTTGAAGGTCATCGGCGTCGACGTCGGCGACTTCGGGGCGAAAGACCACCTCTACGTGGTGTTCATGACGTTCGCGCTCTGGTTCATCACGTTCACCATCCTTCTGACCTCGGGCGCCTCGCTGTAAGCATGGCCGAGGACAGCATCGCGGTCGTCGACCTCGACAGGTGTCAGCCCGACCGCTGTAACTACGAGTGCGCCAACTTCTGTCCGCCCAACCGCACGGGCAAGGAGTGCATCGTCACCCGGGGCGACTTCTACGAGGAGGACGAACCCTACGAGGGCGGGCCGGACCAGATTCGCATCAGCGAGGAGGTGTGTCTCGGGGAGACCTGTGGCATCTGCGTCGAGAAGTGTCCCTTCGACGCCATCGAAATCATCAACCTCCCGTCGGAACTGGAGGACGACCCCGTCCACCGCTACGGCGAGAACTCCTTCTCGCTCTACGGCCTGCCCGTTCCCGAATCCGGGACGGTCACCGGGCTGCTCGGGCCGAACGGAATCGGGAAGTCGACCGCCGTCCACGCCCTCGCGGGCGAGCTGGTGCCCAACCTCGGCCAGTACGACACCGAGCCAGACTGGGAGACGGTGCTCGACCGCTACCGCGGGACGGCGCTCCAGACCTACCTCGAACGCCTGATGAACGACGAGGTGAGCGTCGCGCGCAAGCCCCAGTACATCGACCGCATCCCCGACCGGTTCGACGGGACGACGAGCGACCTGCTCGCGGGCACGGACGAACGCGGCGTCGTCGACGACCTGATCGACCGCCTGTCGATCCGGCCGGTGATCGACCAGCCGATAGACACGCTGTCCGGCGGCGAACTCCAGCGAGTCGCGCTCGCGGCGACGCTCGCCCGCGACGCCGACTTCTACTTCCTCGACGAGATCACCCCCTACCTCGACATCGGGCAGCGGGTCGCGGCGGCCCGGCTCGTGCGCGAACTCGCCGACGAGGAGGACCGCTCGATGCTCGTCGTCGAACACGACCTCGCCATGCTGGACCTGCTGGCGGACCGCCTCCACGTCGCGTACGGCGAACCCGGCGCCTACGGCGTCGTCACCGACCCCAAGTCCGTCCGCAACGGCATCAACGAGTACCTCACGGGCTACCTCGACAACGAGAACATGCGCATCCGGCCGGAGGCCATCACCTTCGAGGAACACGCCCCCCGCGAGTCGGTGACGGGGACGCCGCTCGTGGAGTATCCCGACCTCTCGAAGTCCTACGGCGACGGCGAGTTCGCACTCGACGTCGAGGGCGGCACCATCTACGAGAGCGAAGTGCTGGGCGTCGTCGGTCCCAACGGCATCGGGAAGTCGACGCTGGCGAAACTGTTCGCCGGGTCGCTCACCCCCGACGAGGGCGACCTCGACTTCCGCCTCGACATCGCGTACAAACCCCAGTACATCGACATCGACCAGCCGATGCGGGTCGACGCCTTCCTCGCCTCCATCACCGACGACTTCGGCACCTCCTTCTGGAACACGGAAATCGCCCGCCCGCTCCAGCTCGAACGCATCATGGAGCAGAACCTCACCGACCTCTCGGGGGGCGAACGCCAGCGCGTCGCCATCGCCGCCTGCCTCTCGAAGGAGGCCGACCTCTACGTACTCGACGAACCCTCGGCGCACCTAGACGTCGAACAACGGGTGCAGGCCACCTCCGCCATCCGGCGGTACACCGAGAACCACGACGCCACCGCGATGGTCATCGACCACGACATCTACATGATAGACCTGCTGGCGGACCGCCTGATGGTCTTCGACGGCGAACCCGCCCGCCACGGCCACGCCTCGGCGCCACAGGACATGCGCTCGGGGATGAACGACTTCCTCGCCGACCTCGAAATCACGTTCCGCCGGGACGAACGCACCGGTCGGCCGCGCATCAACAAACCCGAGAGCCAACTCGACCGCGAGCAGAAACGAAACGGCGAGTACTACTACGCGCCGTAGCGGGTGGGCACGCGCCGCACACGACCGCGCAGGCGTTAGGTCGGCGGCGACGAACCGTCGGGCATGCCCGGCGAGGACGCGGACGCGACGGCGAGCGAGGGAGACGGGAGAGCGGCCCTCGAACGGCCGCCCTTCCGGGGCTGTGTGTTCTGTTACGCCGCCGAGATGACGCTCTACGCCGCACGGAAGGCCCGGCGGTAGGGCGCCCCCCGCCCCAAGAGTCAATCGGGTGCGGAGCGAAGAGCAGGTATGGAGTCACTCGGCCTATCGAGTCCCGCGTTCCGGGACGGCGACGCCATCCCGGAGAAGTACGGCTACACGGAGCGCAACGTGAACCCGCCACTGGAGATAGAGGGCGTCCAGTCGGAGGCGGAGTCGCTCGTCCTCGTGGTCGACGACCCCGACGCGGTACCCGCCACCGGCAAGGTGTGGCTCCACTGGCTCGTCTGGAACGTCGACCCGACGCGAAAGCGCGTCCCGGAGGACTGGGACACCGCCACCGCCTCGGCCGTCGAGGGCGAGAACGACTTCGACGAGGTGGGATACGGCGGTCCCAACCCGCCGGACGGCGAACACACCTACCGGTTCCGGCTGTTCGCGCTCGACACCGAACTCGACGTCCCGGCGGGGTCGGGGCTGGACGCCGTCGAACGCGCCATGGAGGGCCACGTCCTCGCCATGACGAAATACGAGGGGACGTTCGCGCCCCTAGAGTGAGCGAGCGGCGACCGAGACGAGCGCCGACCCGTCGGGCCGGTCGGTCACGTCCACGTCGCGGCCGAACGCACGCACCACCTCGACGCCGGTGGCGACGTGGTCGGTGACGCGAGGGACGACCACCGCGCCGCCGACGAGTGCGAGGAGGACGAGCAGTTGGTCGGCCATCTGCGGGTCGACGACGCCCCGTCCCGAGAGCCACGAAAGCGCCCCCGTCGCGGCGTCGGCGCCGACGGTTTCGGCCGGGACGCCGCGTTCGCCGAGCGCCGAGAAGCCCGCGAGCGTGCGCTCGAAGCCGAGACGGACGAGGACGACACAGCCCGGCGAGTCGGCCGGGACGGACGCGACCGTCGTCTCGACGGCCGAGGCGAAGCGAACGGGGGCGTCCGACCGGGCGAGGAGCGTCTCGACGGCCGCCGTCGCCAGTCGGGTACCCACGTCGGCGTCGGCCAGCGACTCGCTGGCGACGGCGTGGACCGACGTTGTTCGGTGGGCGCCACGGTGGGAGAGGCGCGGCGCTCGGACCGTCGACGGCGCGAGGTCGAGAGCGACCGCGCCGCCGCCGGCGGGGTAGAAGCCCCGACGCTCGACGGCGAGACCGGCGTCGAGACCGAATCGCGCGAACAGCGGGAGTTTCACCCGCTGGAGGTAATCGACCGGGGGCGACCACTTCACGTCGGTCCCGCCCGCGACGACCACCGACTGCGGCGCGTCGAGACGCGCGGCGAGTGGGAGGAGGGCGTCACAGACGAGGGCGACGCTCCCGGCGGTGCCGACGTCGACGCGGAGTGGCGATTCGCCCCCGACGACGGGACCGGGGTCGAAGGTGACGGTTTCGGAGCCGAGTGCCGAGCCGGTCACGTCGGCGTCGGTCAGGGCGGCGAGGGCGCGGACGGCCGCGAGGTGTTGGGCGCGCAGGCCGGGCGTGGGGCGGTCGCCGCGGACGGATTCGACCCGGACGGGTCGGTCGTCGACGGCGGCCAGCGAGAGCGCCGTGCGGAGCATCTGACCGCCGCCGGCGCTCCCGTCGACAGTCAGCATGCGCGTCGGGCGTCGGACCGGCGGGAGAAGCGGGCGGGCGCGGCGTCGAGGGCGGGGACGAAAGCGACCATGGGGACGAGAGGGCGCCGTCTTCAGAGTAGCGTGCGACTACAGGAGCCACAGAGGTTCTGTTCTTTGACGTCCACCTCGCGGACGGTGGGCGAGAAACTCATCACGCACCGCTCGTTGTCGCAGTGTTCCAGCCCGAAGGTGTGGCCGATTTCGTGGACGATTTCCTTGCGGACGCGGTCGGCGAACACCTCGCGGGCGGGCTTCTCGGAGAAGCCGCCGTCCGAGGAGGTCTGGAGGCGGTACGTCGAGACGACGGAGCCGTTGCCGTTGAGGTAGGCGAGTCCGAAGACGTAGTTTCGGCGCCGGTAGTAGAGGTCCTCGCCGGTGACGCCGATGTTCTTCTCGCCGTTGCCGACCCGACTGGCGAGTTCGATGAACTCCTCGGCGCGGTACTGGTCGCGGTTGCGGTCGAACGCGCCGTCGGGAACGGGTTGGGCGTCGTGGACCGTCACGTCGCAGTCGTAGACCGACCGCAAACCCGCAGAGGCCTCGCGTTTGACCTGTGCCGGAACGTCCCCTATCGGCACGATGTCAACGAGCATGGAAGGGGTTAAGCGGGGCGCCGGCATAAATATCCCGACGTGACCGACCTCCGTGACGAACTCACCGCCAGACTGACCCGCTACGACAGCCTCGTCGAAGTGGGGGTCGGCCGCCGGCCGGACGTCGCCGCCGCCCTCGCCGCCGTCGGCAAGGAGGTGACGGTGACCGACGTCTTCGACGCGCCCGTCCCCGACTGCGTGACCTTCGTCCGCGACGACATCGTCGAGCGAAGCGAGACCGACCCGGGCGACCTCTACGACGTCGACGCCGTCTACGCGCTGAACCTCCCGGCCGAACTCCAGCGACCCGCCCGCGAGGTGGCCCGCGAGGCGGGCGCCGACTTCCTCTTTACCACCCTCGGCTTCGAACAGCCCGTGGTACCGGTTCGGAGCGAGACGCTCGACGGCGAGACGCTCTATCTCGACGTGAACCGGGAGTAAGTGGCAAGGCACTTGGCGGGGCGGCGCACTCACTCGGACATGCACGCGGACGCGGTCGTCCTCGACATCGACGGCGTACTCGTCGACGTGGCGGACTCCTACCGGCGGGCAATCGTCGAGTCCGTCGAACGGGTGTACGGGCGGACCATCGACGACGACGCAATCCAGCGGTTCAAGGACGCCGGCGGCTTCAACAACGACTGGGAACTCACCGACGCGGCGGCGCTGTACGTCCTCGCATCCGACGCCGGCTACGGGGGCGACGTGGAGGCGTTCACGGACGCCATCGCGGCGGCGGGCGGCGGTCTCGACGCCGCACAGTCCGTCGTCGAGACCGAACTGGGTGCCGACGCCGGCGCCGTCTTCGAGGCGTGGGACCCCGACCGCCTGCGCGACGTCTTTCAGGCGCTCTACCTCGGCGCCGAACTGTACCGCGAACTGGAGGGCGGCGACCCGCCCGTCGAGACGGCGGGCTACGTCCACGACGAACCGACGCTGATTCGCCCGGAGACGGTGACGGCGTTGACCGAGCGCTTCGCCGTCGGCGTGGTGACTGGCCGCCCGGCCGCCGAGGCCGACATCGCGCTCTCGCGGGTGGGGCTGTCGGTGCCCGAGTCCCACCGCTTTACCATGGACGACTGGGCGGAGGGCAAACCCCACCCGAAGGCGCTGGTAACGCTTGCCGACCGCCTCGACGCGAGGACGGTGGTCTTCGCGGGCGACACCCTAGACGACGTGAAGACGGCGGTCAACGCCGACGCGGCGGACGACGGCCGCGTCTACTACGGGGTGGGCGTCCTCACGGGCGGTCTCACCGGCGAGGCGGGGCGCCGCAAGTACGTCGAAGCGGGCGCCTCGGCCGTCGTCGACGACGTGAACGACCTGCTGGAGGTGGTGGAGTGACGGGAGCGGAGAACGCAGACGGGAACGCGGACGCGGCGTCGGCGACGAGTCCGCACGTCCGCTTCGCCGTCGCGTTGGTCGTCGTCACCGCGTTCCTCCAGGTGCTCGCCGTCCTCCTCCTCCCGCCGGACCCCTACTCGCAACTGTTTTTCTTCGCGCCCATCTTCGGGTTCGGCTTCCTCGTGGCGTACTGGCTGGCCTACCGGGGCGGGTTCGACCGCCTGCGGCCGTAAGCGGCACAAGAGTCATATTCGACAGCGGCGTGTGAACAGCCAGCATGGACGTGCGCGTACAGGGGGGGACGCCCCCCGACCCGTTTCTCGGCGCCGCCGACCTCCTCGAAACCGAATACGACCTCGAACGGCCCGTCCGGGTGCGGGTGCGGGCCGACCCCGACGAGCGCACGTGGGCGGCCCACTACGACGACCACCACGTCTTGAACATCTCGCGGCCGGCCGCCACGAGTGCGATGGCCCGCGAACTCGCGCTCCACGAGTTCGCACACATGGCCCGCCACGAGGAGGGTCACGCCTCACACACCCAGTCCACCGAGGAGGCCCTCTTTCTCGCGCTCTCCGGGCGGTCGGTCGAGCGCCGGAAACTCTCGCACTGTTATCAGATAGCGAACCACATGCGCGACATCTACGCCGACGACATCACGCTCTCGGTGGGACCGTCGGCGAAACTCGTCCACTTTCTCGAATCCCAACTGGCGGCGGCCGTCGCCGACGCGCCGATAGAGACCGCCGGCCGCCGGCGCGTCTCCGTCGGTGCCGACCCCGACATCACGGCGGTCAACGCCGCCTTCGCACTCGCACTCGTCGAGCGCCACGGTCTCGTGGACGCCGACCACCGACTGTACGACCTCTCGCGGGCCGCCGCCGCCGACGCGCCGGCGGTGGGGCTACAGGCGTTCAAGCGCCGCTTTCGCACGCTGGCCGACGACCCGACCGAGAGCGACTTCCGGAAGGCGCTGGTCGACGTGACCCGCGAGTACGCCGTCTCGGGGGCGGCGGCCGACTGAGAGAAAAGAGAGAGTTACCGCGCGGCGGCGGCGACGCGTTCGGATTCCTCTTTCTGGTTGATGGCGTAGGTGCCGACGTCGTAGTCGGCGGCGCCGACGAGTTGGCCCGCGAGTGCCTCGGCGGCGCTGGTCGGCGACTTGTACGAACCGCGATGGGTGCCCTCGGCGAGGAACTTCAGGGCCTGGTCGACCCGGCGCTGGGGCGCCACGTCGACGGCCTGCGGGACGGAGATGCCGCCGTACTTCAGGCGGACCGTCTCCTCGCGCGGCGCGGCGTTCTCGACGGCGGTGACGAGCACCTGAATCGGGTTCTCGTCGGTGCGCTCGTCGACGATTTCGAAGGCGTCGCGCACGATGCGCATGGCCTGTTGTTTCTTGCCCGTGTTCTCCTCGGTCTGCATCAGGCGGTTGATGAGTCGCTCGACGACCGAGATTTCGCTCTTCTGGAACTGCTTGGAGGCGTGGCGCCCCATCGTGTGGGCGATGGGCGTCACGTTGATGTAGCGCTTGGTGCTCGGGTCGGCGTACTCGATTTCGCCGATCTCCCAGACGCCGAACAGTTGGGCGTCGGTGTCCTGGCCGTCGCTTCCGGCCGGCGTCTCCGGTTCGGGGGCGTCGCTCTCGGACATTATCGGACGGGTTTCTCCGCGTTACCGCGCACCAGTTCGATCATCGACACGCCGTTTACCTTCTCGACTTTGTAGTTGACGCCGGAGAGGTCGCCCATCGCACGACCCTTCGCGCCGCCGATGCCGGCGATGGTGACCTCGTCGTGTTCGTCGATGAAGGAGATGGCGCCGTCGCCGGGGCAGAAGGCCGTCACCTGCTTGCCGTTCTTGATGAGTTGCACCCGGACGCACTTCCGGATGGCTGAGTTGGGCTGTTTCGCCTCGATTCCCACCTTCTCGAGGACGATGCCGCGCGCCTGCGGCGCGCCTTCGAGGGGGTCTGACTTCTTCCGGAGACCGCGCTCGCGTCGCGCGTACTCCGAGTCGGACCACCGCCGCTTCTGGCGGTCCTTCTTGAGTTTGCGGGCCGCGTACTTGCCGTTCGCCATGGTGAGCCTCAGTTCCCGACGGAGCTACTTAAGCCTCCCTTTTCGAATCCGCCGAAACGCCCGGAGCGCGGGCGAGCGGGGTGTGAGGCGCGTTCTGAGGGCGTCTCGTCGCAGTCGTTTTGCGCGCCGCTCGCCACCTCAACGGCGCGGAGCGTCCGTCGTTTCCCCCGGACTCCCGCCCGCGACGTCGACGGACCCCGAGAGTTCGCGCTTGCTCGCCGGACTCAGCGTGACGCCCGCCGCCGCGAACCGACGCAACACCGCCTCCCTGAACTCCGACTCCACGTCGAGGACGTCCCGGCGGCGTGGGTCGCGCACCCAAAAGCGCGTCTCCAGTCGCACCGCCGAGTCCGCAAAGCCCGACACCCGGACCACCGGGTCGGGGTCGGTACCCAGTCCCGACAGCGACGTCGCCGCCTCGCGCAGACAGGTCCGCGCCGCCTCGACGTCGTCGTCGTACTCGATGCCCACCTCCTCGACGACGCGGAAGCGCCCGGGTCCGTACGGCCGCGTGACCGCGTTCGTCGCCAGTTCCGTGTTCGGCACGGTGACGATCTCGTGGTTGGCGGTCCGCACCCGCGTCACCCGGTAGCTGATGGACTCGACGGTCCCCGAGCGGTCGCGCCACGCTATCCAGTCGCCGACGTTGAAGTTGGGGTCGGCGACCAGAAAGAGACCGCTGACGAGGTTGCCGATGACGGCCTGTCCGGCCACGCCCACCGCGAGCGTCGCCGCCGCGATGATGATGGCCGACTGCGTCAACAGGCGCCCGTAGCCCGCGCTGACGACGCCGACGCCGACGGCCACAGCCACCACGAGGACGTACGTGTACTGCCGCGTCGCCGTCACGAGCGTCGGGTTGTTGCGGTTGCGCGCGCGAATCACCCGTCCGGCGGCCGGGACGACCACCCACCGACCCACCGCGTAGACGACGAGGAAGCCCACCACGAACCGAACCGCCGGGACGACCACCGAAGCGTAGGGTATCCGGTCTGCGAGGCTCCCCAACTGACCGGGCGAAACTGACATCTCGGATGGACGTGACGGCGGCCGGAAGTAAAGTCGTCACCCCGAGGGGCGGGGGCGTGGACCTCCTGACGCGAGTCGGGACCGGGCGAATGAGGGCCGGTCAGGCCAGTTGGACGTCGTCGATGTCGTAGTGGCGCCGCGCGAGGACGCGCGCCGTCTCGATGTTGCGCCCGTCGCGGCCGATGGCGGCCCCACGGTCGGCGTCGGGCACCTCCGCGTAGGCCACCCGGTCGCCCTGTTCGCTTATCGTCACGTGCTGGACCGCCGCCGGGGCGAGGGCGTTTGCGACGAACGCCTCCGGCGTGGTGGCGTCCTCGACGAGTTCGACCGACCGGTCGAGGGCGTCCTCGACCGACCGGACGCGTTGCCCGCCCGGACCGACCGCCTGTCCCATCCCGCCCGCCGCGACGAGAAAGACCACGCGGTCGGGGTCGTCGCCGTCGCCCTCGAAGACGAGGCAGTCGCGGGCGGTCGCCCCCGTCTCGTCCTCGAAGAGGGCGATGAATCGGCGCTCGCGGTCCGAGAGGGTGACGTGCATCAGTCGTCCGAGGGCTGGGCGTCCACCTCGACGTCGGGGTCGAGGTCGAGGTCGGCGTCCACGTCGGAGGTGGCGGCGCTGAACGAACCCATGCGCAGGTCCACGTCGCCGGTGCCGATGGCGACGGGCTTGCCCACGATGACGTTCTCGATGACGCCGTCGAGTCTGTCGCGTTCGCCGTGGATGGCGGCGTCGAGCAGGTGGTTCACCGTCACCTCGAAGGCGGCGCGCGCGAGCACCGACTCCTTCGACCCCGAGATGCCGTGGCGGCCGATGGACTCGATGGTGCCGCGGTTGGTCATGATGTCCGCGACCAGCATCAGGTGGCGGACGTTCACGTCGTCGAGGCCCTGCTCTTCCAGCGTGTCCATCGTCTCGTTGATGATGGTCTCGCGGGCGGCCTCGACGCCCAGGTTGCGGTAGATCTCGTGGATGTTGTTACAGGTGGTCCGGGAGGCGTCGACGCCCTCGATCTCCAGGACGTCGCCGAAGGCCGACCCCTCGGTGTAGAGGACGAACTCCTCGCC
Source organism: Haloplanus sp. (assembly GCA_042216635.1). Lineage (GTDB taxonomy): Archaea > Halobacteriota > Halobacteria > Halobacteriales > Haloferacaceae > Haloplanus. Next base: position 2,925 of record JBDGTR010000076.1, on the reverse strand, counting down.
GTCGTCGAGCTGCTCCTTGCGGATGACGACCCGCGAGATGTCCTCGATGCCCTTGAAGACGACTTCGCGGAGCTCCTCGACCAGCTGGAGCAGTTCGCGGTAGCTCGGCTCCGAGGGCCCGAACTCGATGACGGTGCCGCCCCGTCGCGTCTCGACGCCCAGGGCGTCCTCGATGGTCTCGGCGATGCGGGCGGCGATCTCGTCGACGTCGTCGATGGTCGGCCACCGCTCCAGCAGCGTCCCCTCGTTGAGGTCGATCTGGACGAGCATGTCCGCGACGTTCGTCGAGACGTCGCCGAGCGCGAGAATCTTGGTCGCCTCGATGGACCAGACGACCTCGTGAGCGCGTTCGCGGTCGACCGCGTACTCGTCTTCGAGGTAGACCGTCATCATCGGCGTGTCGGGGGTCTTGCGCGCGTCCACCAGTTCGATGAGGCGCGGCAGTCCCTGCGTCACGTCGATTTCGGCGACGCCCGCGTAGTGGAACGTGTTCATCGTCATCTGCGTGCCGGGTTCGCCGATGGACTGCGCCGAGACGGTGCCGACGGGGTCGAGCGGGTCGACCCGCGTATCGACGTAGCGCGCCTCGACGGCCTTGGCTATCTCGTCTGCGCGTTCGACCGACACCGGCCCGCGCTCCTCGACGATTTCGTAGATGCGGGTCTTCAGCCGTCGGGGAAGGTCCGCATCCTCCACGACCGCTTCGATGTCGTCGGTGACGTGTTCGTACGCCTCAGTCATCGGACTCCACCTCCATGCCCTGTGCCTTGTTCAGCCCGGGACCGGCGTACTCAGAGAGGTTCGTCGGCGGTTCGCGCCGGCCGATGAACTGCTCTTTTTCGGCCTCGGAGTCGAACTCGGCTTCGAGGATGCGGTCGGCGATGCCGTCGACGTCGATGTCGTGTTCCTCCGTCGAGGACACCTTCACCGGACTGGTGCCGTCCTCGCCGAATTCGAACTGGACGATGGTGTCCGAGGTGTCCCGGACCGTGCCGTCGTACTGCGCTTCGAGTTCCGAGAGCGCGTTGATGAGGCGGCGCTGGAGGTAGCCCGACTTCGAGGTGCGGACCGCCGTGTCGACCAGTCCTTCGCGGCCGCCCATGGCGTGGAAGAAGAACTCCCGGGGGGTGAGTCCACCGCGGTAGGAGTTCTCCACGAAGCCGTGGGCCTCCGCCGAGAGGTCGTCTTTCCGGTAGTGGCTGAGCGTGCGGTCCTCGTAGCCGCGGTTGATGCGCTCGCCCCGGACCGCCTGCTGACCGACACAGCCGGCCATCTGCGTGAGGTTGAGCATCGACCCGCGGGCACCGGAGCGGGCCATGATGACCGCCGGGTTGTCGTCCGAGAAGTGGTCCTCCGCGATTTCGCCCGCGCTGTCGCGGGCCTTCCCCAGCGTCTGCATTATCTTCATCTCCAGCGTCTCGTCGATGGTGCGGCCGGGGAGGGATTCGAGTTCGCCCGCCTCGTAGGTGTCGATGAGTTCCTCGATGCGCGAGTAGGCGTTCTCGATGGCCTCGTCGACCATCTCGTTGGCGTCGTCCGGGATGGACTCGTCGTCGATGCCGAGCGAGAAGCCGAAGTGCATGATGGCCCGCATCGCCAGTGCGGCCACCTCGTTGATGAACACGCGGGCGCGCGTCTCGGAGTAGACCTTGGTGAGCGTGTCGACGATTTCGCCGCCGAAGGCGCCGACGGCGTCCTCGTCGATGGTGCCCGAGACGAGTTGGCCGTCCTCGATGACGACGGTGTCGCCCGCCGAAGACGTGAACTCCAGATTGAGGTCGTCCGGCAGGAGTTCCGAGAAGGCCGTCCGCCCCGTCCAGTAGGGTTCGCCGTCCTCCTCGCCGTCGGGTTCGGGCAGTTCGTCCACGCTCGTCGCGCGCAACAGGTCGAGCGCCTGCGTCTCCGAGAAGTGGGGGTCCTCGTGGGTGAGCAGGTACGTCCCGCTGATGTGGTCCTGAATCGCGCCGATGATGTTCTCGCCGAACCGCGGGCTGAGTATCTGCTCCTGGACGCGCATCAGGACGCGCGCCTCGGCGCGGGCCTCCTCGTTCTGGAGGGCGTGCATGTTCATCTCGTCGCCGTCGAAGTCGGCGTTGTACGGCGGGCAGACGGTGGTGTTCAGCCGGAAGGTCTTGTACGGCATCACGACCACCTCGTGGGCCATGATGGACATCCGGTGGAGCGACGGCTGGCGGTTGAAGATGACGATGTCGCCGTCGACGAGGTGGCGGTTGACCTCCCACCCCTCCTCGACTTTGGTCGCCAGTTCCTCGCAGTTCTTCTCGGTCACCTTCAGGCGACGGCCGTCCGGCCGGCGCACGTAGTTCGCGCCGGGGTGGCCCTCCGGCCCGTTGGCGACGTACTGACGCGCCTCTTCGACGTTGCGTTCGGTGACGTTGAGCGTCTGGGTCATCTCGCGGGCGACGCGTTCGGGGACCCCCACCTCGTTCAGCGAGAGGGTGGGGTCCGGCGAGATGACGGTCCGGGCCGAGAAGTTGACGCGCTTGCCCGAAAGCGACCCGCGGAAGCGGCCCTCCTTGCCCTTCAGGCGCTGAGAGAGCGTCTTCAGCGGGCGCCCCGAGCGGTGTCGCGCCGGCGGCGTGCCCGAAATCTCGTTGTCGATGAACGTGGTGACGTGGTACTGGAGCAGTTCCCAGAGGTCCTCGATGATGAGTTGGGGCGCGCCGGCCTCGCGGTTCTCCATGAACCGCTGGTTGATGCGGATGATGTCGACCAGTTTGTGGGTGAGGTCGTCCTCGCTCCGCTGGCCGTTGTCGAGCGTGATCGAGGGCCGGGCCGTCACCGGCGGCACGGGGAGGACTGTCAGAATCATCCACTCCGGCCGCGAGCGCGCGGGGTCGATGCCGAGGACTTCGATGTCCTCGTCGGGGATGTCCTCGAACCAGTCGCGGATGTCCGAGGGCA
>JBDGTR010000009.1:254-16625 GCA_042216635.1 Haloplanus sp. | reverse complement strand
GAACCGCGACCTCCTCGAGAGCGTGCTCGAGGAGGTCGCTCAACAGTGCTGCGAGTGCCGGCGTGAACCGATCATAGAAGCTGGAGCGGGCGACGGTCTGGTTGGTTGCTGCGGAGTATGCACGCTGAAATCCGGCGATGGTACGGGCTTCGCCGTCGACGGCGAAGCCCATGATCAGCGTCCAGACGAGCATCGTGATGTCGATCTTCCGGTCACGCTGGACGACATCGCGCTCGCGCGCGATGTCTTCGATTAGCTCGGTGGGAAACAGGGAAGTCAACCGCCGTCGTATGAGATCCGGGGAGAGTTGCTTGAACACATTCTCTCCCCACGCGGTCTACCACGATAACTTCGTCAACAGAGCGCAGTCTCTTGGTTTCTCGGCTTAACCGAACACAGATGATGCTACCATAGTAGAATTTGAAACGATTTTCACATCGACCGGGGACCGACCCCCGGTCGAGTGAGCAATGACTTTCAAATTCTACTATAGTCAGCGCGCGCGAGCGTGCTCAAGCGCGTGGAGGATCATCTTCTGAGACGCGTGGAAAATTGAACTCTACGGTCCGGGTTTCCTCCGTGAACTTCATGCCTCGCCTCCCTCTCCCCATTTGTCACCATCTACTGGTTCGTATCGATGTAGCTGAATCGTTGTGTTCAGAATTACCTTCTTTCTCACAAGAAGGCGGAGAATAATGGCTCTACGAGGCTTAAAACTAGGAACTGCGCTGGGTAGGATTTGAACCCAGGTTGTGACCATGGCAATCCCCATCACACGAGCTAGCGTCTCTCCAGCAAATTTCGCTCATATTCAGATCGATTTCGAATTGCTGGAGCGGGGGGACCTTCTCAGCCCCGTGATGTCCGTGTTCACCCGGTGAGAAAGACCGGAGACCGACAGCATCGTTTTATATCTTGGTCGCACAATTCTGTAGTATGAGCGACGCCGTCGACGACCTGGATTTCTGGGGGCGACGGGTACTGAAAAAGTCTCAGGTGAACCCGCTTCGCAAGAAGATGCAGGAGTTCGTCTCGGGCGTAGACGAGTCGGATCTGAAGGAGACCCGTAAGCGAACCAGCGGCGGATCGGATCTCTCCGAGATAGTACGTGAAGAGAGAGAAGAACGAATCTAGGTGTACTCCGTGTCGAGCTACTTTTTCGATACCTCTGCCTTGGTCAAACGCTATCACGAAGAAGAGGGGACCGGAACCGTTGACGAAATACTCGACCGAGAGGGCGTGGACGTGCTGATTTCGTCGCTGACGGTCATCGAGACAGTTTCAGCGTTCCGCCGAAAGTACAACCGCGGCGAGATATCCGAGTCCGAAATGGAGCAGTTGATCTCGGTGTTCTTCCGTGAAGCTCTCGACGAGTTCGTCATCCTGCCGATGGAAGAATCCTTGCTGAACTTCTCGTTCGAACTCGTACTCGAAGACGACCTTCGGACGTTGGACAGTCTACAGCTCTCAGTCGGCCTCTCGCTGGCACAGGAAGTCGAAGAGATAGTCTTCGTAACGGCTGACGAAGCGTTGGCGGAAACCGGAAAGCGGCACGATTTGGAGACGGTCGTCCCCCAAGCCTGAAGCCGATACTTCGAGAGCCTCAAGCGGCACTTCGTCAAATCTACCCTATCGGCCGGACTCCCTGCCCGAAGTGAAATCTCTAACGCCTCTCGACAGTCGCCGGATGTGTCCACAGGGGACGAGTCCCCCCTCAAAGCTCACTCGTCGCTTCGCTCCTCGTTCGTCGTGTTCGGGGAAAATGCGCTGGCTGGGATTTGAACCCAGGTTGTGACCATGGCAAGGTCACGTGATACCACTACACTACCAGCGCGCTTCTCATTCCAACCAACCCGACATGGATTATTAAGGGTTCCGACTTCCCCCGGAATCGGGGCGTGGCGTGGGGATTCGTCCCGTGGTGAGAGCGCACACGAAACGCCGATTTCGGGCGTGAGAGACGCTCACAGCCCCAGAGACTTTCGCTATTCTTTTAACCGAGGATACGGTACGACCGGCACAGTCTAGTGACGTGACGCGGAAGGACCCGGCATGACGCTCGCGGTGCTCGTGCCGTCTTCCATCGTCCGGGAAGCCGAGGACAAACGCGAGGCGACTCGCAAACTCGGCTACGTCGCCCGCGCGGCGACGGTGTTTCGGGCGGACAGGCTGGTCGTCTTCCCCGACGGGGAGGGCGAACGGCGCTGGGGAGGCGGTTTCGTCGAGGTCGTACTCCGGTACGCCGCGACGCCCCCCTACCTCCGGAAGGAGGCGTGGGGGACGCGCGACGAACTGGCGTACGCGGGCGTGTTGCCACCCCTTCGCGTCGCGTCGCGGACCGGCGCCGGACCTGAGCGTCCGGGGTCGTTACGAGAGGGAATCGTGACCGAGGTCGGACCTGACGGCCGCGTTCGGGTCAATTGCGGACTGCAACACCCGGTCTCCCTCCTCCTCCCGGACGGGATGGAGGTATCGAAGGGAGAGCGCGTCGCCATCAGGGTCTCTTCGAGAGAACCGGTCCGTGCGCGCATCGTCGACGACCCCCTGCCGGGGTTCGAGGTGACGCGCATGGACCTGCCGGAAGCACTGGCCCGCCCCGACGCAGGACTGCGAATCGCCACGTCCCGCCACGGGGAGGCGCTGTCGGTCGGCCGACTGGCCGAACTAGCCGGGGGCGCCACGAGCGACATGACCGTCGCCTTCGGTGCGCCCGAACGGGGGCTTCCGGCCATCCTCGACGTATCCGTCGAGGGGCTACCCGTCGAACCCGATTCGGGGTTCGACCTCTGGCTGAATACGATTCCGCGACAGGGGAGCGAGGTGGTGCGAACGGAGGAGGCGATGTTCGCGTCGCTCGCGCTCCTGACACTCACGGAGTAAACACATGCCACAACCAAGCAGACCACGAAAAGGCTCGATGGGCTTCGGCCCGCGCAAGCGCGCGGCGAAGGAAGTCCCGCGCATCCGTTCGTGGCCCGACGACGACGGCGCACCCGCGCTACAGGGGTTTGCCGGCTACAAGTCCGGGATGACCCACGTCGTCATGGTCAACGACGAGGCCAACTCCCCCCGCGAAGGGATGGAGGAGTCGGTCCCGGTGACCGTCGTCGAGACGCCACCGATGCGAGCGGTCGCCCTGCGAGCCTACGAGCAGACGTCGTACGGCCTGAAGCCGAGCACCGAGGTGTGGACCGACGAGTTCGTCCCCGAACTCGACCGCACGCTCGACCTGCCGGCCGAAGACACCTTCGAGGACGACGCCGACGCCCTCCGCGACGCCGTCGAGGCGGGCGAAGTTGACGACCTCCGGGTCATCACCCACACGGTGCCCGGCGGACTGGCGAACGTCCCGAAGAAGAAACCCGACGTGATGGAGACGCGCGTCGGCGGTGGGTCCATCCAGGAACGCGCCGACTTCGCGCTGGAGTTGGTGTCCGGAGGCGGCGAACACGCCATCTCCGACGTGTTCCGCGCCGGCGAGTACCTCGACGTGAGCGGCATCACGAAGGGGAAAGGCACGCAAGGCCCCGTCAAGCGGTGGGGCGTCCAGAAGCGGAAGGGCAAACACGCCCGGCAGGGGTGGCGCCGACGCATCGGCAACCTCGGCCCGTGGAACCCCTCGCGCGTGCGCTCGACGGTCCCTCAGCAGGGCCAGACGGGCTACCACCAGCGGACGGAACTCAACAAGCGCCTCGTCGACTTCGGCGACGGCGACGACCCCTCCGTCGAGGGCGGCTTCGTCAACTACGGCGAGGTCGACGGGCCTTACGCGCTGGTGAAGGGGTCGCTCCCCGGGCCGAACAAGCGCCTCCTGCGCTTCCGGCCGGCCGTCCGACCGAACGACCAACCGCGCCTCGACCCCGAGGTGCGTTTCGTCTCGACCGCATCGAACCAAGGATGATGAACGCAACAGTACGAGACCTGAACGGCGACGACGCCGGCACGGTGGACCTCCCCGAGGTCTTCGAGACGGCCTACCGGCCGGACCTCATCAAGCGTGCCGTCCACGCCGCACAGGCCAACCGAAAGCAGGCGTACGGTGCCGACCCCTACGCCGGGATGCGGACCCCGGCGGAGTCCTTCGGGAGCGGTCGCGGCATGGCCCACGTCCCCCGCGAGAACGGACAGGGCGCCCGCGTCCCGCAGACGGTGGGCGGCCGCAAGGCCCACCCGCCGAAAGCCGAGAAGGACCAGGGGAAAGGAATCAACGACAAGGAGCGCAAACTCGCGGTCCGGTCGGCCGTCGCGGCGACGGCGGACGCCGACCGCGTGGCCGAACGCGGCCACCGCTTCGACGACGACGTCGACCTCCCGCTGGTCGTCTCCGACGACTTCGAGGACCTCGTCAAGACCCAGGAGGTCGTCGGCGTACTCGAAGCCCTCGGCGTCCACGCGGACGTCGAACGCGCAGACGAGGGGCGGACGGTCAAGGCCGGTCAGGGGAAGACCCGCGGCCGGAAGTACCGCCGACCCAAGTCCATCCTGTTCGTGACGAGCGAGGCGCCGTCGAAGGCGGCGCGCAACCTCGCGGGGGCGGACGTGACGACGGCGGCGGAGGTCAACGCGGAGGACCTCGCGCCCGGCACGCACGCCGGCCGACTCACCGTCTGGACCGAGAGCGCCGTCGAGGAGGTGGCCTCCCGATGAGTTCGGTCATCGACCACCCGCTGGTGACCGAGAAGGCGATGAACCAGATGGACTTCGACAACAAACTCCAGTTCGTCGTCTCGCTTGACGCCACCAAGGCCGACGTGGCCGACGCGGTGGAGGGCCACTACGACGTGACGGTGACGAAAGTGAACACGCAAGTGACCTCGAAAGGCGAGAAGAAGGCGGTCGTCAGCCTCTCGGCGGACGACGACGCACAGGAAATCGCCTCCAGAATCGGGGTGTTCTGAGATGGGACGACGCATTCAGGGACAACGCCGTGGTCGCGGGACGCCCACCTTCCGGGCGCCCAGCCACCGGTACAAGGCCGAACTCTCGCATAAGAAGTCCGAACAGGACGCGACGATTTCGGGGACAGTCGTGGACATCGAACACGACCCCGCCCGCTCGGCGCCGGTCGCGGCCATCGAGTTCGAGGACGGCGACCGGCGTCTCGTCCTCGCACCCGAGGGCGTCGCCGTCGGCGAGGACGTCCAGGTGGGCGTCTCGGCGGAGATAAAGCCGGGCAACACGCTCCCGCTGGCGGAGATCCCCGAGGGCGTGCCCGTCTGTAACGTCGAGAGCAGTCCGGGCGACGGCGGCAAGTTCGCCCGCGCCTCGGGGACGAGTGCGCAACTGCTCACCCACGACCGCAGTGTCGCGGTCGTGAAACTGCCGAGCGGCGAGGTCAAGCGCCTCAGCCCGGAGTGTCGCGCCACCATCGGCGTGGTCGCGGGCGGCGGGCGCACCGAGAAGCCGTTCGTGAAGGCCGGCAACAAACACCACAAGATGAAATCGCGGGGCACCAAGTGGCCCCGCGTCAGGGGCGTAGCGATGAACGCGGTCGACCACCCGTTCGGCGGTGGCGGCCGTCAGCACCCCGGCCGACCCAAGTCCGTCTCGCGGAACGCCCCGCCGGGACGGAAGGTCGGTGACATCGCGTCGAAGCGAACCGGACGAGGTGGAAACAAATGAGTTCTGAGTACCGAACCGGCCGCGAGGGTGAGTTCACCTACCGCGGTCACACGCTGGAGGAGTTGCAGGCGATGGACCTCGAAGACGTCGCGGAACTGCTCCCCGCACGCGTGCGGCGAACCGTCACCCGTGGTCTCTCGGTCGAACACCAGAAGTTGCTCGAGAAGGCCCGCGAGGCCGGCGAGGAGGAGACGGCCAACGACCCCATCCGAACGCACCTCCGGGACATGCCCATCGTCCCGGAGTTCGTTGGACTGACCTTCTCGGTCTACAACGGGCAGGAGTTCGAACGCGTCAGAGTCGAACCCGAGATGATCGGTCACTACCTCGGCGAGTTCCAGCTCACCCGGACGTCGGTCGAACACGGGCAGGCCGGCATCGGCGCGACCCGGTCTTCGAAGTTCGTGCCACTCAAGTAACACATGGGAATCAACTACAGCGTCGAGGCCGACCCGGAGACGACCGCCAAGGCGATGCTCCGAGAGCGGCCCATCAGCATCAAGCACAGCAAGGCCATCGCCCGGCAGATCAAGGGCATGACCGTCGCCGACGCCGAGGAGTACCTCCAGGCGGTGATCGACGGCGACCGATCCGTGCCGTTCAAACAGCACAACACCGGCGTCGGTCACCGGAGCGACATCGACGGCTGGGACGCCGGTCGCTACCCCGAGAAGGCGAGCGAGGACTTCCTCGACCTGCTGGAGAACGCCAGCAACAACGCCGACGAACAGGGCTTCGACGGCGAGTCGATGAGCATCATGCACGTCGCGGCCCACAAGGTCGGCGAACGACAGGGGCGCAAACCCCGCGCGTTCGGCCGGGCCGACGCGTGGAACACCACGCTCTGTGACGTCGAACTAATCCTGGAGGTCGAAGAGTAATGGCCGACGAACACCAGTTCATCGAGAACGGACTCCAGCGCTCCCAGATAGACGAGTTCTTCGCGGACGAACTCGGCCGCGCCGGCTACGGCGGCATGGACGTCGCCAAGACGCCGATGGGGACGCAGATCGTCCTCAAAGCCGAGAAGCCCGGGATGGTCATCGGCAAGGGCGGGAAGAACATCCGCAAGGTGACCAAAGAGTTAGAGGAGCGATTCGACCTCGACGACCCGCAGATCGACGTTCAGGAGGTCGACGAACCCGACCTGAACGCCCGCATCGTCGCGGACCGCCTCGCCAACGCCCTCGAACGCGGGTGGTACTTCCGCAAGGCGGGCCACACGACCATCGACCGCATCATGGAGGCCGGCGCGCTGGGCGCCGAAATCGTCCTCTCGGGGAAGGTCACGGGCGCGCGGTCGCGCGTCGAGAAGTTCAACCGTGGCTACATCAAGCACAACGGCGAACCCGCCGAATCCATCGTGGACGAGGGACAGGGCGTCGCCGTGATGAAACTCGGCACCATCGGCGTGACGGTGAAGATCATCCCGCCGGGCGCCGAACTCCCGGACGACTTCGAAATCGCCGAGGACGCCGAGGTCGAAGCGGTCGAACAGGCCGCAGAGACCGGCGGCGGCGTCGAGGAACTCCTCGAAGAACCCGAGGAGGTCCCCGACGTCGGCGAGGACGAGGACGTCGAAGTGCCGACGGAGACGCCCGACGACGTCGACGAGGAGTTCGTCGAGGAAGTCGTCGAGGAGGAGGTACTCGAAGAGGACGTCGTCGAAGACGAGGAGTCGGACGACGACGAGACCGCCGCAGACGACGAGGACGCCGACGCCGAGGAAGCGGACGCCGACGCCGACGCGGACGACCTCGACGAGGACGTCGAGGCGGAGGCGGCCGACCTCGTCGAGGAGATGGAAGCGGCCGAGGAAGACGAGGAGACGGAGGAGTAACCGATGGCAATCCTACACACCGCCGAAATCCGCGACATGACGCCCGCCGAGCGGGAGTCAGAACTCGAGGAGTTGGAGGCGGAACTGCTCAACGCGAAGGCGGTGCAGGCCGCTGGCGGCATGCCCGACAGTCCGGCCCGCATCGGCGAGTTGAAAACGACCATCGCACGCATCAAGACGATTCAGCGCGAAGAAGGCGACGTCTAATGCCGCTCACGCCCGAGACCCTGACCCGACACGAACTCGTCGGCCTGCACGCGCGGGTCGCAGACGCGGCGAGTGCCGACGCCGTCGGCATCGCCGGTCGGGTCGTCAGCGAGACGATGCGGACGCTCTCGCTGTCCTCGGGTGACCGGGTTCGGCAGGTCCCGAAACAGGGGACCACCTTCGAGTTCGCGCTCCCGTGCACAGATGAAGCCGCCGACGCCGCGAAGGCGTCGGGGACCGCGTCCAAACTTCCGTCGGAAACTGCCGGCCTCCGGGCCGGTCAGTCGGGCGGTTGCGAGGGCGTGGCCTACGTTACGGTGGATGGCACACGACTGCTCTCACGACCCGCCCTTCGAACCGAGAAGGCTGGTGTATCCGCATGGCGATAGGACTGAACGTAACAGAACCGGAGGAGACCTGCTCCGACCAGCACTGCCCGTTCCACGGCTCACTGTCCGTGCGCGGCCAGACGCTGGAGGGGCGCGTCGCCTCCACCGATATGGAGAAAACGGTCGTCGTGGAACGCGAATACGACGTTCGCGTCCCGAAGTACGACCGGTACATGAAACGCCGGAGTCGCATTCCGGCCCACGCACCCCCGTGTTTGGGTCTCTCGGAAGGCGACACGGTGCGCATCGCAGAGACCCGACCCCTCTCGAAGACCAAATCACACGTGGTCGTCGAGCGAGTGGGAGGTGAGGAGTGATGGAGGCGCTGAAAGCCGACGTCACTCGTGGCCTCGCCAAGGGGTCGCTCATCAACTGCGCAGACAACACCGGGGCCCGCGAACTGAAAGTCATCAGCGTCGCGGGCTACTCCGGTACGAAGAACCGACACCCCAAAGCGGGCATCGGCGATAAGGTGACCGTCTCGGTCACCAAGGGTACGCCGGAAATGCGCCGGCAGGTGCTGGAGGCGGTCGTCGTCCGCCAGCGCAAGCCCATCCGCCGACCCAGCGGCACGCGCGTCAAATTCGAGGACAACGCCGCCGTCGTCATCGACGACATGGAAGAGCCTCGCGGGACCGAGATCAAGGGTCCCGTCGCACGCGAAGTCGCCGAACGCTTCGGGAGCATCGCATCGACAGCGACGATGATCGTATGACCCGACAACCACGCAAACAGCGAACACGGAAGCGGAACGCCCCCCTCCACGAGCGTCAGGACCAGGTCCGGGCGACGCTGTCGGCCGACCTCCGCGAGGAGTACGGCCAGCGGTCGGTCCGCGTCAACGCGGGCGACACCGTCGAAATCCTCCGTGGCGACCACGCCGGGGAGGAAGCCGAGGTGTTGACGGTCGACCTCAAAGCCGAGGCGGTCCACGTCGAGGACGTGACCGTCGAGAAGGCCGACGGCGAGGACGTGCCCCGGCCTCTCGACGCGAGCAACCTCCGCGTGACCGACCTCGACCTCGAAGACGACCGCCGCCGCGACCGACTGGAGGGCGAAGCATGACGCGACACCAGAAGCGACTCTCGGTCCCGAAATCGTGGCCGGTCGAGCGCAAGACCGCGACGTGGACCGTCAAGGCCGACGCCGGCCCGCACGGCGAGGCGGGGGTTCCCCTGCTCATCCTCCTGCGGGACGTCCTCGGCTACGTCGATTCGCGCAAGGAAGCGCGCTACGCGCTCAACCAGAACGGCGTCCTCGTCAACGGCGACGCCGTCTCGGACGTCGAACGCCCCATCGGGATGTTCGACATCCTGGCGTTCGTCGAGCGAGAGGAGTTCTACCGCGTCTTCCCCGACGAAGGGGGTCGGCTCTCGCTGACGCCCATCGACGCCGACGCGGCGGACAGTCGCCTCGGGAAGATCATCCGCAAGGGACAGGTCTCCGGCGGCGACTTCCAGTTCACGCTCCACGACGGCGCGAACCTTCGCGTCCCCGAATCGGAGGGGAGCGAGTACGCCCCCGGCGACTCGCTGGTCGTCGACAACGAGACCAAAGACATCGTCGCGCACTTCCCCTACGAGGAGGGTGCGCTGGTGACGGCCGTCTCGGGCGCCCACGCGGGCGAAATCGGGACGGTCGAGTCCATCACCGTCACGCCGGGGAGCGGCGACAACCTCGTCGCCGCCTCCCAGGAGGACGGCGAGGGCTTCGAGACGGTCGCGGACTACGTGGTCGTCATCGACGAGAACTTCACCGACGGAGGTGAGGACGAATGAGCGAAGCAGACGCCGACTTCCACGAGATGCGCGAACCGCAAATCGAGAAGGTCGTCGTCCACATGGCCGTCGGCGAAGGCGGGCGCGAACTCGCCAACGCCGAGGACATCCTCGAAGCGGTGACGGGCCAGGAGAGCGTGCGGACGTCCGCGCGCCAGACGATTCAGGAGTTCGGCATCCGCGAGGCCGACCCCGTCGGGGCGAAGGTGACCCTCCGGGGCGAGACGGCCCACGAGTTCCTCGAGACGGCGCTCGCGCTGACGACGCTCGGTCGGTCGCAGTTCGACGACACGGGCAACTTCAGCTTCGGCGTCGAGGAACACACGGAGTTCCCGAGTCAGGAGTACGACCCGAACGTGGGCATCTACGGGCTCGACGTGACGGTCAACATGACCCGTCCGGGCTACCGCGTCTCGAAGCGACAACAGCGGACGCAGTCGATTCCGTCGGGGCACCGCCTCGACGTCGAGGACGCGGTGGCGTACGTCGAGACCAACTTCGACGTGGAGGTGCAGGAATGAGCGAGAGTCAAACCCAAGACGAACGCGACGTGACCGGGGAGCACGCGACCCGCCGGACCGACGAGCGCCACGAGTGCCGTCGGTGCGGCCGCAAACAGGGACTCGTCGGCAAGTACGACATCTTCCTGTGTCGGCAGTGCTTCCGCGAGGTCGCCCGCGACATGGGCTTCAGGAAGTATCGATAACTATGGCAGGCAACGACCCGCTTGCGAACGCACTCTCGGGAGTCGACAACGCCGAGAGCGTGGGACATCTCTCCCACACGGTACAGCCCGCCTCGAACGTCATCGGCTCGGTACTCGAGGTCTTCTACGACCGCGGGTACATCGACGGCTTCGAGTTCGTCGAGGACGGCAAGTCCGGCCGATTCGAGGTCGAACTGAAAGGTGCGATCAACCGCTGTGGCGCCGTCAATCCCCGCTACTCGGCGGGGGCCGACGAGTTCGAGAAGTGGGAGAAGCGATATCTCCCCGCTCGGGACTACGGTTCGCTCGTCGTCACGACGAGTCACGGCGTCATGAGCCACTACGAGGCCCGCGAGGCGGGCGTCGGTGGCCAGGTTATCGCGTACGTCTACTAGAATCATGAACCGAATCGAAATCGAGATTCCGGACGACGTGTCCGCCGAGGTCGACCACCTCGACCTGACCGTCGAGGGACCGAACGGGAGCGTCACGCGACGCCTCTGGTTCCCCGACGTGTCGGTGAGCGTCGAGGACGACCACGTGGTCATCGAGAGCGGCGCCGACGACGCCCAGACGCGGGCGACGATGGGCACCTTCGAGAGCCACGTCGAGAACATGGTCCACGGCGTGACCGAGGGATGGGAGTACGAGATGGAGGTCTTCTACGCCCACTTCCCGATGCAGGTCGGCGTCGAGGGCGACGAGGTCGTCATCGAGAACTTCCTCGGCGAACGCGCGCCGCGACGGACGGCCGTCCGCGGCGACACGGAGGTACAGGTCGACGGCGAGGAAATCGTCCTCAGCGGTCCCGACAAGGAGGCCGTGGGACAGACAGCCGCCGCCATCGAACAACTCACCCGGGTGACCGACAAGGACACCCGCGTCTTCCAGGACGGCGTCTACATCACGCAGAAACCGCAGGCAGGTGGTGCGTAGATGAGCGAACGCGACGACGAACCACGGGAGATAGAGGACATCGGCGGCGTCGGGCCGTCGAAGGCAGACGCGCTCCGCGAGGCCGGCTACGAGACCATCGAGGACCTCAAGGCGGCCAACCAGTCGGAACTGGCCGACGTCGACGGCATCGGCAACGCCCTCGCCGCCCGCATCAAGGCGGACGTTGGCGGTCTCGAAGTCGAAGAGGAGACCGAAGCCGAAGTCGAAGAGGAGACCGAACCCGAGGAAGAAGCGACCGAGACGGAGACGGAGACGGAACTCCGTCCGCGCGGTCACGCCGAGAAGACGCCGTCGCTGGACGCGGACACCGCCCGTGCGCTGGTGCAAAAGCGCCGGGAGGGGAAACCGCAGTTCAACCGGCAGGATTACCACAAGAAAAAGCGCGTCCCCACCTCGTGGCGGGCGCCGCGTGGCAACCTCTCGAAACAGCGCCGGGGAATCAAGGGCAAAGGCGACTCCGTCGAGGCGGGCTTTCGCTCGCCGACGGCCGCCCGCGGCCTCCACCCCAGCGGCTTCGAGGAGGTGCGCGTCCACAACGTCGACGACCTCTCGGGCGTCGACGGCGACCAACAGGCGGTGCGCATCGCCGGGTCGGTCGGCGGACGCAAGCGCGAACGAATCGAAGACGAGTGTGAGGACCGCGAGATTCGCGTCCTCAATCCCACGTACGTGGAAGTCGAAGTGGAGGCAGACGAATGACGGACTTGAGCGCACAGAAGCGACTCGCCGCCGACGTCCTCGACGTCGGCAAGGACCGCGTCTGGTTCGACCCGGAGGCCCAGGGCGAAATCGCCGAGGCCATCACGCGCGAGGACATCCGTGACCTCATCGACGAGGGCACCGTCCAGCGCAAGGACGCCTCGGCCAACGCCCGCGGTCGCGCCCGAGAGCGGGCGGACAAGCAGGCCTACGGCCACCGGAAGGGCGCCGGCTCCCGGAAGGGACGCGCCGGCGCGCGCCAGAACGAAAAAGACGACTGGGTGAGTCGGATTCGCGCCCAGCGCCGTCGCCTGCGCGAACTGCGCGACGACGGCACGCTCGACCGCTCGCAGTACCGCACGCTCTACAACAAGGCGAGCGGTGGCGAGTTCGAGAGCGTCGCCCGACTCGACGCGTACATCCAGAACCAGTTCGGAATCGAGGTGAACGACTAATGGCAACAGGCCCACGATACAAGGTACCGATGCGGCGCCGCCGCGAGGTCCGAACCGACTACCACCAGAGGTTGCGCCTGCTGAAATCCGGCAAACCCCGCCTCGTTGCTCGCGTGAGCAACCGACACGTCAGGGCGCAGCTGGTCACCCCCGGACCCGACGGCGACGAGACCCACGCGGCCGCCTCCTCGGAGGACCTCGCCGACTACGGGTGGGAAGCCCCCACGGGCAACCTCCCGAGCGCGTATCTGACCGGGTATCTCCTCGGTTCGCGCGCCGTCGACGCCGGTCTCTCGGAGGCCGTCCTCGACATCGGTCTCAACACGGCGACCCCCGGGAACAAGGTGTTCGCAGTACAGGAAGGCGCAATCGACGCGGGACTGTCGATTCCGCACAACGAGAGCGTCCTCGCGGACTGGTCGCGCAATCGCGGCGAGCACATCGCCGAGTACGCTGAACAGCGGGACGAACCGCTCTACAGCGGCGACTTCGACGCGACGGAACTCCCCGAGCACTTCGACGACGTGCTCGAAGCACTGATGGAGGACAATGAGCAGTAACGATTACGGCGACGGCTGGGAACCGCGAACGCGGCTCGGCCGTAAGGTACAGGACGGCGACATCACGTCGATGCGAGACGCCCTCGAATCCGGTCTCCCGCTGAAGGAGGCCGAAATCGTCGACCAGCTCCTCCCGGGGCTGGACGACGAGGTGCTCGACATCAACATGGTCCAGCGGATGACCGACTCCGGCCGCCGGGTGAAGTTCCGGTGTGTCGTCGCGGTCGGCAACCGCGACGGCTACCTCGGCTACGCCGAGGCCCGCGACGACCAGGTCGGTTCGGCCATCCAGAAGGCCATCGACGTGGCGAAATTGAACATCATCGAGGTCGACCGCGGTTCGGGTTCGTGGGAGGACCGCGCAGGCGGCGTCAACTCCCTCACCCGCAAGGCCGAGGGGAAAGCCGGCTCGGTCACCGTCGAAATCATCCCGGCCCCGCAGGGGCTGGGACTGGCGGCCGCCGAGACGGTGCGGAACATCCTCGAACTCGCGGGCGTCCAGGACGCGTGGACGAAGTCCAACGGCAACACCCGGACGACGGTCAACCTCGCCAAGGCGACGTACAACGCGCTCCGAAACGCCTCGCAATCGCGGACGCCCGCGCGTGCGCGGCGCATACAGCGCGAACGGGAGGTGTCCGAGTGATGGAAGCGGTCGTGCAGGTCCGCGGCGAGGTCAACATCGCCGGCGACGTCGAGGACACCCTCGGCATGCTCAACCTCCACTCGGTCAACCACTGTACGTTCGTCCCCGAGACGGACGCCTACCGCGGCATGATAACCAAGGTCAACGACTACGTCGTCCACGGGGAACCGTCGGCCGACGTGGTGGCGACCCTGCTCCGCCGCCGCGGCGAACCCGAGGAAGGGTCGGCCGACGTCACCGACGAGTGGGTGGCCGAGAACACCGACTACGACGACGTCGACGCCCTCGCGGAAGCGCTGGTGGCCGAGGAGACGACCCTGCGCGAAGAGGGTCTCTCCCCGGCGGTCCGTCTCCACCCGCCCCGTGGCGGCCACGACGGCATCAAACACCCCACGACCGAGGGCGGTCAGATCGGGAAACACTCCACCGAGCAGATAGACGCCCTGCTGGAGGCCATGCGATGACGGGCAAGAAAAAGCGTCAACGCGGGTCGCGCACGCACGGCGGCGGCACCCACAAGAACCGGCGCGGCGCCGGTCACCGTGGCGGCCGCGGGCGGGCGGGCCGCGACAAACACGAGTTCCACAACTACGAACCGCTCGGCAAACACGGCTTCAAACGGCCCGACTCCGTCACGGAGGAGGTCGTCGAGGTGACGGTGCAGGAACTCGACGAGAACGCGTCGCTGTACGCCGCCGACGGCCTCGCAGAGGAGTCCGGGGACGGCTACGCCCTCGACGCCCGCGACGTCGTCGAGGACGGCCACGACGCCGACGTGGTGAAGGTGCTCGGCGACGGACAGGTCCGCAACGAACTGGCCGTCGTCGCCGACGCGTTCACCGCGAGCGCCGTCGAGAAACTCGAATCGGCCGGCGGGAGCGCAGACCTCTCGGACCGCGCCGAGGAAGCCGCCGAAGACGCCGCCGACGAAGACGACGAGGACGACGAGGAGTAACCCATGGGATGGAAGGAGGCCGCCGAACCGGTGCTGACGCGGATGCCGTCAGTCGCGCGGCCGGAGGGACACGTTCCCTTCCGGCGAAAGCTCGGCTGGACGGCCGGCATCCTCGTGCTGTATTTCTTCCTGACGAACGTCCAGCTGTTCGGGCTGAACACGGGCGCGTCGAGCGACCTGTTCGGCCGGTTCCGCTCGATTCTCGCCGGGTCACAGGGGTCGATTCTCCAGCTCGGCATCGGGCCAATCGTCACGGCGAGCATCGTCCTGCAACTGCTCGGCGGGGCCGACCTGCTCGGTCTCGACACCGACGACCCTCGGGACCAGGTGCTCTATCAGGGCCTCCAGAAGCTACTGGTGGGCGTGATGATCTGTCTGACCGGCCTGCCGATGGTGTTCGCGGGCAACTTCCTGCCGGCGGACCCGGCGCTCGGCCAGTCCCTCGGCATCGGGCTGACCGGCGTGAAGACGCTTCTCTTCCTCCAGATAGCCGTGGGTGCCATCCTCGTCCTCTTCATGGACGAAATCGTGAGCAAGTGGGGCGTCGGCTCCGGCGTCGGCCTGTTCATCATCGCCGGCGTGAGCCAGCAACTCGTCGGCGGGCTGTTCAGTTGGCAGGGTCTCGGCGGCACGCCGGGATTCTTCCCGACGTGGGTCGCCATCCTCACCGGCGCGCGAGACATCGCCTCGCCGCTGACCGCACAGGGGCTTCAGGCCGTCCTGTTCGGTCAGGGCCAACTGCTCGCGCTCGTGACGACGTTGCTCATCTTCGGCATCGTCGTCTACGCCGAGAGCGTGCGCGTCGAGATTCCGCTCTCGCACGCCCGCGTGAAAGGCGCTCGCGGGCGCTTCCCCGTGAAGCTCATCTACGCGAGCGTCCTGCCGATGATTCTCGTGCGTGCGCTCCAGGCGAACATCCAGTTCGCCGGCCGCATCCTCAACACCACGTGGCAAGCGATGCCCGCGTGGCTCGGCCAGTACAGCAACGGACAGGTCGTCGGCGGCATCTTCTACTACCTCGCGCCGATTCAGGCGCCACAGGAGTGGATGTGGTGGCTCGCCGGCACCGCCGCCGAACCGTGGCAGGTGCTCATCCGCGTCGGCATCGACCTCGCGTTCATGGTCGTCGGCGGCGCCGTCTTCGCCGTCTTCTGGGTGGAGACGACGGGCATGGGTCCCGAATCGACGGCCCAGCAGATCCAGAACTCCGGGATGCAGATTCCGGGCTTCCGGCGCAACCCGCAGGTCATCGAGAAGGTCATGGAGCGGTACATCCCGCAGGTGACCGTCATCGGTGGCGCGCTCGTGGGTCTGCTCGCCGTCGGCGCCAACATGCTCGGCACCATCGGCGGCATCTCCGGCACCGGTCTCCTGCTCACCGTCTCCATCACCTACAAGCTCTACGAGGAGATCGCCGAAGAGCAGTTGATGGAGATGCATCCGATGATGCGCCAGATGTTCGGATAACTGGGGACCCGCTGGGGCCCTAGTTTTATTTTATTTGTGTGAGTAGCTGCGGGTGTGAGCGACCGGAAGAAAGTCAAACTGAATGTGCGG
>JBDGTR010000009.1:0-110 GCA_042216635.1 Haloplanus sp. | reverse complement strand
AATTGACGAGATGATGGTCTCAGAGGGGTACTCCCAGGAGCAAGTCGAATCGACAGCCATGGATGCGTATGAAGAACTCCCTGAGGCACCCGAACCGCCCGCGGATGCAG
>JBDGTR010000049.1:0-16861 GCA_042216635.1 Haloplanus sp. | reverse complement strand
CGTTCGATTCTTCGTTGGCATGATTCCGCCACCGTCGCATTTTCCGCAGGTCACGCGGGGGAAGCACTTCACCAAGGCACCGACCCCGTCACAGACCTCACACGTCGTTCGGTTCTTGGTCGGCTGGATGCCGTCCCCGTCGCAGAACCCACATTTGGTGAGGCTCGCGTCACAGTCCCACGACGACGGCACGGTCACTTTCTGTTTTCCGACGCCACCACAGGCCGAACACGAGGTCCGGTTCTTCGTGGGTTCTATGCCACTTCCGTCACACTTCCCACAGGTCACCAATAGTTCGGTCGAGGCGTCCCGGTCACACTGCCCCGGCGGGTCGCGGCTATCCCTCGTCGGCCGGCGGAGGAAGCTGCAGTGCGGGCACCGACGCCATCTGCGTACTCGATGTCGGACTCCTTTTGAAGAGCGGTGACGTAGGAATCGCTATCACATGGGCGTCACGAAGCGAATCATCCCCTGTATCGACGTCGACCTGGACGACGACGGCAACGCGGCGGTCTACACGGGCGTCAACTTCGAGGACCTCCAGTACACGGGCGACCCGGTGGAGATGGCCCGCGAGTACAACGCCGCCGGCGCCGACGAGTTCGTCTTCCTCGACATCACGGCCAGTCACGAGGGGCGGGCCACCATGCTCGATACGGTCGAACGCGTCGCCGACGAGGTGTTCATCCCGCTGACCGTCGGCGGGGGCATCCGCACCCGCGAGGACATCAAAGAGACCCTGCGCGCCGGCGCCGACAAGGTGTCCATCAACACCGCCGCCCTGGAGAACCCGGCTCTCGTGGACGAGGGCGCGGCCGCCTTCGGCAGTCAGTGCATCGTCATCAGCGTCGACGCCCGGCGGCGCTACGACGAGGACGGCGAGTTCTACGCGCAGGTCGACGGCGAGTCCTGCTGGTTCGAGTGTACGGTCAAGGGCGGCCGCGAGGGGACGGGCGTCGACGTGGTCGAGTGGGCGCGCGAGGCGGCCGACCGCGGCGCGGGCGAACTCTTCGTCAACTCCATCGACGCCGACGGCACCAAGGACGGCTACGACGTCCCCCTGACGA
Organism: Haloplanus sp.; assembly: GCA_042216635.1. GTDB lineage: Archaea > Halobacteriota > Halobacteria > Halobacteriales > Haloferacaceae > Haloplanus. The sequence goes on along the minus strand of JBDGTR010000049.1, from coordinate 15,794 downwards.
AGGCGGTCTGTGACAACGTGCCGACGCCGGTCATCGCCTCCTCGGGGTGTGGCGGTCCGGAGGACGCCTACGAGGTGTTCACCGACGCCGGCGCCGACGCCGCCCTCGCCGCCTCCATCTTCCACTTCGGCGAGTACTCCATCCGCGAGGTCAAAGAGTACCTCGACGAACGCGGCGTGCCCGTCCGCCTCTGAGCGGGCGGTCGCTCCGCATCCGACAGGATTTAGCGCCCGGCGTCGCCACTCGTCGCCGTGGAACCCATCTACCTCCTCTTTACGGCCGCGATGGTGGTGGCGTCGCTCGGGTGTCTGTGGGACGCGCGCGGCGACTCCGAGGGGCTGACCCTCTACGGTACCGCCGTGGTCTACGGCCTGATTCTGGAGAAACTGGTCATCGTCGCCTTCGGCGCCTACACCTACCCCGCCGAGTCGTACGCCCTCTCGGTGTTCGGCGTCCCCCTCGCCATCGCCTTCGGGTGGTCGGCGGTCATCTACGCCGGGACGACCACCGCCCGCGCCTACGAGGTGCCCCTGCCCGCGCTCCCGGGGTTCGTCGCGCTCTACGCCCTCCACGTCGACCTGTCGATGGACGCCGTCGCCATCCGCGTGCCATTCTGGACGTGGACGCCGCCCGGCCCGTGGTTCGGCGTCCCTCTCGGCAACTTCTTCGGGTGGTTCTGCGTCGCCTTCCTCTTCGCTGGCTGGTTCGAACTCCTGCGCCGGCGGGTGGACCACCCTCTCGCCCTCGGCGCCGGAACGCTCGGCGCGTCGCTTCTCACCCTCCTTGCGGCACTGGAGGTCTGGACGCACCTCGTCCACTCGGTGGCGCTGGGGACCGGAATTTTGCTCTGTCTGGGCGTTCTCTCGGCTCTCGGTCTCGTTCGCTTCCGCCCGTCCTTTGCGGGTCTGCCCGCGCGGACCGCCGCCGGCGCGACGCTTCTCTTTCACGTCTTTTTCGTCGGCGTCCTCCTCTGGACGGGCACCTACCGGACGACGCCGCCGCTCGCAGTGGTGAGCGTCGCGGCGCTAGGCGTCGGCGTCGCGGTCCACGCCGTGCCCGAGCGAGAACTTACGCGGCGGCGTCGAACGCGGCGAGAAAGTCGTCGGTGAGGTCCTGTACCCGGCGGGAGGCGTCGCCGACGGCGTCGAGGGGGTCGAGACCGTCCTCGGTCTTCACCGAGAGGATGGGGTCGGTCTGGCCCCCCGACTGCTCGGGGTTCATGTCGTAGGTCGCCGCCGTCACGCCCGGCGTCTCCAGCAACGCCCCCTTGAGGACGTTCATGAACGTGTGGTCCTCGCCGGCGATCTCCATGCGAAGTTCCTCGTCGGTCTTCTCGATGACCCGCAGTTCCATACCTTCGAGTACCGCCGTTTCGCGTTTCAAGGTTTCGTATCGCCGTCAGAACGGGAGACCTCCGTACGAACGGACGACGCCCCGAAGCGGGGACCGCCGCCCGTGCGGAGAACGTCCGGACCACGGACCGTGGCCCGGTTGACTGACCAAGCCACTGCGAGGAGCACCAGCCCCACAATGTGTGTCGGCGATTCTAGTGCGTGCGTGGCCGTTTGCCACGAACGCCATCTGATACGTGGACGTGCGTATTAAAAAATCTTCCGAACAAGTCAATACATACACTAACTACTTGAAAATGGCTACGAATGGGTGGTTATCTGTTCGTTCGTTGTCTATCCACGTTTTCTAGACGGTCGTTGGCGGGGGCGAGTGGACGGTCGCACACGACTCACCTCACGAGGTAGGGTTCGTTGCCGGCGAGGAACCGCCCGAGGTCGCTCTCGCGGCGGTAGTCGGTCGACTGGAGCGTCCGGAGGGCGTCGACGAGGCGGGAGGCGTCGTCGGACGCCCACTCGGCGGGGTCGCGGACGGGGACGACCAGCCATCCGCTCCCGAGGAGTTCCGTGGCGTGGAGGTCCGGCATGTCGACGTCGGTCTTCCACGCCCGGGCGGTGTAGGTCTCTAGGACGTGTCGCGTCGCGCGTTCGCCGACCGGGAGGAGGACGTGGGCGGCGATGGCCCTGAGTTCGGCGTCGAAGAAGGGTTCCATCGTCGCGTAGTCGTCTTCGGTCGGGTCGCCCTCGGGGACGCAGGTGTGGAGATACGAGAGGAAGGTGCCGTCGACGGCGGGTTCGTCGCCGGTCGATTCGAGGAGACCGGCGTCCCGAAGCGCCCGCTGGAGGCGGACCCCGGCGGGGTGGTCGGTGAAGGGGACGCCCGTCTGGGCACCGCCGTGGACGCCGGGGTGGTCGCCGACGACGTGGAAGTCGGCGTTGGCGTCGCCGTATCCCGGTACGAACCGCTCACAGGGCGGTCGCATGTCGAAGGGATTGCTGATTCGGTCGGTGACGTTTCGCACGGCCATTCCTACGCGGCGGGACACCTAAATGTACGCGCGTCGAGGCGGCGACCGTTACAGTTCGACGCCCGAGGGGATGAGACTCTTCGAGCGCAGGAGACTCCCGTTGGCGTCGTAGACGAGAAACGTGCTCTTGCGATACGTCGTGAACGGTTCGCCGTCGACGCGGATGGTCACGCTGTATCGACCGCCGTCGTCGCCGTTGGCCTGGCCGTACTCGCGGGCCGCGCGGACGAATCGCAGGACGTCCTCGGCGTCCTCGTTCAGTTCGATGAGGAAGTCGCCGGTGACGCGGTCGGTGACGCTCACGACGCCCGCGGCGTCGGGGGCGTCGAGCGGGTCCTGTAGCCGGAAGGCGACGTCCGTCGCGGACGCTTCCAGCGGGTCGCCGTCCGGTCCCGTGAGCCGTTCGAGCAACGGCTCTTTCGGCCCGTGAAAGTTGATGACCACCGTCGGCTCCGACGGTGCGTCCCCAGTATCGACCCAGTCGATGTTGTCTACCTCCAGTTCGAAGTGGTCACGCCTCATTCCGTACGCAGGCTTTGGAGGTCACACGGTATGAACGTAACGCCCACGAGAACGATTCACACGGTTGGCGCGCGCTCGCCGATGGATTTTACCGGGTGGGGGTCGGCCACGCGTTCATGTGGGTCCGCTCGGAGTACGCCGGCGAACTGGCCGTCCTGTCGACGTGGCTGTCGGTGTTCATCCCGTGGAACGTCATGTACTCGCCGGGCATCGCCGGCGGGTCGCTCCTGTTCGTCCGCTTTCCGTTCGTGCAGGTGCGGTACAGTTTCGGCGTCCCGCTTGCGAAGGCGCTCGCCGTCTCGGACCCGTTCTCGGCCGTCGCGTTCCAGCGTGGGCAGTCGATTCGGGTCGCCTACGAACTGTGGTTGGTCGGCGCCGCCGTCCTCGCCGTCGCCGTCGTCGTCTCGCTGGTCTACTACCGCCGCGAGTCGTGGGTGGAGTCGTGGGCCGTCGACTCGGTTCGACTGCTCGGCGCGTTGCTCTCGCTCACCGGTCTCCTCTTCGCGGGCGCGACGTACCTGCTCGTCACCCGTGGATTCCCCGGCGTCCCCGTTCCGGTCGGCGTCGTCTTCTTGCTCGTCTTCGGCGTCGTCCTCACGACGGTCGAACGGACCGACGGGGACGGCGACGCGCGGGCGGACGCCGAGCGGACCTGACCCCGCGGCGGGTGTATTTATGACCCTTCCCGCCATAGTGGCGCCCAGTTACGCCGATGTCAGGTGACGCGAGACCGGGAGATGGGGGGGCGCTTGCAGAGATTCGTCGCCATCTCGTCGGCACCTACGAGATGCTTCGGGGGTCGACAATCGACGTTCGGCCGTTCAACCCCGGCGAGGACGGACCGCTCGCCGGGTTCGACCTCCCGGCGAACAACGAGGAAATCGACCGCTACTGGGTGAACGCGCCCTTCGCGTACGTCGTCATCACGAACGACGCGGAGGAGAGCGCACGGCGATACCACACCGTCGAACCCGCACTCGACGACTTCGAGTCGTCGCTCCTCGACCGGGTCCGACACGACATCCGCGAACCGTTGCTCTACCGCGACGACGACCGGCGCGCCCACGAGACGGTCATCGCCGACGAACTGGAGTCGTTGCTGGAGGCCTACGGCGTCGACGTGTCGATGCGCACCTTCCACACCCTGCTTTACTACCTCGTGCGCGACTTCCGTGGTTTCGGCCGCATCGACCCGTTGATGCACGACCCCCACATCGAGGACGTCTCCTGTGACGGCTACGGACTCCCCATCTTCGTCTACCACGACCAATACACCGACATCGAGACGGACATCGTCTTCGAGGACGCCGACGAACTCGACAACTACGTGGTCCGGTTGGCCCAGCAGTCGGGGCGTCACATCAGCGTCGGCGAACCCGTCGTCGGGACGACCCTCCCCGACGGCTCTCGGGCCGAACTCGCTCTCGGCGAGGAGGTGACTCCGCGCGGGTCGGCGTTCACCATCCGTCAGTACGCCGACGAACCGTTCACGCCCATCGACCTCATCGACTACGGCACCTTCAGCGTCGAGCAGATGGCGTACCTCTGGCTCTGCATCGAGAACAACAAGTCGCTCATCTTCGCCGGCGGGACGGCCTCCGGGAAGACCACCTCGATGAACGCGGTGTCGATGTTCATTCCGCCCCGGTCGAAGGTGCTCACCATCGAGGACACCCGCGAACTCTCCCTCTACCACGACAACTGGCTGTCGAGCATCACCCGCGACCGACTCCACGAGGGCGCCGACATCGACATGTACGACCTCCTGCGGTCGGCGCTCCGTCACCGCCCGGAGTTCATCATCGTCGGCGAGGTGCGCGGCGGCGAGGCCGTGACGCTCTTTCAGGCGATGAACACCGGCCACACCACGTTCTCGACGATGCACGCAGACAGCATCGAGACGGTCATCAACAGACTGGAGAACGAACCCATCAACGTCCCGCGAGCGATGATTCAGTCGCTCGATTTGCTCTGTGTCCAGCGGCTCACCCGCCTCGACGGTCAACGCGTCCGCCGGTCGAACGCCATCAGCGAAATCGGCGGCATCGACCAGCGCACCGGCGAACTCGACTACTCCAACGCCTTCACGTGGGACGCCGACGCCGACTCCTTCGAGCGCCACGACAGCACCCTCCTCGACGAGATTCAAGACGACCGCGGCTGGACGCGCACCAAACTCCTGGAGGAGTTCCGCAACCGCCGGCGCTTCCTCGAATTCCTCCGGGACCGCGGCGTCACCGACTACCGCCAGTTCACCGCGTTGGTCAACGAGTATTACGCCGACCCCGACCGCGTCCTCGACCGAATCGACGGCGAGGGCGACGGCCACTCTCCGGGAGCGTGACCCGCACGTGATGTGGCAGTTCCTCCCGTTGATTCTGGTCGGTCTGCTCGTCGCGCCCGTCGCGCTCTCGCCGGTGAGTCGTCGCGCAGACCTCCTCCTCTCCCGGGTCGCGCTTCCCCTGTTCGGCTCCTACGTCACCGACGGTCCACGGCGCAACTCGCAACTCTCCCGCCTCCGGGCGACGCACGTCCGAACCACTCACCGCGTCTTCGCCGCGCGGACCCTCCTCGTCAGCGGGATTGCGGGCGTCGTCGGGAGCGTCCTCGGCGTCTACGTCGCCGCGTGGCTCGTGGGCGTCCTCGCCATCAGCCAGGCCGCACTCGCCAGCGTCATCCCGGCACCGTTTACGTTTCTCGCCGGTCTCGCCCGTCTCTCGCAGTTGACTCCGTTCGGCCTGTTTCTGCTCTTTCTGTTCTTCGGTGCCACCGTCGGAAGCGTCCTCGCCCTCGGGGCGTACTGGGTGCGGTGGGCCTACCTCGACCAGGTCGCCAACGCCCGCGGGAGCGAAATAGAGGCGACGCTCCCGCGCACTATCGCCTTCGTCTACGCGCTCTCCCGGAGCGGGATGCCCTTCCCGAAGATTCTCGAAACGCTGTCGCGCAACGAGGCCGTCTACGGCGAGGCCGCCCGCGAGGTGGGCGTCGCCGTCCGCGACATGGACGCCTTCTCGACGGACATCCTGACCGCGCTCCAGCGGACGAGTCAGTGGACCCCGAGCGAGAGTTTCGCCGAGTTCTCCGAGAACCTCGCCAGCGTCCTCGGGAGCGGTCGCAGTCTCTCGGAGTTCCTGCGCGAGCAGTACGAACGCTATCAGGAGGAAGCCGAGGCCCAACAACAGCAGTATCTCGAACTCGTCTCGACGTTCGCCGAGATGTACGTGACCGTGATGGTGGCGGGACCGCTCTTTCTCATCACCGTCCTCGTGGTCATCGGTCTCGTCATCAAGGACACCCTCCCCGTCGTCCGCGCCGTCGGCTACCTGGGCGTTCCGCTCGCCAGTCTCGCCTTCGTCGTCTACATCGACAGCATGACGCGTCAGGAGAAGTCGCTCGCTAACGTCTCCCGCGAGATGGCCGACGTTCGAACGGTGGACCACTCCCGGTCGAGCGACCACTCGTTCTCCGAGTCGGCGCGTTCCGACGGCGGAACCGTCGACGACGACAGCCGGCGCAATCTCGTCAGACTCGCCGCGTACGACCGATTCCGCGGCCTCCGCGAGTGGACCGACGCCCCCGCAAAGCGCGTCCTCGACCGGTCGTGGGTCAGCCTCGTCCTCACCGTCCCCCTCGGCGTCCTCTGGGTGTTCGCACGGTCGATTCCCATCCCCCTCGGACCGTCGGCCCTCCAGACGCTCGACCACCCCGTCGTCGAGGCGACGGTGTTCGTCCTCGCAGTCTACGCCTTGCTCCACGAACTCGCCAAGCGCCGCATCCGCGCCATCGAGGAGTCCGTCCCCGACTTCCTCGACCGCATGGCGAGCGTCAACGAGGCGGGCATGACCGTCGTCGAGAGCCTCGGGCGAGTCGCCGAGTCGGACCTCGGCGGATTGGAGTCCCAGGTCGAACGCACGTGGCGGGACATCCAGTGGGGCGCGAACGCACAGGACGCCCTCGAACGACTCGCCGTCCGAACCCGCTCGCGGATGGTCTCACAGTCCGTCACCCTCATCACCAACGCCATGGACGCGAGCGGCGACATCGCGCCCGTCCTTCACATCGCCGCCGACGAGGCCCAGGAGACCCGCCGCCTCCGGCGCGAACGCCGACAGGAGATGCTGACGTACACCCTCGTCATCTACATCTCCGTCTTCGTCTTCGTCGGCATCATCGCGGCGCTCACGGTGGCGTTCATCCCGGCGGTCCAGCAAGCCGGCGGTGCGGGTCTCCCCGCGTCGCCCGACGCCTCCTCGGTCGGCCTGTCCAGTACCTTCGGCGGCATCGGCGACGTCAACACCGACGCCTACCGACTCGTCTTCTTCCACGTCTCGGCGATTCAGGCGCTCTGTTCCGGTCTCGTCGCCGGCCAACTCGCCGAAGGCGGCATTCCCGACGGCGTCAAACACGCCGCCTTCCTGCTCGCGGTCACTTACGTCGCCTTCGCGTTCATCTGACCCGCTTTTAGGCGCCCCGCTCGCCACCTCGCCGGCCGAACCGACCCGCCTTTAGGCGCCCCGTTCGAACTCTTCGGTATGGACGACGCCACGGACGCCGGTCCCCCGGACCCCCGGGCGACGTACAACCGCATCGCGGCGCACTTCGCCGCCACCCGCGAGCATCCGTGGCCCGAAGTGGAGTCGTTCGTCGCCGACGCAGAGGCCGTCGCCCGCGCCCTCGACGTGGGGTGTGGCAACGGGCGCCACGCCGAACTCCTCGCCGACCGCGCCGCCGAGGTGGTGGGTCTCGACGCCAGCGGTGGTCTCCTCTCGACGGCGCGCAGTCGAGCGACCGACCGGGGCTTCGACCTCGCTCTCGTACAGGGCGACGCCGGCCGCCTTCCCTTCCGCGACGACCGCTTCGGTCTCGCCGTCTACGTCGCCACGCTCCATCACCTTCGCCCGCGCGAGCGACGGGTCGCCAGCCTCGACGAACTCGCGCGCGTCCTCGCGCCCGGCGGCCGGGCACTCGTCAGCGCGTGGAGCACCGTCCACGACGCCTTCGACGCCGACGCGGGCTTCGACACCACCGTCGACTGGACGCTCCCCGGCGGCGAGACGGTGCCCCGGTATTACCACGTCTACGACCCCGCCGAGTTCGACCGCGACCTCTCGGCGAGTGCGCTCGTCGTCCGCGAGTCCTTCCTCGCCAGCGGCAACTGCTACGCCGTCGTCGCCCCGCCGTAGCCGTGCGTCGCGCGCACACGAGAGTGGAGGACTTAACCCCCGCCGGCCGCTACGGACGCCCGATGACCGAGAGCGACCACGAGGGTTCGACCCGTTACGAGGTGGCCGTCGTCGGGGGCGGACCGGCCGGCCTGACGGCGGCGCTGTACACGACGCGACTCGGCCACGACACCGTTGTCATCGACCGCGGCGTCGGTCGGGCCGCGATGATGCTCGATACGCACAACGTCGTCGGCGTCACCGAGGACGTCTCCGGTCCCGAGTTCCTGGAGACGGCGCGCGAGCAGATACGGGCCTACGGTGCCACCTACCACCGCGACTACGTCACCGGCATCGAACGCGGCGACGACGGGCGCTTCCGCCTCGACACCGACGGCTCGGTGTACGTCGCCGACCGGGTCGTCCTCGCCACGGGATTCAGCGACGTCCGCCCCGACCCACCCCTTCCCCGGACCGGGCGCGGACTCCACTACTGCCTCCACTGCGACGCCTACATGTTCGTCGACCGACCCGTCTTCGTGATGGGCCACGACGACAGCGCCGCCTACGTCGCCATGATAATGCTCAACTTCACCGACGAGGTGGACCTCCTCACGCGCGGGGTCGACCCCGAGTGGAGCGACGAGACCGACCGCATGCTCCGGGGGCACCCCGTCGACGTGATTCACGAGGACGTCACCGGCGTCAACACCGGCGACGACGGCTGGCTTGAGAGCTTCGAGTTCGAGGACGGCACCGTCCGCGAGTACCGCGGCGGCTTCCCGATGTACGGTTCGAACTACAACGACGGTCTCGCGGCCGAACTGGGCTGTGAACGCAACGACGACGGCACCGTCGTCGTCGACGACCACGGCCGGACCAGCGTCGAGGGCGTCCTCGCCGTCGGCGACCTGACGCCCGGCCACAACCAGATTCCCGTCTCGCTCGGCGAGGGCGCCAACGCCGGCATCGCCGTCCACATGGACCTCCGGGAGTTCCCCAAGAGCGTCGAGGAACTGGAGACCGACGGCCCCGTCACCGAAGCCGACGTCCCCGGCGTCTCGCCGGCACTCCGCGAGGCCGCCCGTGCCTTTTCGGCCGACGACTAGAAGGGAAACGGCCTTATTTCCCCACCCTGAAAGATGGCCTGCGCGCCGGTGGTCTAGTGGTAGGACCTGAGCCTTCCAAGCTCATGGCCCGGGTTCGAATCCCGGCCGGCGCATACCGACTCGAACGTACGTGAGAGTCGTGTATGCGCGCCGGTGATTCGCAACCCTGCAAGTCGCAGCGCGCGAACGGAGTGAGCGCGACCGTCTTGCTCCGGTTCGAATCCCGGCCGGCGCATTATTGTCTCGAACGAACGTGAGAGACATAATCGCCATGCCAGCGATTCGAATCACGCGAGACGAGTGAAGCGAGTCTCGCCATCGGGTTCGAATCCCGGCCGGCGCACTCACTCCGTTCGTGCGCCGTCCGACGTCCCCCTCGCTCACTGCGTTCGCTCGCGGGACTCCCGACCGGCGCATTTTCTGTCGAACGAAGTGAGGCGAAAGTCGCCCCGGACGGACGAATCGTTTTTGTGCGTGTTCCGATATGCATCTAGGGACACAATGCAACGGACGCGTACGGCGATTCGAACTGTCCGCCGAACGGGAGCGCAGTGATGGCGTTCGACGCACGCGACGCCGCCGACGTCCCGCCCGAGGAACTGTTGGGTTCGTCGGTCCAGCGCCGCGAGGACCGCCACCTCCTGACCGGCGACGCGGAGTACGTCGACGACATCGGCTATCCGAAGGAGACCCACCTCGCACTGCTCGGCAGTCAGTACGGCCACGCGACCGTCGAGTCGATAGACGTGAGCGAGGCGCGAGCGATGGACGGCGTCCTCGGCGTCTGGACGTGGGCGGACGTGCGCGACTCGGACGCGCCGGGGTACGTGCGCACGGACGACCCGGCCGGGGGCGGCGCCGAAGCCGGCGGCGAAACGGGCGCGGCGTCGCCGAAACAGCCGCTGTTGGCCGACGGGCGGGTGGTCTATCAGGGCCAACCCGTCGCCGCCGTCGTCGCCGAGGACCGCTACGCCGCCCACGACGCCCTCGACGGCATCGACGTGGCGTACGACCGCCGCGAGGCGGTCGTCGACCCCCGGTCGGCGACCGACGACGACGCGCCGACCGTCCACGACGACGCGCCCGGCAACGTCGCGTTCACGTGGGACACCGGCGACGAAGCGGCGGCCGAGGCGGCACTCGACGCCGCCGAGAACGTCGTGGAGATGGACCTCGAAATCAACCGCGTGGTGCCGACGGCGATGGAACCGCGCGCGGCGGCGGCGCGCTACGACCCCGGCGACGACGCCCTCGACGTGGCGCTCTCGACGCAGAAACCCCACCAGATGCAGGCCGACCTCGAATCGACGCTCGGGGTACCAGACCACCGCATCCGCGTCCGTGCGCCGGACGTCGGAGGCGGCTTCGGCGCCAAACTCTTCCAGTACACCGGCTATCTGCTCCCGGCGTGGTGTGCCATGCAGTTGGAGCGTCCGGTGAAGTGGGTGGCGCCGCGGACCGAGGACTTCCTCTCGATGATCCACTCGCGTCACCACCTCGTCAACGCGGCGGCGGCGGTGGACGACGACGGCACCATCCGGGGGTTCCGCGCGGACACCCGGGCGCCGGTCGGGGGGTATCTCGTCCCCGTCGGGTCGGGCGTCCCGACCAACCTCGGCCTGATGGCAAACGGCCAGTACGACGTGCCCGCCGCGTACGTCCACACGACGGGCGTGTTCACCAACACCGCGCCGCTGTCGGCCTACCGAGGCGCGGGCCGGCCGGAGGCGACGTACTTCGTCGAGCGACTGGTCCACGCGGTGGCGCGGGAACTCGACCTCGACCCCGCGACGGTGCGCCGGCGGAACTTCATCCAACCCGACGACTTCCCCTTCGAGACGGGACTGGGGCGCACCTACGACTCCGGCGCGTACAACGAGACGCTGACGAAGGCACTGGAGATGGTCGACTACGAGTCGTTCCGCGACCGGCAGGAACGCGCCCGCGAGGAGGGGCGGTATCTCGGCATCTGTCTCTCGTGTTACGTCGAGGCCTGCGGGGTCGGTCCCGGAATGTACGAGAACGGACAGGTCCACGTCAAACCCTCGGGGCGGGTGGTGGTCAAGACGGGGACGGCAGAAATCGGGACGGGCCACCGCACCGGCTACTCGCAAATCGTCGCCGACGAGTTGGGCGTCGGCTTCGACGACGTGGAGGTGCGCGAGGGCGACACGGCGGCGGTGGACGTGGGCAACGGCACCGGCGGCAGTCGCGCGATGGCCGTCGGCGGCGTCGCGGTCAAGCGGAGCGCCGAGAAGGTGGTCGAGAAGGCCCGCCGCATCGCCGGCCACCGCCTCGAAGTCGCCGAGGCGGACCTCGAATTCGAGGACGGCGAGTTCTTCCCGACCGGCGTACCGAGTCGGTCGATGTCGCTCCGGGAGGTGGCCGGCGTCGCCTACGAGGGCGCCGACGCCCTCCCCGACGGGATGGACCCCGGACTCGACGCCTCGACGTACTTCGACCCGCCGAACTTCACCTTCCCCTTCGGCACCCACGTCGCAATCGTCGAAGTCGACCCCGAGACGGGTGAAATCGACTTCGAGCGGTACGTCGCCGTCGACGACGTGGGCACCCAGATCAATCCCAAACTCGTCGAGGGACAGATTCACGGCGGCGTCGCACAGGGCGTCGGGCAGGCGCTACAGGAGGAGGCCGTCTACGACGACGGCGGCAACCTGCTCACCGCGTCGCTACAGGATTACGCCATGCCCAACGCCGCAGACGTCCCCGAAGTGGAGTGGGCGTCGACGGAGACGCCCTGTCCGCACAATCCGCTCGGAGTGAAGGGCGTCGGCGAGGCGGGCGCCATCGCGGCGCCGCCGGCCGTCGTCAACGCCGTCCTCGACGCACTCGAACCGCTCGGCGTCGAGGCGCTGGACATGCCGCTGACTGCCGAACGAATCTGGTCGGCCGTCGAGAAACGGACGTAAGCTCCGGGGTTACCCGAGGACGTACCCGAGGACGGGGTACCGCTCGACGAGCGTTTCCCCGCCCACGTCGTAGTTCTCGACGAGGGGGTCGAGACCGAGGATGCGCCCGGCCGCGAAGGCGGCGACGGCGAGGAACACCAGCATGTAGGCGAAGTCGCCGTTGATGAGGCCGTGTTCTATCTCCCAGTTCCCGAAGTAGAACAGGAGCATCATGAACGCGCCGAAGAACGCGGCGAGGCGGGTCAGGAGGCCCACGAGCAGGCCGAGACCGATGAACAGCTCACCCCACGGGACGGCGACGTTCACGAACGCGACGAACCACGGCGTCGCACCCATCCACGCGAACATCCCCGCGAGGGGGTTGCCGTTGGTCGCCGCCGCGCCAGTCAGGTAGCCGCCCGCCGCGAAGCCGCCGACGAGCTTCGTGAACCCGGAGTACGCGAACGCAAAGCCCATCATCAGCCGCAGGGCGAGGACGAACCACGCCGAGAGGCTGTGGACCCGCGCGTGGACGGTGTAACCGCCGACGGTGCTCTCTAATTCGTTCAGTCCGACAGTGGATTTCGTCGCCATAATCAATTCACCTACGTATAGAGAGAGGTTCGGAGAGAGCATATATACCAACGCTGGCGTTCAGAGTCGGAAAATCGGCGGGATATTTCACGCTCCGCCGTCGAGTAGGCGAGTGTGACTGGGGAGCCGACTCCGTCGGACGTCTTCGAGACGCTCGACGACGAGTACGCACGCCGGATTCTGGTGGCGACGAAAAGCGACCGCCTCTCGGCGAAGGAACTCAGCGAGGAGTGTGGCATGTCTCGACCGACCGTCTCGCGGCGCGTCAACCGCCTCGTCGCGCAGGGCTTTCTCAGCGAACACACCCACGTCCGACCCGCGGGACGTCACTACCACGAGTACGAGGCGCGACTGGAGCGCATCGAGGTGTTCCTCGCCGAGGAGGGGTTCGACGTGAACGTCGACGTCGAGACCGACCCCGCCGACCGACTCACGTCCATCGTTCGCGGCATGCGGGTGAAGTGAACCGTGGCCCACCTCGCGTTCGTCGCCGCGAAACTCGTCACCGTCGCACTCGGCGTTCTCATCGCCTATCAGGCCTACCGCGGCTACCGCCGGAACGACGCGCGGCGGATGCTCTACGTCGCCTTCGGCTTCGTCCTCCTCAGCGTCGGCGGCGTACTGGAGGGCGTCCTCTTCGAGTTCTTCGGCGTCCCCGTCTTCCGGGCTGGGTTCGTTGCGACGCTTCTCGTCGCGGCGGGCCTGCTCTCGATTCTGTACGCGCTCTACGTGCCGTCGCCGTGAGCGACGTTCCTCCCCCGTCGAACGCGACGTGGGCGCTACTCCGGGACGTACTCGCAGGCGTCCTGATTCCCGTCGTCCTCACAGAGTCGTTCGAGCGTGTGACACGCCCGTACGTTGCCGTCGGTGCACTCCTCGCGGAGCAGGTCGAGGTGTTCTCGGTCCATCAGTCTTCTGTGCCATGTTAACGATTGTCACTATGTTATACGTTACGGTGTAACACAGTTTTTGCGAGCGGGAGATAAAGTCATTGCTCACTCGACCGGGGGCAGGTCCCCGGTCGAGGTGAAAATCGTTTCAAATTCTACTATAGGTATGACGGCGTTACCGCCGGGCTAACGACTCCGAAGACGGCGTCGAATCGAGTGACTGCGGCGAGTTCGTCTCCCGTTTCGACGGCGACGCGCTCAGAGGCGCTTGTTGATATGCTCGCCGGTCGTACGTCGCTCGAACCATGTACTACCCCCTCTTCCCGGGCGTTCCGGGTGGCATCGAACTGATGGTCGTCTTGCTCGTCGTCGTCCTCCTGTTCGGCGCGAACAAGGTGCCGAAACTCGCCCGCGCGTCGGGACAGGCGATGGGCGAGTTCAAACGCGGCCGGGAGGACATCGAACGCGAGTTGCGCGAGGGTGCGCGGGCGGGCGCGAGCGACGACGCGAGAGCCGATACCGACGCCGACGCCGAGGAAGCCGTCGAATCCACGGTCGCCTGATTTTGCGCACTCGACGGCGCGTTCGCTCGGCGGTGCAGAGACAGGTATGAATGCGGACGGCGGACTTGCCCGGCGTTCCGGTACGGGGAATCCCGGTCGCCTCCTCCACCCCGCGACCCTTCGAGCGACCGGCGTTCGGTGGTGGGATGCTCGCTTCCGCGCCTGACCCGGTACCACCGTCGAACCGTGGCGAACCGTCCCTGCAGACGGGCGCCACGGACCGCTGTCCCCGACGGACGAGGCTTCCACGTTGGCTCCCGAGGCCCGTATCGGTCTGACCGGACGCCTCCGGGTTCGGTCCCCGCTCAAGACCGTACTGCGGGCGAGGGAGCAGGGCCTAACTGCCCGACCTAGTCCGTCAGGTCGTATGCCGGTTCGTCTTAAGGGCCTTTCGACTCGCCGTGCGTCGGTCGCCGGTCGTCGGTCGCCGGACGTCGGTCGGTTTCCGGGCGGTCAGACCACCGCGCGGGCGTAGCCGGCGGCGGCGAGGACGACGACGGCCGTCTCGGCGACGACGACCCAGCGGTGGTCGGGGAGCCACGAGAACGGGAAGCCATAGAGCGTCGACAGCGACACCGAGAGCGCCCACGAGAGCGCGACGAGGAGGGTGCCGACGCCGACGACGAGGGCGATGCCCGCCGCCGTCACGGCGTCGGTCCGCCCTCGCGCGCCCGCGAGGAAGACGACGACACAGACGAGTGCGAGGAAGGCGACGCCGGCGGCGCCGAGCGGTCCGGCGGCGTAATACTGCCCGAGTTCGCTCCCCCACCCCGGGGCGACGACGTACGGTACGGCCATCGTCAGGAGGACGGCGAGACAGCCGACGACGCCGACGGCGGGAGCGACCCGTTCGGTTCGCATACCTCCCCGTGGTCGGGCCGCTCAATTAAAACGCACGCGTCGCGGCCCACCGGAAACGCACGTATCGCGGCCCACCGGAAACGCACGTATCGCGGCCCACCGGAAGGGCAAACGGTAAATCGGTGGGTTGCGCGTTGGCGAGTATGGAGAACGTAGCGATCATCGGCGCGTCGATGACCCAGTTCGGCCAGCGGGACGGCTGGGTGTGCGACCTGCTCTCGGAGGCGGGACAGGCGTGTCTCACCGACGCCGGCGTCCAACCGGGCGCCGTCGAACACCTCTACGTCTCGAACATGGCGAGCGGCGAGTTCGAGGGGCAGACGGGCATCATGAACGCGCTCACCCACGACCTGGCGGCGATGCCGGCGTACTCCGCGCGCATCGACCAGACGAGTTCCAGCGGCGGCGCGGGCGTCTACCACGCGTGGCAGTCCGTCGCAAGCGGCGCCAGCGACATGACGCTCCTCGTCGGCGGCGAGAAGATGACCCACAAGTCCACCGCCGAGGCGACGGACGTCATCGCCTCCATCACCCACCCCGCCGAGTACAAACACGGCGTCACCCTGCCGAGTTTCGCGGGGTTGACCGCGCGTCTCTACCTCGACACCTACGACGCGCCCCGCGAGAGTCTGGCGAAGGTGGCGGTGAAAAACCACAGACACGGCGTCGACAACCCCCACGCGCAGTTCCAGAAGGAGGTGGACCTACAGACGGTCCTCGAATCGCCAATCGTCGCCGACCCGCTTCGACTCTACGACTTCTGTCCCATCACGGACGGGAGCGCGGCGCTGATGTTCTGTCCCGAGT
>JBDGTR010000083.1:0-17122 GCA_042216635.1 Haloplanus sp. | reverse complement strand
CCTGGACGGTGAACTCCTCGCCGACGAGGCGTTCCTCCAGGACGACGCGGTCGTAGTCGGCGTCGCGGAGGTACGCCTTCGCCTCGGCTTTGGTCACCTGGTCGCCGGTCACCTTCACGCCCTTCCCGCCGGTGAGTCCGGCGGGCTTGACCGCGAGGTCGCCGTCGTAGGCGTCGATGTAGTCGCAGGCGGCGTCCACGTCCTCGAACGTCTCGAAGTCGGGACAGCCCGGCACGTCGTTGTCGCGCATGAACCGTCGCTGGTAGGCCTTGTCCGTCTCGATGCGGGCGGCCTCGGCGCGCGGGCCGAAGGTGTAGACGCCGGCGTCGTCGAGGGCGTCGGCGACGCCCGCCGCGAGCGCCGATTCGGGACCGACGACGGCTAGCGTCGCGCCCACTTCCTCGGCGTAGGCCACGATGGCGTCGGCGTCCTCCTCGTCGACGCTCTCGAAGCCCTCGGCGAGGGCCGCGATGCCGGGGTTGCGGTTCGACGCGCACGCGTAGAGGTCGGCCGACGGTGCGACGGCGCGGGCGATGGCGTGTTCGCGCCCGCCGCCGCCCACCAGTAGCACTGTCTCGGACATGGTCGAGTTGGGCCACGGCAGGAGCGTAAGCGTTCGGGATTGGCGCCGGCGCCATGCCGGCACCTCCACTTTTATCCGGTCACTCCGTGTACGACTCGCCCATGCGAGCCGTTCGATACCACGAATACGGCGGACCGGACGTACTACAGGTCGACGAGGTAGACCGACCCGAGGCCACCGGCCACGAGGTCGTCGTCGAGGTCCACGGCGCGGGCGTAAACCCCGTCGACACCTACTTCCGAGAAGGGGGATACGAACCCTTCACGCTCCCGATGGTGACGGGCGTGGACGTCGCCGGCGAAGTCGTCGACGTCGGCGACGACGTCGAGGGCTACGAGGTTGGCGACCGCGTCGTCGGCACCGGCCTGAATCAGGAGTTCTACGGCTCGTACGCAGAGTACGTCGCCGTCCCGGACGACCGCCTTGCGCACCTGTCCAACGGCGTCGACACCGTCGCCGCCGCCGGACTCGGCGTCGCGGGCGTCACCGCCTACCGCGCGCTCATCGACCACGCGGAACTGAAACCCGGCGAGACGGCGCTGATTCACGGCGGGAGCGGCGGCGTCGGCCACATGGCCGTCCAACTCGCCGCCGCCGCCGGCGCGCGGGTCGTCACCACCGCCTCGCCCACCTACCACGACCGACTCGACGCCCTCGGCGCCGACGCGGTCCTCGACTACGCCCGCGACGACCTCCGCGAGGCCGTCGTGGAAGCCAGCGACGGCGGACCGGACGTGATTCTCGACCACCGCCTCGACGACTACTTCCAGTTCGACGCCGACGTGGCCGCCCACGCCGCCCGGGTCGTCGGCATCGGCGAGAACGACCCCGAAATCACGCTCACCAACGACGGCGCCGCCCGCGGCAAGGACGTCAGCTTCCAGTTCATGAGCATGTTCAACACCCCCGATCTGGCCCGTCCCCTCGGGCGGATGGCCCGACTCCTCGGCGACGGAGAGATAGAACTCGACGTCGCTCGCACCTACGACCTCGACGACGCGGCGCAGGCCCAAATCGACGTGATGGAAGACAGATTCCTCGGGAAACTCGTCGTCACGCCCTGACTCCGGGGTCGTCGTTCGGGCGGGGTCGTCGTTCGGGGTCGCTCCCGCTCTCGACGCCGTCATCGCCCCGAACTTTTTGCGCCTCGGTACCGAATCACACGCCATGTCAGTCAGCTTCGACTTCGGCGACTCGGTCGCGCTGGTCACCGGCGCGAGCGGTGCCCTCGGGAGCGCAGTCGTCGCGGCGTTCCGGGACGCGGGCGCCACCGTCGCCGCCGCCGACGTGGTCGCGCCCGACGACGAGGACGCCCTCCTCGACCCCGACGCGGGCGTCGACTTCTACGAGTGTGACTTCACCGACGAGGCGAGCGTCGCCGACACCGTCGCGTCGGTCGTCGACGACCACGGCCGCCTCGACGTCCTCTGTAACGTCGCTGGGACGTGGCGCGGCGGGTCGCCGATAGACGAGACGGACGTCGAGACGTTCGACCTGTTGTTCGACGTGAACCTCAAGACGGCGTTCCTCGCGTCGAAACACGCCCTGCCACACCTCCGCGAGACGGAGGGGGCGGTGGTGAGCGTCTCCGCGCGGTCCTCGCTCTCGGGCGGCGAGGGCGACGGTCCGTACCGCGCCTCGAAGGCGGGCGTGCGCCTGTTGACCGAGACGATGGCCGCAGAAAACGAGGGCGTGGTGCGCGCGAACGCCATCATGCCGAGCGTCATCGACACGCCGATGAACCGCGAGATGATGCCCGACGCCGACCACGACGCGTGGGTCGACCCCGCCGACATCGCGCGGGTCGTCTGCTTTCTCTGTTCCGACGCCGCCGGTCCGGTAAGCGGTGCGGCGGTGCCCGTCTACGGCGAGGCGTGAGCGGCGCTCTCGCGCGCGACGAGACGAACCGTGAGCCTTTTTTCCGTCAGTCGGCAGGCACGCACGATGACCGAACGAGAGACGTGGGCGACGCGTGCGGGGTTCGTCCTCGCCGCCGTCGGGAGCGCGGTCGGACTCGGTAACGTCTGGCAGTTCCCCTTCCAGACGGGCAACAACGGCGGGGCGGCGTTCATCGTCGTCTACCTCCTCGCCGTCTCGCTCATCGGCTTTCCGGCCATGCTCTCGGAGTTCGTCGTCGGCCGGCGCGCCGAACGCAACCCCGTCGACGCCTTCGCGCGCCTCGGTCACCGCAACTGGCGCGTGGTCGGCGCCCTCGGGTCGCTCTCCGCGTTCTGGATTCTCTCGTTTTACAGCGTCGTCGGCGGGTGGGTCATTCGGTACGTCCTCGGAAGCGCACAGGGGGCGTACTTCTCCGGGTCGCAGGCGTACTTCAACGCTGTCTCCGCCGGTCCCGAGGCCGTCGCCTTCCACGCCCTGTTCATGGCGCTGACCGTCGGCGTCGTCGCCTTCGGCGTCACCGACGGCATCGAGCGTTCCACGAAGGTCATGGTGCCGAGCATCGTCGTCCTGCTGGTCGGGTTGGCCGTCTGGGCGGGAAGCCTCGACGGCGCCGCCGCCGGCTACGCCTACTACCTCACGCCGGACCTCGACGCCCTGCTTTCGAATCTCGGGAGCATCCTCCCGGCGGCCGTCGGACAGGCCTTCTTCACCCTCTCGCTCGGGATGGGTGCGATGATAACCTACGCCTCGTATCTCGGCCGCGACGACTCCCTCCCCACCGACGGCGCCACCATCGTCGTCCTCAACACGTTCGTCGGACTGCTCGCGGGACTGGTGGTCTTTCCCATCCTCTTCTCGCTGGGCATCGACCCCGGGAGCGGCGGACTCGGCGCCGCGTTCATCACGCTCGCCGGCGCGTTCGCGCAGTTACCCCTCGGGCGCCTGTTCGGCGTCGCCTTCTTCGTCGTCCTCCTGTTGGCCGCGCTCTCCTCGGCCATCAGTCTGCTCGAGGTGGTCACGTCCTACCTCGTCGACAACGCCGACCGCTCGCGGCCCGTCGTCGCGGGCGCTCTCGGTCTCGTCATCTTTCTACTCGGCGTGCCGAGCGCGTTCGGCCTGTCGATTCTGGCGTGGTACAACGCCGTCGCCTACAACCTCCTCCTCCCCCTGTCGGTGCTCTGTCTCGTCGCGTTCGTCGGATGGGTCGACGCCGGCGACGCCGTCGACGAACTCCGGCGCGGCACCGGCCTGAGCGAATCCGGCGCCCTCGCGTGGCTCTGGTTCGTCCGCACGCTCGTCCCGTTGGGCGTCCTCGTCACCCTGCTGTTGGGTCTCCAGTCGCTCGCGGTCCGGGCTGGTCTCCTCGCCGCGCCCCTCGTCTGATAGGTTTGGTGTGAGTCACTGCCGCTGGGTCGCCGGGACGGAGCGGCGACCCGGCGGTACACCGCCACACGAAACACTACGAGCGGGCGTCTCGTCGCCAAGCCGAGGGGTCTCCGACCCTCGACTCGCCACCGTCTCCGAATCGGCGCGTCGGAACCGGTGAATATCGTCGGGACTCCCGCCGACCGTCTCGCGTCGGAATCCTTTTGCCCGATGTCGAAGTTGAATCGGACAATGAGTGGTGGTCGGCCGTGACGATGGAAGACCGCATCGAGGAACTCCGCGAAAAGCGGGAGCGTGCGCTCCTCGGCGGCGGCGAGGACCGCATCGAATCCCAGCACTCGAAGGGGAAGATGACCGCCCGCGAACGGGTCGATTACTTCCTCGACGACGGCACCTTCAACGAGTTCGACCAGTTCCGCACCCACCGGACCCACAAGTTCGGCATGGAGGAGAAGAAACTCCCCGGCGACGGCGTGGTGACGGGCTACGGCGACGTCAACGGCCGGAAGACGTTCGTCTTCGCCCACGACTTCACCGTCTTCGGGGGGTCGCTCGGCGAGGTGATGGCCGAGAAAATCTGTAAGGTGATGGACAAGGCGATGGATGTCGGCGCGCCCATCGTCGGTCTCAACGACTCCGCCGGCGCCCGGATTCAGGAGGGCGTCCGCAGTCTCGCCGGCTTCACCGACATCTTCCACCGCAACGAACAGGCCTCCGGCGTCGTCCCCCAGATCTCCTCCATCATGGGCCCGTGTGCCGGCGGCGCCGTCTACTCGCCCGCCATCACCGACTTCGTCTTCATGGTCGAGGACACCAGCCACATGTTCATCACCGGCCCGGACGTCATCAAGACGGTCACGGGCGAGGAGGTGACCTTCGAGGAACTCGGCGGCGCGAACACCCACGCCACGAAGACGGGCGTCGCACACAAGACCTTCCCCGACGAGGAGACGGCCCTCAACAACATCCGTCGCCTGCTATCCTATCTCCCGCAGAACAACGTCGAGGACCCCCCGCGCGTCGACCCGTGGGACGACCCCGACCGGAGCGCCGACGACCTGACCGACGTCGTCCCCGACCAACCGCAAAAGCCCTACGACGTGACCGACGTCATCGACGGCGTCGTCGACGAGGGCTCCTTCTTCGAGATTCACGAGGGGTGGGCGAAAAACGTCGCCGTCGGATTCGGCCGCCTCGACGGCCACGCCGTCGGCGTCGTCGCCAACCAACCCCGGTCGAACGCCGGCACCCTCACCGTCGACGCGAGCATGAAGGGCGCGCGGTTCGTCCGCTTCTGTGACGCGTTCAACATCCCCATCGTCACCTTCGTGGACGTGCCGGGATACATGCCCGGCACCGACCAGGAACACCGGGGCATCATCCGCCACGGCGCGAAACTCCTCTACGCCTACTCCGAGGCGACCGTCCCCCTCCTCACCGTCATCACGCGCAAGGCCTACGGCGGCGCCTACTGCGTCATGGCGTCGAAACACCTCGGCGCCGACGTGAACTACGCGTGGCCCACCGCCGAACTCGCGGTCATGGGTCCACAGGGCGCCGTCAACATCCTCTACAGCGACGAACTCGACGCGGCCGACGACCCCGACGCCCGCCGGCAGGAACTCGTCGAGGAGTACCGCGAGGAGTTCGCCAACCCCTACACCGCCGCCGACCGGGGGTTCATCGACGACGTCATCGAACCCCAGGAGACGCGCCGGCGCCTCGTCGACGACTTCCACATGCTCACGAGCAAGCGCCGTTCGAACCCGGAGAAGAAACACGGCAACATCCCCATCTGACCCATGACGACCACCATCCCGTTGCTCGACGCCCTCGACGTCCCGGACGACGCCGACGACGCGGAGGCGGCGGCCAT
The DNA here is from genome assembly GCA_042216635.1 of Haloplanus sp. Classification (GTDB taxonomy): domain Archaea; phylum Halobacteriota; class Halobacteria; order Halobacteriales; family Haloferacaceae; genus Haloplanus. The sequence goes on along the minus strand of JBDGTR010000083.1, from coordinate 11,378 downwards.
CGCCGCCGCCGTCGGCGCCCACCTCCGCGACGGCGAACGCGCCGCCGCGGCCGCCGCCGCCGAGACGCCCGCCGAGACGTGGGACGGCGAGCGGTGGGCCTTCGCCGGCCGCCTCGCCGCCACGAAGGGGCGACCGGTGCGCGTCCCCACCGACGCCCCCACCGACGCGTGGACGGCGGCCGGCCGCGCAGACCGATTTTAAGGGCGTCCCCGCGATGTCAGTACGCATATACGTCCGTCTCTCGTGGGTGGGGGGTAGTGAGCGGTCAAGGCGGGCAATCGGCCGGCGGAAGGCAGACTTCCCCGGGGCGACGGGCGGGCGCGAGCCGCCGGTCCGCGACGCGGTTCGTCCCGTCGTTCGGGCGCGCCACCTCGATGCAAATGCGACGCGTCGGGAGTGCCGTCGTCGCCGCCGTCGGCGTCGCCGTCTCGGCGGTCCCCGCCTACCACCTCTCCGCCCACCCCGTCACCCTCCCTGCCGTCGCCGGCGACGTCGTCCCGTTCCTGTTCGGTCTCGCCCTGTTCGGCGTGGGGGCGTGGTTGCGGTGGGGTGCCGACGACGCCGTCGCCGCGACCACCGCCGCGTTCTGGGTCGTCGCCGGTCTCCTCCTCGGCGGCGGCGTCTCCGCGTACCTCCTCTTCCTCCACGTCTGGCACGGCCACGTCGTCCAATCGCCGCTCTTTCTGGTCTACGACTTCGCGGCCACCGGCGCCGTCGTCGGACTGGGGGTCAGCCGGTACGACGTGCGCTCGAAGCGCCGCACTGCGCGTCTCCGCGACCACGAACGCCGCTTCCGTGCGGTGTTCGAGGGCACCCTCGACGCACTCGTCATCGCCGACGACGAACGGCGCTACGTCTCGGCGAACCCCTCGGCGGCGACGTTGTTCGGCGTCTCCCGGTCGGAGTTGCGCGGTCGCACCTTAGACGAGTTCCTCCCCGACGACGCGGACGTCGACGCCGAGTGGGCGACCTTCCTCGAACGCGGCGAGATGCGCGGCGAGACCCGCATCCTCCGCCCGGACGGCGAGGTCCGTACCGTCGAGTTCGCCGCCACCGCCCACGTCCGCCCCGGCCGGCATCTGTCGGTCCTCCGCGACGTCACGCCGCGGGTCGACCGCGAACGCGCCCTCGACGCCGAGCGTGCGCGACTCGACTTCCTCAACCGACTCCTCCGGCACCACGTCCTCAACGACATGAACCTCGTCCTCGCCAAACTCGACGCGGTGGCGACGGCCGCCCCGGACGACGCCGACGACGACGTTGCCCTCGCCCGACGCCGGTGTACGGACGTGGTCGACCTCGTGCGGACGGTCAGACGCCTCACGAGCGACGCGTCGGCCGGCGAGTCCCGCACGTTCGACCTCGTGCCGGTGGTCGAAGGGGCGATAGAGACCGCCCGCCGGGCCTACCCCTCGGTGCGGTTCGACGTCTCGTGTCCCTCGGCGGTCCGGGCGACCGCCGACGAGACGCTGACCGAGGCGTTCGACCGCCTGTTGGCCCACGCCGCCGAACACAACGACGCCGCGTCGCCGCAGGTTTCCGTCGCCGTCGAAGTCGACGGGGAGACGGTCACCATCACCGTCACCGACAACGGGTCCGCCACCGCGCGCGGTGACGCCTCCTTCTCCGACGGGTCGTTCGCTCGCGCCCGCGAGTGGGGCGGGTTCGACCTCGGTCTCGTTCACCTCCTCGTCGAGGAGTACGGCGGGCACCTCCGACTCGACGCCGACGACGGCGTGGTGTCGGGCGTCGTCGTGGAGTTGCCACTGGCCGACGAGGAGTGAGACGGCTGATTGTGCCCGTCTGCCGGTGGTTCGCCGGGCCGCCTTGGCGACCCATCGGTACTGACGTCCGATGAACCGTATGAACCGTCGCCGCGAAAATCAGGCCGACGCCGCCGCGCTGGCTTTCTTCCGCGTGATGTAGCCCGCGATGCGGTTGCGCACGCCTTTCGACTCGACGTTGGTCAGTTTGGAGACGTTCTCCTTGTTTGTCTCGAACTCCGTGTTGAACGCCTCGGGATACCGCTCCAGCAGGAGCGTTCCCAACTGTTTGACGTATTTGGGTTTGATGGCCATATTCGACTGGTGCGGCGTTGAGCCACTAAAGCGATTCGTTCCGCCGTTCGCGCCAGCCCGCGTGTTCGTCGATGCGCTCGAACGCCGTTCGGTCGCGCCGACCGCCACACCGCTCGACCGTCTCCGCGAAGTAGGCGAGTCGAGCGAGCAGTTCGTCCGTGTCGTAGGCGGACACGTCCAGACGCGAGGCGGCCACCGTCGCGTCGACGACGGCGGCGAAGCCGCGATTGATGGTCGGCACGCGCGTCTCGCGCACCGTCGCCGCCGTCGGCCGGAGTTCCCACCGCGCCCACTCCGTCCCCTCCGACTCGCCCGTCTCGACGCGCGTCGCCGCCACCTCGACCCACGCGTCCGCGCCGGGGAGGACCGGGTCGGCCGTCTCGAAGACGCTCAACGCCGCGTCGACGAACTCCACGGGGTCGCTCGTGAACTGCACCACGCCCCCGCCCTCGCGTTCGAAGTTGCGACGGGTGCGGGTCCGCCCCCACGTCGTCGCCGTGACGGGGGCGTCCGGGTCGGCGTCGTCGTCCCCGTCGTCTGGCGCGTGCAGGCCGAGTGCCGCCTGATTCCAGCGGTCGTTCGGTCCGAGCGTCGCCACCACCGACTCGGTGACCCCCCGGAGCGAGACGGGCCACTCCTCGCTCACACCGACACCCCCCGTTCGAGAGCGACGAACGCCGCCGCCGCGACGAGGTCCGCCGTCGTTCCGGGGTTGATTCCCTCGGCGACGAACGCCTCGGCCAGTTCCTCGACGGCGTCGGGGTCGCCCCGCACCGCTTCGGCCCGTCGACTCGCCTCGCGCGCCACGTCCGCGCCGTGTTCGGTTGCGACCAGCGTATCGGGGCGGTCGGCCAGTGCGTCGAGAAACGCGCGCGCGAGGCGGTCGGTCACGGGACCGTCGTCGGCGCGGACGGCCTCGGCGGTGGCGAAGGTTCGCTCGAACCCGGTCGTCCACTCGCGGGCGTTGCCGTCGCGGTCCGCCGCCGTCTCCATCACGTCGTGGAGGGTCAGACCGCGTTCGCGCAGGGTCGGCACCGCGTCGGCGCCCCGGCGAACGTCGAGGGCGTCGGCGTCGGCCGGGGGGTCGCCCACCGCCACGTCGACGTACTCGAAGGCGCGGTAGAAGGCGGCGGCGTCGTCGACCGTGGTGGACTCGACCACCGCGCGCACGCCCCGCGAGGAGCATTCGCCGCCCGCCGCCGCGCACACGAGGGGGACGAGGAGGAGCAGACAGCCGAACTGCGTGTTGCCGCCCGACTGCTGGCTCATGCCACGGACCGCTCGTTCGAAGGCTTCGCCGACGGGTGCGCCCTCGGCCGCCAGTTCGAGACCCCGGCGCGCGCCCACCGCGCCCGCGAGGAAGTGTTCGAATCGCAGGTCGTCGTGGTCGCGGTGGCGGTCGACGTTGCCCGGTTTCGGCGTGCTGGCGACTTCGAGCGTCAGGGCGAGTTCGGCGTGGTCGGCAGGGGTCAGATGCGGGCGGGGGTGGTCGGCGTCGGCGGTCGGGTCGTCGCGGTCGCTCACGGCCGCCGCGCCTCCCGTCGTTCGACCCACGCGTCGACCGCGCGTCGCACCCGCCGGAGGACGGCGGGGTCGTCGCTCGGCCGACCGACGCTCACCGCGTCGGCGCCGTACTCCAGATACTCCCACGCCGTCTCCCGGTCGCGCACGCCGTTGTTGGCGACGACGAACAAATCCGGCGCCGCGTCGACGACGTCGCCCACCACCGATTCGGAGTCCATCGCGTCGACGTGGATTGCCTCGGCGCCGGCGTCGGCGACCCGGCGGGCCGTCGCCGCGAGGTCGACCCCCGGAACCTCGGCGCGGACCTTCACGCTCACCGTCGCGCCCGCGTCGGCGGCGGCCGCGACGTGGTCACACAGGCGGTCGGTGTCCCGGAGCAACGTCTCGCCACAGCCGACGGCGCGGAGTTCCTCCTGCCGGCAGTGGGAGTTCACCTCCAGCACCGCGTCGTGGGCGGCACAGACCCGCGCCGCATCGCGCACCGGGTCGACCGTCGCGCTCCGGACGTTCGCGCCGGGGCGCAGTGGCACGCCGCGCAACGCCGAGAGTTGCACGTCCAGAAAGACCAGCGGGTCCGGGGGGAGGTACTCCGAGCGCCCGCGCGCCACCAGTTTTCGAGCGGCCAGTCGGGCGTCGGCGTCGAGGGCAACCCCGCCGAGGAGGGCGAGGTCGGCGTGGCCCGCGCCGGCCCGCGCCCACGCCGCGTCCGACTCGCCGCTCAGACTCGCCAGCGCGAGGCGCGTCACGGTTCCTCCGTGCCGCCGTCTACGTCGACGCCGACGGCCGCGAACGCGTCGGCGACGGCGCGCGTGACGCGCCGGGCGTCCCCGGGACCGTCGAGTCGGGTGTCCGTGCGAACCACCGGCCGGTCGAGTTCCGTGCCGTCGTCGGTGTCGAGGACGAACGCGTCGGCGAAGGGGTAGGCGTCGGCGACGCCGGCCGTCGAGGGGTCCAGACCCACGCCCGCCATCAACGCCGCCGCCGGCCCGGAGAACGCCTCGTCTTCGACGAACGGGGAGACGGCGACGACGGGCGTCTCGGCGAGTGCGTCCTCGACGCCCCCGAGCGCTCGAATGGGACCGACGCTCGTGACGGGGTTCGAGGGACCGACGACCACTGGCTCCGTGAGGGCGTCGCACACCGCGTCGGTGGGTTCGGCCCGCGACGCGCCCCGGAACTCCACGTCCTCGACGGCGGGGTCGGCGCGCCGGGCCACCCAGTACTCCTGGAAGTGCATCGCGCCCTCGTCGGTGTGTATCGTCGTCGCCACGGGGTCGTCGCTCATCGGCAGGAGCGTCGCGTCGAGTCCGAAGGCGTCCGCGAGCGTTCGCGTCACCTCGGTGAGCGACGCCCCCTCGTCGAGGAGGCTGGTTCGCGTGACGTGGACCGCGCGGTCGCGGTCGCCGAGTTCCATGAACTCCGCGACGCCGGAGAAGCGCCGCCAGCGTGCGAGATATCGCCCCGTCGTCTGTCGTTCGTCGGGCAGGTAGCGCGGCCCGGAGTCGAGTCCGGCGGCGTCGGCGAGGCGGTGGAGTTCGTCGTGGGTCGCGGTCGTATCGCCCGCGACGCCCCACCACGTCTCTCGGTCGAGGACGCCGCCGCCGTGAAAGAGGACGGTGTCGAGGTCCGGGCAGACGAGGAGGCCGCCGAGTTCCACGTCGTCGCCGGTGTTGGCGACGACCGTCACCTCGTCGGGGTCGAACGCGGCGTCCACCCCGTCGAGCAGTTTCGGCGTGCCCGTGCCCCCGGCGAGGAACGTGACCATGGTCGTCGTAGCGCCGGAGGTGATTTGTGTGTTCCCCCTCGTGCCGACCGCCCGCACGTCCGAGGTTTATGTCCGAGGGCGCCCTACCGCCGCCATGGCGACCATCAAAGACAGCGTCCACGACCACATCGAGGTCACGGGCGTCGCCGAGGCGTTGCTCGACACGCCGACGATGCAACGCCTCCGGCGGATTCGCCAACTCGGGACGGTGTCGCTGGTCTACCCCTCGGCGAATCACACGCGCTTCGAACACAGCCTCGGCGTCTACCACCTCGCCTCGCGGGTGCTCGACCACCTCGGCGTCGAGGGCCGGGCGGCCGAACGCGTCCGCGCCGCCGCCCTCCTCCACGACGTGGGCCACTCCCCCTACAGCCACAACGTCGAATCCCTCCTCTATCGCTACACCGGCAAGTACCACGACGACGTGGGCGACCTGTTGGCGCGGGGGCGGGTGGGGACCGTCCTCCGCGACCACGGTCTCGACCCGTCGCGCGTCGCCGGCCTCGTCGCCGGCGAGGGCCAGTACGGCCAACTCGTCTCCGGCGAACTCGACGTCGACCGCATGGACTACCTCGTGCGCGACGCCCACCACACGGGCGTCCCCTACGGCACCATCGACCACGGCCGACTGGTGCGCGAACTCGCCTTCGTCGACGGCCAACTCGTCCTCGACGAGGGGAACGTCCAGACGGCCGAGAGTCTGCTGGTCGCCCGCGCGTTGATGAACCCCACCGTCTATCAACACCACGTCGCCCGCATCGGCAAGGCGATGCTCCGCCGGGCGACCGAGCGACTCGTCGAAGACGAGGGGTACGACCCCGAGGCCATTCGCCGGATGGACGACGCCGACCTCCTCGTCGCCCTCCGCCGCGAGGACGCCACCGCCGACTTCGCCGACCGCCTCTCGACGCGCGACCTCTATAAGCGGGCGGTGTGGGCCGAACTCCCGGACGTGCCGGCCGACCTCCGCGAGACCGACGCCGAGGGGATTCGCGCCCTCGAACGCGCGGTGGCAGACCGGGTCGACCTCGACCCCGACTCGGTGGTGGTCGACGTGCCGCCCGACCCCGAGATGCAGGAGTCCTCGACGCGGGTGGTCGTCAACGGCGAGATTCGACGCCTCGACCGGCAGTCGCCGCTGGTGAGCACCCTCCGCGCGGCGGGGCGCAACCAGTGGCGCCTCGGCGTCTACGCCCCCGCCGACGCCGTCGACCGCGTCGGTCCCGTCGCCGCCGAGACGCTCGGTCTCGACATCGAGGGCGCCCTCGTCACCGAGGTGCGCCACGGCCGCCGGGCCACCCTCGACGAGTTCGAGTAGATTCAAGGGTCGTCCCGCACCACTCCCGGTATGCACGTCGAGGGGACGATTCTGCGCGGCCGCGAGTTCGACCCCGTCGAGGGGCGAGTCGTCGTCGAAGACGGCGACGTCGTCGCTATCGAAGAGTGCGACACCGACAGCGACGCCCTCGTCTGTCCGGCCTTCGTCAACGCACACACCCACATCGGCGACTCCATCGCCAAGGAGGCCGGCGGCGGTCTCTCGCTGGACGAACTCGTCGCGCCGCCGGACGGTCTCAAACACCGCCTGCTCCGGGCGGCCAGCGACGAGGAGAAAGCCGAGGCCATGGCGCGGACCCTCCGGTTCATGGAGCGGTCGGGGACGACGGCGTTCGTGGAGTTCCGCGAGGGGGGCGTCGCGGGCGTCGAGACCATCCGGACGGCGCTGTCGGGGCGCGACCTGACGGCGGTGGTGCTCGGGCGGGAAACGGTCGACGCGATGCGGGCGGCCGACGGCTTCGGCGCGTCCGGCGCCCGCGACGCCGACTTCTCGGCGGAACGCGCGGCCACCCGCGAGGCGGGCAAGCCCTTCGGCATCCACGCCGGCGAACGCGACGCCGACGACGTGGCCGCCGCCCTCGACCTCGACCCCGACTTCCTCGTCCACATGGTCCACGCCGAACCCGACCACCTCGACCGGGTGGCGAGCGAGGAGATTCCGGTCGTCGTCTGCCCGCGGTCGAACCTCGTCACCGGCGTCGGCGTCCCCCCCGTCCGGGACCTCCTCGACCGCACGACCGTCGCACTCGGCACCGACAACGTCATGCTCAACAGTCCGTCGATGTTCCGCGAGATGGAGTTCACCGCCAAACTCACCGACGCCTCGGCCCGCGAGGTGTTGCGGATGGCGACGGTCAACGGCGCCGACCTCGCCGGACTGAACTGCGGCGTCGTCGAACCCGGCCGCGAGGCGAAACTGCTCGTCCTCGACGGCGACTCCGACAACCTCTGTGGCGCGCGCGACCCCGTGCGGGCGGTCGTCCGCCGGGCCGGCGTCGCCGACGTCGACCGCGTCGTCCTGTAACGCCAATCGGCCGACTTTTTAAATAGACGGTGACCGTACGTCTTCTACATGACGACCTCCGAGAGCGGTGAGGCTGACTCCGACGCCGAGGCCGACGCCAACACTACGGAGGCCGAGGACCGGATCCACGCGGTCGTCCTCGATTACCTGCCTCACGGGCGACCGGGCGACGACCGCCCCCAGTACAAGAAGTCGCCACTCGCCTACGCACTCGGCGAGGCCGACTTCCGACTGCTCGAACTCACCGTCGCCGACGAGGCGGACGTGAGCATCGGCGACCGGGTGGTGGTCGACCCCACCGACGCGCGCGACGCCGTCGAGAGCGTCCGCGACGTGACCTACGACGACCTCTCGAACGCCGCCCACTCCGAACTGGAGTACGTCGTCGAGGAGATCGTCGACGCCAACGAACGGCGGTTCGTGGACTTCTTCAACGACGCCCAGCCCATCACCCTCCGCCTCCACCAGCTCAACCTCCTGCCGGGCATCGGGAAGAAACTGCGCAACAACGTCCTGGACGAGCGAAAGCGCGGTCCCTTCGAGAGCTTCGACGACCTCGAAGAGCGCATCTCCGGGCTTCACGACCCGAAGGGCGTCCTCGTCGACCGCATCATGGAGGAACTGCGCGACGAAGACCTCAAATACCGGACGTTCGTCCGGCGCGAGGACGGCGAGCGATAGCGAGGGGTTTACACCCGCCGGTGCGCTACCCCGTCCAATGACCGAGTCGGACCGCACCGAACGCCGAGACCCGGACCGTCTGTGCCGACGGGCGGGCGTCAGGGGCGACCCCGACCGCGACCAACACTTCCTCGTCGACGACCGCGTCCTCGACCGCCTGCCGACCTACCTCCCCGAGGACGCCGACCGGAGTCACGTCCTCGAAGTCGGCGGCGGGACCGGCGCACTCACCGACCGTCTGCTGGCCACCTGCGACCGCGTGACCGTCGTCGAACGCGACGCCGACCTCGCGGCGTTTCTCCGCCGGGAGTTCGCCGCCGACGTCGACGACGACCGCCTGACCGTCGTCGCCGGCGACGCCCTCGACGTTTCCCTCCCGTCTTTCACCGCGAGCGTCTCGAATCTCCCCTACGGCGTCTCCAGCGAGATAACGTTTCGTCTGCTCCCCCGCGAGCGGCCGACGGTGTTGATGTTTCAAAAGGAGTTCGCCGAGCGCATGGCCGCCGACCCCGGCACGAGCGAGTACGGTCGCCTGTCGGTGAGCGCCCAACATTACGCCGACGTCGAGGTGGTCGAGTCGGTGCCGCCGGAGGCGTTCGCGCCGCCGCCGGCCGTCGACAGTGCCGTCGTGCGGACGACGCCCCGCGACCCCGACTACGAGGTGGGCGACGAGGCTTTCTTCCTCAACTTCGTGAAGGCGGTGTTCACCCAGCGACGCAAGACCCTCCGCAACGCCATCCGCAACACGGCGCACATCTCGGGGCTGTCCGACCCCGAGGCGGTCGTCGCCGCCGCCGACGAGGACCGCCTCTCGCGCCGGGCGGGGGACCTCCGACCGGACGAGTTCGCGGCGCTTTCGCGTCTCGCCGAGGAGTACGGCCGGGGGGTGACGGATGGCTGACCTCGCCCATCCCCTCCAGTCGGGGTCGACCCTCGCGCGGGCGGCCCTGACCCTCGCCGTCGTCGCGGCGGTACTGGTGGTCCGGTACGGCGCCCGACGGTGGCAGAACCCCGAGGGAACGGCCGGCGGGCGGTCGGTCCAGAAACTCGCCGTCTCCGCCGCCGTGACGCTCGTGACCGGCGGCGGCATCGTCGCACTGGTCTTCCTGTGGAACCTCGGCGGACCGCTCGAACGCTCCTATCAGAACCTCGGACTGGAGGACCTCGCGGGGAAGGTGTTGCTCGCGGTGGTGGTGCTCGCGGGGACGTACGCCCTGACCGGGTTCGTGGGCCGCCTCATCGGCGAACTCACGGGCACGCGGTCGGGCATCAGCGAACACCAACGCGAGATACTCTACCGACTGACGCAGGTGTCGCTTTACACCATCGCGCTCCTCGTCGTCGTCGGCCTGTTCACCCGGGACCTCAGCAACCTCCTCCTCGGCGCGGGCTTTCTCGGCATCGTCGTCGGGATGGCCGCCCGCCAGACCCTCGGGGCCGTCCTCGCGGGGTTCGTCCTCATGTTCTCCCGACCGTTCGAAATCGGCGACTGGGTGGAAATCGGCGACCGGGAGGGCATCGTCACCGACATCACCGTCGTCAACACGCGCATCCAGACCTTCGACGGCGAGTACGTGATGCTCCCCAACGACGAGGTGAGCGGCAAGCCCATCATCAACCGCACGCGCAAGGGCCGCCTCCGCATCGAGGTGGAGGTGGGCGTCGACTACGACGCCGACCCCGAACACGCCGCGAGCGTCGCCCTCGACGCCGTCGAGGAGTTAGACGCCATCATGCCGGTGCCGACGCCGCAGGTGGTGGGCAAGCGCTTCGGCGACTCGGCGGTGGTCTTCGGCGTGCGGGTGTGGATAGACAACCCCAGCGCTCGCCGGATGTGGCGCGCCCGCACCGCCGTCATCGAGGCGGTCAGCGACGCCTTCGAAGAGGAGGGCATCAAGATACCCTTCCCCCAGCGCGAACTCACCGGGCGCCCGGAGGAGGGCGGATTCGTCCTCGCGGGCGAGTCCCGCGAGGTGGCGCCGGCGGCCGACGGTGGCGACGATGACTGACGAGGACGCGACGCCGGACCTCGCCGCCCGCCGAGGGGTGGAGACGGCCGTCTACCAACCCGCCGAGGACTCCCGATTGCTCGCCGAGGCGGCCGTCGACCACGCCCGCGGCCTGACGCTCGAAGTCGGCACCGGGTCGGGGTGGGTGGCCGAACGCGTCGCCGACGAGACGGACTGTACGGTCCTCGCCAGCGACGTCAACCCCCACGCCTGTCGCACGGCGCGCGACCGCGGCCTCGACGTCGTTCGCGCGGACCTCGTCTCTCCGTTCCGAACCGGGAGTCTCGACACCGTCCTCTTCAATCCGCCCTACCTCCCGACCGACCCCGACAACGACTGGGGAGACTGGATGGAACGCGCGCTCTCGGGGGGCGAATCCGGCCGCGCCGTGGTCGACCCCTTCCTCGACTCGGTGGGCCGGGTCCTCCGTCCCGGCGGGCGCGTCCTCCTCCTCGTGAGCACGCTCACGGGCTTCGAGGAAGTCGTCGCCCACGCCGAATCGACGGGCTTCGCCGTCTCCACCGTCGTCGAGGAGTCCTACCCCTTCGAGACGCTTTCCGTCCTCCGGCTCGATTCATAACTCTAAGACATATATCCCTTTAGCAAATATTAAGCGGCGTCATGGGTTAGGTCGAACCGATGACCGAACTGGTCGCCACGACCCCCGGACTGTATCCGCTCCCCGACTGGGCGAAAGACGAGTTGTCGGACCTGAAAGGCCACCAGAAAGGCGACCTCATCGGCGGCGACGAGAGCGCGGAGGTCGTCGCGGCGTACGACCGGGCGCGCACCGAAGCGGTGGCGGCGCAGGTCGACGCCGGACTCGACCGCGTGGTCGAGGGACAACTGCGCTGGGACGACATGCTGGCTCACCCGTTGACCGTCCACGACAACGTCGAGACGGGCGGCATCGTGCGCTACTACGACAACAACAACTTCTACCGCGACCCGCAGGTGC
>JBDGTR010000084.1:0-17573 GCA_042216635.1 Haloplanus sp. | reverse complement strand
AGACGCCGGGCGCAGGAACTTTTATCAGCCGAAGCGTCCCGGAGTACCCATGACGCGAATCGTCGTCTGTCTGGACGGCTTCGACCCGGCGTATCTCGACGCGGCCGACACCCCCGCGTGGGACGCCATCGCCGAGGAGGGGGCTACGGGCACCTGCGAGGCCGTGGTGCCGAGTCTCACCAACGTCAACAACGTGAGCATCGTCACCGCGTCGTTCCCGGCGACCCACGGCATCACGGGCAACACCTACTTCGACCGGGAGGCGGGCGAGATGGTCTACATGGAGTCGCCCGACTACCTGCGCGCGGAGACGCGACTGCAACGGGCGAGCGAGACCGGCGAGACCGTGGCGGCGCTGGTGGCGAAGAAGAAACTCCGGCGGATGGTCGGGCGGGGCTGTGATTTCGCCGCGAGCGCCGAGGAACCGCCGGCAGAACTCACCGACGCCGTGGGCGAGGCGCCGGGCATCTACTCCGGCGAGGCGAGTGCGTGGCTGATGGACGCCGCCGTCCACGTCCTCGAAACGGTCGACCCGGACCTGCTGTACGTCTCGACGACGGACGTGGTGCCGCACAAACACGCGCCCGGCGAGGACGCGGCCGACGAGTGGGTGGCGGCGATGGACGCCGGACTCGGGCGTCTCCGCGCGTACGGCGACGTCGTCGCCACCGCCGACCACGGCATGAACGAGAAGACCCACCGGGTCGACCTCGACGCCCTCCTCGCGGCCGAGGGCTACGACGCGACGGTGGTGCGACTCATCCGCGACAAACACACCTACCACCACCAGAATCTCGGCGGCGCGGCGTACGTCTACCTCGACGACGCGACGGCGGCGGACGTGTCGTGGCTCGCCGACGTCGACGGCGTGGAACTCGTCCTCTCCCGTGCGGACGCCGCCGACCGCTTCGACCTGCCCACCGACCGCATCGGCGACGCGATGGTGGTCGGGACGCCCGAATCGGTGTTCGGGCCCATCGACGGCGCGGCGACGAGCGACACCGTCTCGCTTCGCTCGCACGGCTCACACCACGAACGCGAGGTGCCCTACGTCGCCTCCGTCGACTGTTCGCTCGCCTCCAACACCGAGGCGTTCGACGCGTTCTGATTACTCGTCGTCGGGAATCGCGCCCTCGTCACGGAGTTCGGCGATGCGCTCCTCGTCGTAGCCGAGTTCGGAGAGCACCGCTTCGGTGTCCTCGCCGAGGAGGGGCGGCGCGCCGTCGAAGCCCGCGTCGGCGTTCTCGTAGTTCAGGGGGTGTTCGATGACGGGGACGGTGCCGAGCGCCGGGTGGTCGATTTCGCGGACGACGCCGCGCGCCTCGGTCTGTTCGTTGTCGAGAGCGGTGGGAACGTCGTAGACGGGACCGACGGGGAGACCGTGGTCTTCGGCGAGGAGGTCCACCCACTCGTCGGTCGGTCGCTGGCGGAACACCTCGGACAACTCCGCTTCGAGTTCGTCCATGTGCTCCACCCGGTCGGGGTTGGAGGCGAAGCGGTCGTCGTCGGCGAGGTCCGGCCGGCCGATGGCCTCACAGAGTTCCGTCCAGAGCTTCTGGTTCGCACAGCCGACGTTGAGGTAGCCGTCGGCGGTCGGGAAGGCCTGATACGGCGCGAGCACGGGGTCTTTCGTCCCCATGCGCTCGGGCGTCTCGCCGACGAACGCCTTGCCGGCCTGTTTGGTCAGCCACGGGAGCGCGGCGTCGTGCATGCCCAGCTCGATGCGGTCGCCCTCGCCGGTGAGTTCGCGCCGGAAGAGCGCGCCCACGATGCCGTAGGACGCCCACATCGCCGTGATGAGGTCCGTCTGCGGAAGCCCCACCTTCACGGGGTCGCCGTCCTCCGGGCCGGTGACGGACATGATGCCGCTGGTTCCCTGCACGAGGAGGTCGTAGCCGGGGCGCTGAGCCCACGGTCCCGTCTCGCCGAACGCCGAGATGGAGCAGTAAATCAGCTCCTCGTTCAGGTCGCGCAGGTCGTCGTACGCGACGTCAAGCCGTTCTGCGGTTCCGGGCCGGAAGTTCTCGATGAAGACGTCGGCCTCCTCGACGAGGTCGTAGAGCGCCTGCTTGCCCGACTCGCTTTTCAGGTCGAACTCGACGCTCCGCTTGTCGTAGTTGATGGTCCAGAAGTACGGCGACTCGCCGTTCTCGTCGGCGGTGCGCCCGGGACCGTCGTAGTCGGCGTCGGGTTCGACGAACGGCGGGCCGGAGTGGCGGTTGTCGTCGCCCGCCCCCGGGCGTTCGACCTTGATGACCTCCGCGCCCTGGTTGGCCAGCATCAGCGTGGCGAATCCTCCGGTGACGAACGTCGTCAGGTCCACGACGGTCACGCCGTCGAGGATGCGGTTCGCGTGCTCGTCTGCGTCCATATTCAACCCTCGCCCGACCGGACTAAAAGTCCTTCCGAGTGGACCGAGCGTGCCGTCGCCGGTCGGGATTTCCGGGACTCGACGGTTGAAGTAGCCTCGCGGCGTGGCCCGACACCATGACCGAGACGGCGACGCGGCCCGAGGGCGAGGAGCGACTCGTCCGCGGCTACGGCGGCCGCCTCCTCCTGTTGGTCTCCGTGGGGTGGCTCACCATTCAGGGCGGCCGACTCGTCCTCTCGCCGCTGTTGCCCACCATCATCCGCACGCTCGACGTCACGCCCTTCCGCGCGGGCATCGCGCTGTCGACGCTGTGGGGACTCTACGCGCTCGGCCAGTTCCCGAGCGGTCGCCTCTCGGACCGCCTCACGCGCAAGACGCTCCTCGTCGGGGGGCTGACGCTGGCCGTCGCCGGCTTCGCCGTCCTCTCGGCGGCCGTCTCCTACCCGCTCTTTCTCGTCGGCGCCGCCGTCGTCGGCGTCGGCGCCGGTCTCTACCCGACCGCCGCGCGGGCGCTCATCTCCGACCACTTCGAGACCAAACGCGGCGGCGCGTTCGGTCTCCACACCGCCTCCGGCGACGTGGGCGGCGGACTGGCCGCCGGTCTCGCCGTCGCCGCCCTCGCCGTGGCGACGTGGCGCGCCGCCTTCCTCCCCGTGGTCGTGATTCTCGCCGTCGTCGCCGTCGTCCTCCACGCGACGAGTCGGGAGTCCTACCACGTCGAGGCGGTCGAACTCGACGCTCGCGGCGCCGCCAGGCGCCTCTTCGCCGATTCGCGGATCCGCCGACTCCTCGTCGCGTACTGTCTCTTTGCCTTCGCGTGGCAGAGCACCGCCGGCTTCCTCCCCACCCTCCTGCAGTTCGATAAGGGCTTCTCGCCGAACGTCGCCAGCGCCGGCTTCGCCGGTCTGTTCGTCGTCGGCGCACTCGTCAAGCCGGTGGCCGGCCGCTTCGCCGACCGGATGCGACGCGCGCCCGTCGCCGCCGGCGCCCTCGCCGTCGGCGCCGTCGCCCTCACCGGTCTCGTCCTCGCCGAGGGCCGCCTCGCCGTCGGCGTCGCCACCGTCGTCTACGCCGCCGGTCTGATGGCCTTCCCGCCCGTCATGCAGTCGTATCTGATGGACGTCTTTCCCGCCGACAGCATGGGCGCGGACCTCGGTCTCGCGCGCACCACCTACATCGGCTTCGGCGCACTCGGTCCCTCTTTCGTCGGCTTCGTCGCCGGCCGCACCGACTACGTCACCGCCTTCGCCGGTCTCGTCGTCGCCCTCGTCGTCGCGGCGAGTATCGTCGCGGTGGAGTCGCGCCCCCGGGGCGACGCGGCGTCGCGCCCGGAGTAACGACTAACCGCTCACCGCGTCTCCCGTGCGCTATGCGCATCACCGAATCGGCCGAACTCGCCGACTGGCGGGTCGAGGTGGAGACCTTCGTCGAGGCGTTCGGCGTCGACTACTTCCGGACGCGATACCGCGAACGCGAGTATCCACACGAGTTCTACGACGCCGCCGTCGACCGGGGGTGGGTCGGCCTGTCGTCGCCCGAACGCCTCGGCGGCGCCGGTCGCTCGCACGTCGAGGAGGCGGTCTTGCTCGAAGCCCTCGCGGCCTACGGTTACGACTTCGCCATGCCCGTCCTGTTGACGGCGACGGGCGCCCGCGCCGTCGTGGACCACGGCACCGACGACCAGGCCGAACGCTTCGTCGCGCCCGCCTGCGACGGCGAGATGCGCTTTTCCATCGGTCTCACCGAACCCGGAAGCGGGAGCGACGCCGCCGGTCTCCGAACGACGGCGGTCCGCGACGGGAGCGCGTACGTCCTCGACGGCGAGAAGACCTACCAGTCGGGCGCGGCGGCGCCCGGCACCCACGTCGCGGCGTACGTCCGCACCGACCCCGAAGCGGAGCGAGAGGAGGGCATCTCCCTCCTCCTCGTGCCGAACGACGCCGACGGCGTGACCGTCGACACCCTCCCACTCGTCGCGCGGAAGGCCGTGGGGACGACCCGACTCGGCTTCGACGGCGCGTCCGTCCCCGTCGCCAACCGCGTCGGCGCCGAGGGCGCGGGGTGGGAGATTCTCACCGACCACCTCGTCCTCGAACACACCTACATGGCGGCGGTGATGGTGGGCAACGCGGCGACGGCCGTCGAGGCGGCGCTGTCGGCCGCCCGCGACCGCGAGCGCTTCGGTCGGCGCGTCGTCGACTTTCAGGCCATCAAACACCGCCTCGCGGAGATGCGAACCGACGTGGACGCGGCGCGACTGCTGGTCTACCGCGCGGCGTCCGCACTCGACGAGGGGACGGCGACGCGCCGCCACGCCGCACAGGCCAAACTCCGGGCGGGCGAGACGCTCAAGTCGGTGAGTTCGGAGGCCGTGCAGACCCTCGGCGGGCAGGGGTTACACCCCGACAACGACGTCGAACGCTACTGGCGCGAGGGGGCGAGCGCAACCGTCGCGGGCGGCACCAGCGAGATTCAGCGCTCGGTCGTCGGCAACGCCCTCCTCGACGACTAGACGAGGTCGGCGAAGCGCCGCAGTTGCTCGCGCTGATTCGACGCCGGAAAGCGGGTGACGAACCGCTCGACGCCCGCCTCGCGGTAGCGCGCGAGGTGGTCGGCCACCACCTCCGGCGGGCCGAACGCGCCGCGCCGTCGGATGGCGTCGTCGTCGAAGGCGTCGTCGTCGAGGTACATCTGTTCGTCGGCGGGGTAGTAGGATTCGAGGAACGCGCGCGCCTCGGCGAGCGCTTCGTCCTCGGTGTCGGCGACGACTACGTCCTGATAGAAGGCGGCGTCGAGTGCGTCTGGATTGCGGCCGGCGTCGGCGAGGGCGTCGCGGGCGGCCGACAGTCCCGCCGCGTAGCTCTCGGGCGACATGGCGATTGGAAGCCAGCCGTCGCCGTGGGCGGCGAGTCGGTCGCGGATGCGGCGAGGGAACCCGCCCTTCGCGGGGTCGAACGCGGCCGAGGCGAGGTAGACGGGGGGCTTCGAGACGGGCGCGAAGCCGATTCCGGCGTCGTCGAGGGCGTACTGCTCGCCGTCGTAGGTGACCGACTCCCCGGACCAGAGCGCGTCGAGGAGGTCGAGCGTCTCGTCGAGAATCGCCCCCCGGCGCGCGAAGTCGACGCCGAGTTGTTCCTGTTCGTCGCGTTCGGTGGGGCGGACGCCGACGCCGACGCCGAGGGCGAGGCGGCCGCCGGCGAGTTGGTCGAGCGTGGCCGTCGCGTGGGCGACGTGGACGGGGTGGCGGAGTGCGGGCAGGTAGACGGCGGTGCCGAGCGTGACGGCGTCGGTGGCCGTCGCCACCGCCGAGAGCGTCGTCAGCGGTTCGAGTCGGGGTTTGGCGAGGACGCTGTCGCCCACCCACACCGACTCGAAGCCGAGCGTCTCCGCGCGGCGGGCCAGTCCCACCACGTCCGACTCCACCTTCGCCGCGAGCGTCGTAGCCGAGTCGATCCCGAAGACGACGCCGCGGGTCGGGAGTAAGTAGCCGTATGCGACCATGCCGCGACGTGCGCGAAGCGGGGAGATACAGTTTTCGGCGCGGTTCAGCGGTCGTCGGCCGCCGCCGAGCGGTCCGGGTCGGCGTCCCAGTCCGGCCGGACGTACGTCGCCCGGAGGTGCGCGCGCGCGTCGCCGACCGTCTCGGGGTCGTACGTCCAGAAACCGTAGAACGACCCCGGACTGCGCTCCTCGGCGACGAGCGCACAGGCGGCGGCGTCGACGCCGCCGCCGTCGTAGACGACGAACCACGTATCGCGTATCTCCGTCGCGTCCGTCCGGTGGAGGTTCAGGCCGTCCGGCAGGTCGACGTCGCCCACCGCCGCGTCGTCCTCGGCGTGGACGTAGACGTGAACGTCGAGGGTTCCGCGGTCGGCGAGGTAGCCGTAGGTGTCGAGTTGGCGCTTCAGGCGGTCGAGGCTCTGAAAGCCCGCGTGGAGTTCGCCCGCCGCCCCCCGCCACGCGCGGTCCTCTATCTCCCGGGTGGCGGCGAGCATCCGACCGGTGTCGTAGGAGGTGAAGATGGTCTCGTCGAGTTCGTCGAGGACGGAATCGTACGTCTCGGGCGTGAACTCCGGGTCGACGCCGCGTTCCGACGCGACGACGTCGGCGACGTCGACGGCGGCCAGAAACGCCTCGTCGTGTGCGAGGACGGCGTAGTTGGTCGGTCCCGCCTGCGTCGTCGCCGACTCGACGGCGAGGTTCCGGTCGGCGAATCGCTCGCGCAACGCGTCGACGACGCCCGCGTCGGGGTTGAACACCGTCAGCGTCTTCTCCTCGGCCGCGACCGACGCGATGAGTTCGAACAGCCCCATGCCACCGGCAAGACGGACGGACGCTATTTGGCCTTTACTCACTCTCGCGGCCGCGTCGCGGCGTCCGTCGGGCGCCCACCTCTCTCTTCTCGCGCCGCGCCACACCACTCCGTCTCGGTCCACCCCGCGACGCGTCGCTTTAGTACGCCCGGTCCCAACGCCGTCCGTGGTCACGACGCTCCACCGCCCGGCCCACCGCGACGCCCTCTACCACCTCGAAGACGCCTTCGAACGCGGCGACCTCGTCACCGTCTTCGGCCGGTGTACCGTCGAGTACGACGGCCGGGCGTCGAGCAGTCTCGGCCCCGGCGACCGACTGCTCGTCCTCAAACCCGACGGGTCGGCGCTCGTCCACACCGACGAGAAGCGCACGCCCGTCAACTGGCAACCGCCGGGATGCGAGCACTTCGTCAGCGTCCGTGAGGACGGCCTCCGGGTGCGAAGCGTCCGACGCAACCCCGACGAACACCTCGACGTGCGCTTCGACCGCGTCGACCACCTCGCCGCCTACGACGTGACCGACCCCGACGAACTCGACCTCCACGGGAGCGAGGCGGACCTCAAAGAACACGTCCTCGCCCACCCCGACCGGGTCGAGGCGGGGTTCGAACCGCTGGCGACCGAACGCGAGACCGACGCCGGTCCGATGGACGTCTTCGGCGAGGACGCCGACGGCACGCCCGTCGTCGTCGAACTCAAGCGTCGGCGAGTCGGTCCCTCGGCCGTGGGTCAACTGCGACGGTACGTCGACGCCCTCGGGCGCGAACTCGGCGACGACGCCGCCGTTCGCGGGATTCTCGTCGCGCCCTCCGTCACCGACCGCGCGCGGGGACTCCTCGACGCCGAGGGGCTAGCGTTCGTCGCACTCGACCCCGCGACCGGGAAGCCACCCGAGGGCGCGGTCGAATCCGGGGCGGTGTCGCCGGCGGGGTCGTCGGTGGAGTCGCCCGGCGCGGGCGGCGACGCGGCCGAGGCGGAGGCCGACGAGGACGGCGACGGCGACTGAGCGCGCTGGACCCGTCGCGTCGACGCCTACGGGGACAAGCTATTAACTAGCCCTCCGAGTACCCCCGAGCGGAAGCGTACACGATGTCTCGAATCGAGCAGTACATGGCGGTTGGACTGTCGCCGACGGTCTGGGGGGCAGAAGAGCGCAGTGACATCCAGAAGAACCTCGACCACATCCACGAGAACCTCTCGGCGGCGACGTGGTTGAGTAGCGTCGACATGCCGGTGAAACTGGCCGTGATTCCCGAAGGCGGGCTTCAGGGCTTTACGGACGAGGTGATGGACATGGACCACGCCGAGTATCGTGAGGAAATCGCCATCGACATTCCGGGCCGGGAGACCGACACCCTCGGCGAGTACGCCGAGGAGTTCGACGTCTACATCGTCGCGTCGGCCAAGGAGAAAGCGCCCGAGTACGACGAGAAGTTCTACAACACGGCGTTCGTCATCGACCCCGACGGGGAGATCATCCTCAAACACCGGAAGCTCACGCCACTCCTGCCCGTCGAGCGGTCGGTCTCCCCCCACGACGTGTGGGACGACTGGGTCGAACACCACGGCGACGACCTGGACGACATCTACCCCGTCGCGGACACCGACATCGGGCGCATCGGCGTCTCGCTGGCCATCGAAGGCGCCTACCCGGAGTACGTCCGTGGGCTGGCGATGAACGGCGCGGAGGTCATCTGTCGCATCGCGTGTCCCGAACCCCTCGTCGCCAACGAGGGCTGGAAGATACAGAACCGGGCCAGAGCGCTCGACAACAGTTGTTACGTCGTCGCGCCGAACCTCGGCACCTACTACCTGACGCCGGATTCGGAGACGCCCGTCGACACGTTCGGCGGCGGGTCGATGATCGTCGACCACAAGGGGAAGCTGATTTCGGAGCACTCCTACGGGGCGGGCAGTTCCTACTGTGCGGGCGTCGTCGACATCGAGGGGTTGCGCGAGTTCCGCACGCAGTCGCCCCTGATGAACTGGACGAAAGACCTCCGAACCGAACTCATCAAGCCCATCTACGACCGGGAAATCTACCCGAAGAACCTCTGGCTCGACGACCAGCCCGTGACCCACGACGAGTACGCCGAGCAGGTGACGGCGGCACAGATTCGGAAGATGGTCGAGGAGGACGTCTTCGTGCCGCCGTACTGGGAGCGCGAGGACGAGGACGAGGACGAGGACGACGAGGACTAACCCCGTCTCAGACTCGTCGCTCGACCGACGCGTTCGACGCGCGTCGCAGACGGCTTCGGTCCGCGTCGTTGACGCCGCCACACTCGCGTCATTCAGGCGTTTGATGTAGGTCGGGGCGAGACGTGTGGGCAGTACTCATGGACCTACACCAACGGACGGTACGACAGGACGTCCGCGAACTCGGGACCCTCCTCGGGGACGTCCTCGAAGCGCAGTCGTCGAGTGCGGCCTTCGACGCCGTCGAAGACCTCCGCACGTCGGCCATCGACTACCGGCGCGGCAGTCTCCCCTCGCGCGAACCGCTCCAGACCCGACTCGACGCGCTCGATTCCGACCTCGAAGGCGCCACCGCGCGGGCCTTCACCACCTACTTCGAACTCATCAACCTCGCGGAGGAACGCGAACGCGTCCGGGCCATCCGCCGGGAGGAACAGGCGGGCGAACTGGACGACGGCATCGTCGAGACGGTGGGGTCGTTCGTGGAGGCGGAGGCCGACGCCGAGACGGTCCAGCGCATCCTCGACGACGTGCTCATCGAACCCACGTTCACGGCCCACCCGACGGAGGCCCACCGCAAGACGGTGAAGGCGAAACTCCGCGCCATCTCGACGCTCATCGAGACGCTGGACGAACGGCGGTTGACCGACCCCGACCGGCGCCGTCGCTGGGACGAACTCGAAGCCGAGGTGACGAGTCTCTGGCAGACCTCGCAGGTGCGCGACCGGGCGCCGACGCCCCAGGACGAGGCGCGAAACGTCCAGTGGTACCTCGAAAACACGCTGTTCGACGTGGTGGGCGACGTCTACGCCGAACTGGAGGAGACGCTGGCCGAGGAGTACCCCTCGGTCGACGTGCCGAAACTCTTCGAGTTCCGCTCGTGGGCGGGGAGCGACCGCGACGGCAACCCCTCCGTGACCGTCGACGTGACCGCAGAGACCCTCGCCCACCAGCGCTCGGTCGTCCTCTCGAAGTACCGCGACGAACTCAAGGCGCTCTCGGGCGTCCTGAGTCAGGACGACACCCGCGTCGACGCCGGCGAGTCCCTCCGGGCGTCGCTTGCGGCCCACCGCGAGCGATTCGGCGAAGTCGCCCGCGAGGCCGAACGCCGCTACCCCAACGAGCCGTACCGCCAGAAGCTGAAACTGATGCGCGAACGCCTCGACCGCGTCGGCGACGTCCGCCCCGGCGGCTACGACGACGCCGACGAACTGCTCGCGGACCTCGAAGCCATCGACGAGAGCCTGCGCGCCAACGACGCCGCGTCCGTCGCCGACACCTACGTCTCGCCGCTCGTTCGGAAGGTCGACACCTTCGGCTTCTCGCTCGCCAGCCTCGACCTGCGCGACCACCAGCAGAACCACACCGAGACCGTCGCCGAGACGCTCGCCGTCGAGGGCGTCGACTACCGCGCCCGCGACGAGGACGAACGCGTCGCCCTCCTCACCGACGCCGTCTTGCAGGACGACCCGGTGGTCGACCTCGACGACCCCGGCGAAGTCTCCGACACCGCCCGGCGCGTCTGTCGGCGCTTTACCGCCCTCCGGGAGTGGCAACGGGAGTACGGCGCCGGCGCCATCGACACCTACTGCATCAGCATGACCGAGGAGCCGAGTCACGTCCTCGAAGTGCTCTTTCTGGCCGACCAGGCCGGCGTGGTGTCGCTCCCGGACCACAGCGGTCTGGACGTCGTGCCCCTCCTCGAAACCGAGTACGCCCTCGACGGCGCCCGGCGCATCATGGGGACGCTCTTCGAGAACGAGGCCTACGCGCAGGCGCTGGCGTGTCGCGGCGACACCCAGGAGATAATGCTCGGCTACTCCGACTCGAATAAGGAAAACGGCTTCCTCGCGGCCAACTGGGACCTCTATCGCAATCAGCGCCGCCTCGGCGACATCACCGACGAGTACGGCGTCGACATGCGCCTGTTCCACGGGCGCGGCGGGTCCATCTCGCGGGGCGGCGGGCCGATGCACGAGGCGATGCTCGCACTGCCCATCGAGACGGTCACCGGCGAAATCAAGTTCACCGAACAGGGCGAGGCCATCGCCGAGAAGTACGCCAACCCGAACATCGCCGAACGCAACCTCCAGCAGATGCTCGACGCGCAACTCCAGGCGCGCCACCAGTCGCTGACCGGGCCGGACGAACCCCTGCCCGACTCGTGGGCCGACGCCATGGCGACGATGGCGTCGGCCGCCCGCGACGCCTACGACGACCTCCTCGAAACCGAGGGGTTCGTCTCTTACTTCGAGACGGCGACGCCCATCACCGTCATCGAGGACCTCAACCTCGGGTCGCGCCCGGCCTCGCGGTCCGACGAGCGCACCGTCGAGGACCTCCGGGCCATCCCGTGGGTGTTCTCGTGGACGCAGTCGCGGTGCATCCTCCCGGGGTGGTACGGACTGGCGACGGGCATCGAGGCCTACCTCGACGACGGCGGGTCGATGGCCCGCCTGCGGAAGATGTACGAGCGCTGGCCGTTCTTCCGAACCACCCTCGACAACGCGGCCCAGGCCCTCGCGCGGACCGAGATGGAGGTGGCCGCCGAGTACGCCGCCCTCGCGCCCGAGGACCTGCGCGAGCGGTTCTTCCCGCGCATCGAGGCGGAGTACGAACGGAGCGCCGACCTCGTGACCACCATCGCCGACCGCGAGCGCCTGATTCGGCGGTCGTGGCTCCACGAGAGCCTCGAACGGCGCAACCCCTACGTCGACCCGTTGAACCTCCTCCAGACGCGGCTGTTGGCCCGCGACGACCGCACGGACGCCGAGGAGCGCACCCTCCGACTGACGGTCAAGGGCATCGCCGCCGGGATGCAAAGCACCGGGTGAGCGGTCGTCGACGGCCGCGTCGTCGCCCCACGGCGCCGTGAATCGGCATCGAAGGCTTTATTCACCGCCTGAACTTCCCTTCGAGCAAGTAACCATGTCCGACAAACCCGCCTCAATGTACCGGGAGATCGACGCGAAGCCGTACACGCGCCGTGAGTACATCACGGGCATCCCGGGGTCGAAAATCGCCCAGCACAACATGGGCGACCTCCAGACCGGTCCCGACGACTACCCGGTCCACATCAGCCTCGAAGTCGAAGAGGAGTGCCAGATTCGCCACGGTGCGCTCGAATCGGCGCGCCTGTCGGCCAACCGCCGTCTCATCAAGGAACTCGGCGAGGGCACCTACAAGATGGTGCTCCGGAAGTTCCCCCACCACGTCCTCCGCGAGAACAAGCAGGCGACGGGCGCGGGCGCGGACCGCGTCTCCGACGGCATGCGACAGGCCTTCGGCAAGCCCGTGGGCACGGCCGCCCGCGTCAACGCCAACGAGAAGGTCTTCACCGCCTACTGCGACCCGGAGCAGGCCCCCGTCGTGAAAGACGCCCTCCGCCGGGCGTACAACAAGATGTCCCCGCCCTGCCGAATCGTCGTCGAGAAGGGCGAGGAACTGCTGGTCGCGTAGACCCACGGACTTTTCTCCGGCGCCCTCCCAGCGAGGGTATGGCCGGTTCGGATTCGGCCCCGCTTCGGCTGGCGGTCACCACGAACTCGGAGACGTTCGAGCGCCTGCGCGACCCCCTCGCCGACCGGGGCATCGCGGTCGAACACCTGCCCGCCGAGGCGCGCACCGTCCCCCTCGACGACCCCCGTCCGGACCGCTTCGACGCTGGCTTCGTCTACCCGAGTCGCGTCCACGAGGGCGCGGCGCTGTCGGCGCTGTACGACCTGTCGTGGGTGAACGACCGCGCGGCCGTCCTCACCTCGCGCAACAAGGCGGGCGCGCTTGCCACCCTCGGCGCCGCCGGCCTGCCCGTCCCCCGGACGACAATGGTGTCCAGTCCCGTCGCCGACGCCGAGATACTCGACGCCGTCGACGGCTTCGAGTGGCCGGTCGTGGTCAAACCCAACTCCACGACGCGGGGCGTCGGCGTCGCCAAGGCGTCGGACCCCGATTCGCTCCTCGGCGTCGTGGACTACCTCGATCTGGTCCACGACTACCGCGCGACCGGCGATAAGTCGTTTCTGCTCCAGGAGTACGTCCCCGACGCCCGCGACTACCGGGTGATGGTCGTCGACGGCGCGTACGCGGGCGCGGTCGAACGCCGCCTGCCCGACGCCGCCCTGGCGGCCGGTCGCTGGAAACACAACGTCCACCGCGGCGCCGAGGCGACGGGGGTTTCGCTCCCGGCCGAACACCGCCGACTGGCCGAACGCGTCGCCGAGACGCTCGACATCCCCTTCCTCGGGGTCGACCTCCTCGTGACCGACGACCGCGTCGTCGTCGCCGAGACGAACGCCCGGCCGACCGTCGACGACGCGACGAAGTACGAACCCGACTTCTACGACCGACTCGCCGAACTCGTCTTCGAGACGGCCGACGCGACGCCGCCGTGACGCTCCCCGGCGTCCGCCGCTCACCCGCTAGTCGTCGCCGTCTCGCTCTCGGCCGCGTAGTGCACTTCCGTCCCGGAGGCGACCGGTTTGAGGAGGTACCGTCCGGTCTTCCCGCGTTTGACCGGCGTGAAGTCCGCGACGAACGTCGTCGTCTGGTCCGCCCGAATCTCGAAGGCCTGTTTGAACTGCAGGGGGGCCTTTCCCGGCGTGTCGACCGTCGCCGACCCGCCGTCGGCGCGCGTCGCCTCGACGCTCGATACGTCGAGTTGGAGGAACTCGTAGGACCCGGCCGCGACCTCCACGTCGTCGAGGAGGCTCGATTTGCCGTCCTGTAGTTTCACGAGGTCGGCCGTCTGTGGGTCGTCGAACTCGTGGTACGTGCGGGCGTCGCTCTGGTCGGCCGTCGCAGTCGTCTCCGTCCCCGTCGGCGTCGTCGATGCGGTCGATTCGCCGTCCCCGCCGTCCCCGCCGTCACCGCTCGGTTTCAGCCAGACGCCGTCGACGGTGACGACACAGGACTCGAAATCGTCGATGTCGCCCGGAGCGTCACGCACGCGCGCCGCGAGGGTGCCCGTCTTCGACCCGCCCGTACACCCCGCGAGACCCGTCACACCGGTCAGACAGACCGCGCCGGTCGCCGCGAGGTAGTCGCGTCGATACGTCGTCGTCTCGTCTCGGTCGTGCATGTCGTCGGGCGATGTCGCCACGACGGGTTAAACCGGCCCGATACTCACGCCCAGTTCAATCGAATTTCACCGAGTGAACCGCACCACCGGCCCCCGACGGCGAGACGCCGGAGTGAGTCGGGCGTCGCTTCCGGGTTCGTCCGCGTCGCTCCCGCGAACCAGGCGGTGTGCGCAGGTCGGCCACCCCGTCGTCGCTCGCGTGACGCGCGAGTCGGTCGGCTTCGCACGCGAGTCACTCGGGAATCGCTCTGGACGTGCCCGGCGGTCACTCGGATGCTGACGCGTCGACGTCGCCCGGCGGGTCGGCCGTAGCCGCGCGGAGTTCGAGTTCCACGACCGTCCCCTGCGGGTCGTTGTCGCGGACGGCGACCGACCCCCCGTATCGCTCGACCAGCAAGGAGACCAGATAGAGACCGACGCTCCCCCCGGCGCCCGTCAGCAGGTCGGGGTCGTCGGCGACGAGGCGGTCGACCTCGGCGTCGCTCAGCCCCGGTCCGTCGTCGGCGATTTCGACGACGACCTCCGAGTCGCGTTCCCGCGCCCGGACGACGACCGCCGGGTCGCCGTCGTTGTGTTGGACGGCGTTGTTGAGCAGGTTGCGAAAGACCGAGCCGAGCAGGTCGTTCGCCCACACCCGGACCGCCGGGACGTCGCCGTCGATTGCGATGGTGGCGTCGGCGTACTGCGTGCGGCGCGTCTCGACCTGTCTTCGCAGGTGGCGGTCGAGGCGGACGCACTCGACGTCGACGGTGCCGTCGTCGGTGAGGACGTCCTCGATGTCGTCGAGGTTGTCGACGAGTTCGAGGACGTTGTCGGTCGTCTCGTTCGCCACCGACGCGAAGTCGCGGACGCGACCCGTGACCTGCTCGTGGAGGTAGCTCGTGTAATGTTCGACGACCATCAGGTCGTTCCGAACGTCGTGACGGAACAGTTTGTTGAGAAACTCCCGCTGTCGCGTCGTCCGTTCGAGGCGCTCTTTGTAGGCCGTCCGCTCGGTGACGTCCCTTCCGGCCGCGAGCGTCGCGTCCTCGCCGTGATACCGGATTCGAGAGACGTCGAGTTCGACCCGTCGCTGGTCGCCCCCGGCGGTCAGGACGTCTATCTCGTAGCGACGGGGCACCTCCTCGCCCGCGACGCGCCGGCGGTAGCGCTCTGTGACCCGGTCGCGGTCCGTCGGCGCGACGAACTCGCTGAACGCGTGGCCGACCACGTCCGTCCGGTCGTGGCCGGTCAGGTCGAGAAACGAGCGATTGGCGAACTGGCAGACCCCCTCCCGCACGACGAGCAGGCTGTCGTGCGTCTCGTTGACGAGGCTGGCGTACGTCTCCTGTCGCCGTCGCAACGCCCGTCGACGCCCCGTTCGCTCGGTGACGTCGGTGACGGTGGCGACGTCGACCGCGTCGCCGTCGACGTCGCCCCGCCGGAGGCGCATCTCCACCCACCGCCGCGCGCCCCCCGCGTCGACGGCGAACTCGACGTCGTACACTTCGCCGCCGTCCGCTTCGTCGTCCGCCGCCGCGAGCGTCTCCCGCACCGCGTCGGCCGTCTCCCCGACTGCGTGGCGACACAACCGTTCGCCACGGAGCGCCGCCGCCGACCGGTCGAACAACCGTTCGGCACGGTCGTTGACCGCCGTTATATCTCCCGTCTCGGGCGCGAGGAGCACCATCCCCGACGGGTGGTGCTCGAAGCACTCGCACTCCGACGTGTCGACGTCCCCACTCATCCTATGCTACCCCACCGCCCGCCCGTGATAAACGAACTGATTCGAGCGCTACGCTACCGTCTCTCACGCGTCGGCGACGGTGACGCCGCGCACCTCGAAGCGGGCACCGCCCGTCTCGGCGTCGGTCACGTCGACCGACCACCCGTGGGCCTCGGCTATCTCGGCGACGATGGCGAGACCGAATCCGGTGCCGTCGGCGGCGGTGGTGTGGCCGTACTCGAAGACCGCCTCGCGTTCGGATTCGGGCACGCCGGGACCGTCGTCCGCGACGAAAAAGCCCGCGTCGTCGGCGAGGGCGCCCACCTCGACGGCGGCGGCCGGCCCGGCGTGTGAGACGGCGTTGCCGAGGAGGTTCTCGACCAGCGTGCGCAGGCGTTCCGGGTCCGCCCGGACGGTCGGGAGCGTCCCGGTCGTCAGCGTCGCGTCGCCGTCGGCGTCGACCGTCCGCCACGCCGCCTCGACCACGCCGTCGAGGGGTACGGTCTCCGTCTCGCCGATGGCCTGCCCGCGTTTGGCGAGTGCGAGGACGTCCTCGACGAGGTCGGCCATGCGCTGGTGGATCGCCTGCAGGTCGTCGAGTCGCTCGCTGTTACACTCCCGCTTGGCGAGTTCCACCTTCGCCTGTGCCGTGTTCAACGGGTCGCGCAGGTCGTGGGTGATGATGCTGGCGAACCGTTCGAGGCGGTCGACCTGCCGTTCGAGGCGGTCCTGTCGCGCCTCGCGTTCGGTGACGTCGTGGAAGACGGCGACGCGTTCGGAGACCGCCCCCTCGCCGTCGACCGTCTCGACGCTCACCTCCACGACGCGTTCGCTCCCGTCGGCGTCGACTCGGAGTTCGACCGCGTCGCTCCCGCCTGCACCGTCGGTTTCGCCCGCCACCTCCCCGTCGCCCGCCTCGTCGGCGCGCGAAAGCGCGCGCGACCGCCTCGTCGTCGAGTTCGTCCACCGGTCGCTCGACCACGGTCGCCCGCGAGACGCCGAACGTCGCCGTGAACGCGTCGTTGACCGCCGCGACGACGCCGTCGTCGACGACGGCCATGGGGTCCGGTGCCGAGTCGAACAGCGTGCGAAAGCGGGCCTCGGTCTGCGCCCGCCGCCGGTCGAGTTCGGCCGTCGCCTGCCGGCGTTCGAGGAGGTTCTCCACCCGCGCGTCGAGTTCCCCCCGGTCGACCGGCGTGTCGATGACCTCGTCGGCGAGGTCCCACACCGCAGACGGCGGGCTGTCGGGTCCCCGTCGACCGAGGAGCAACAACACCGGGACGAAGACGGGGTCGGTCCGGCTCTTGTGTGTCGCTAGGGCCTCGCCGTAGCACTCGAACCCCCCGGGGTCGACGAGATAGAGGTCGGTCACGGACTCCTTCAGCGCCTCCGCCGTGGGTTCGGGCGCCGTCTCGACCACTCGATAGCGCTCGCTCAGCGCCTCCGCGAGGCGGCTTCGGTCCCCCGTGCGGTCGACGAGCAACTGGACGGTCGGCATCCTATCCTGTCGGTCGGCGGCGTCCGCGACGCGACTCTGTACCGTCGCACCGCGGCGCGACCCACCCATCTCGCGTCACTGCTCGCCCGTCGAGAGTCCGGCGAACGCCGTGCTCGCGTCGTCGTGGTCGATGCTCTCGACGAGGTCGGCCGTCTCCGCCTGAATCGACTCCACCTGCTCGACCAGCGCGGCGTACTCCTCGCTCCGGGCGAGTTCCGCGTCCATCTTCTCGGCTTCGAGGGTCGCCTTCTTCTCCGTGAGCGCGAACTGCTCTCTGATGCGCTCGTCGTACGTCGACAGCCTGCGCAGCATTCGTCTTTAGCTAAGACTCACACCTCGGTTGTGTAGCGGTAGCTAGCGTCTCTTGTAAGATTGGTCGTTGTTGGTGGATCTTCTGAGCGTCCTCAATC
>JBDGTR010000060.1:1623-17731 GCA_042216635.1 Haloplanus sp. | reverse complement strand
CTTGTGTGGGTCTGGTGCGCCATCGGTGATAAAACCACTGCCGACGACAACCACTAAGCCCTCCGGCCCACTGCCTCCGGTATGCGACTGGAGGACTACTGGGGGGTGGGACCGAAGACGAGCGACCGCCTGCGCGAGACGCTGGGAACCGAGGCGGCAATCGAGGCCATCGAGTCGGCGGACGTGCGCGCGTTGACCGACGCGGGCGTCACGCGCGGGAGAGCGACGAGCATCCTCCGGCGGGCGAACGACGACGCGGGCATGGACGTCCTCGGGACGCGCGACGCCCGCGAGGTGTACGACGACCTCCTCGCGCGCGCCAGCGAGTACGCCCTCACCCGGCACGCCGCCGACCGGATACGCGTGGTGACGCCGCTCACGTCGCCGTCGGCCGTCGAGGCGCGACTCGACGCCGTCGAGGACGCCCGCGCGGCGTGGCGCGGTCTCGACGAGACCGACCGCGAGTCGGTGGTCGACGCCTTCGAGACGTACGACGCCGCCGACGGCACCGACCGCGCCGCCGTCGAGGCGGTCCTCGCACTCCGGGCGGCGGGTCTCCGTGGCGACACCTTCGCGGCCCTCGGCGACGTCGACGACGACGCCCTCCGCGAGGCGGCCGGCGCCCTCCAGTATCTCACGGACGAGGGGGTCGAACCCGGCGCCGACGACCGCCTCGACGACCTGCGCGACCGACTGGCCGACGCCCGCGAACTGGAGTCTTCGGCGTTCGACGTGCTCGAACGGGTGCGCGAGACGGGCGTGCGCGACCTCGCGGACTTCCGGGGGGCGTTCGTCGACTACGTCGCCGCCGAGACCCGTCTCACGGGGTCGGCCGTGCGGTCGGCCGCGCCCGACGAGGCCCACGACGCCGCCGACTTCGTGAGCAGTTCGCTCCGCGCCCTCGTCGCCGACCTGAGCGACCGGGTCGAGCAACGCGAGAGCGACGTCGAGGCGGACCTCCGGGCGTCCATCGCCGACGCGCGCACGGACGTCGACCGCGCGGTCGCCGCCGTCGACGACGTTGCCTTCGACCTCTCGCTCGCGCGCTTCGCCGAGGCTCACGACCTGACGCGCCCCACCGTCGGCACCGACGGTCTCGCCGTCGAGGGGGCGGCGAACCCCTTCCTCGACGACCCACAGCGGGTCTCTTACGCGGTGGGCGACCACGGTCTCGACGCGCCGGCGGGCGACCGCGTGGCCGTCCTCACGGGTGCGAACTCCGGCGGGAAGACCACGCTCCTGGAGACGTGCTGTTCGGTCGCGTTGCTGGCGGCGATGGGTCTGCCCGTCCCCGCCGACCGCGCCGAAGTGGGTCTCTTCGACACCGTGGTCTTCCACCGGCGCCACGCGAGTTTCAACGCCGGCGTTCTGGAGTCGACGCTGAAGTCAATCGTCCCGCCGCTTTCTGACGACGGGCGGACGCTGATGCTCGTCGACGAGTTCGAGGCCATCACCGAACCGGGGCGGGCGGCCGACCTGCTCAACGGACTGGTCGACCTCACGGTCGACCGCGCGGCCCTCGGCGTCTACGTCACCCACCTCGCGGACGACCTGAGTCCGTTGCCGCCGGCCGCGCGCATCGACGGCATCTTCGCCGAGGGCCTGACCAGCGACCTCGAACTCCGGGTGGACTACCAGCCCCGCTTCGGCACCGTCGGCAAGTCCACGCCGGAGTTCATCGTCTCCCGTCTCGTCGCCAACGCGCGCGACCGGGCCGAACGGCAGGGCTTCGAATCGCTCGCGGCCGCCGTCGGCGAGGAGGCCGTCCAGCGCACCCTCTCGGACGCCCGCTGGCAGGAGTGAGGTAGTCGGTCGCACGCCGGTCGCGGGCGTGTGTCGAGCGGCGTGCGCTCCACACTCGATTTCCGCGTCCCCGCTCGTCCGTGAGCGTGCGACTCTTAAGGACGGGTCGTCTGGGGTGAGTATGTTCGAGGACCGGTCGGACCTCCTCGCCGCAGACGCCGAGTTCCGCGGCTACGGCGCGGCGGTGACGCCGGGCCCCGACGGACCGGACGTCTTCGTCGCCGGATTCGGCGACGCCAACCGCGTCCTCCGGTGGCGCGGCGGCGAACTCGTCGACGTCGCCTGTGGCATCCTCGCCGACGAGTCGTGTCACACAATCGGCGTCGCCGCCGCCGACCTCGACGCCGACGGCCGGGAGGAGGTCTACGCCCACAACGTCGCGGCCTTCGGCGGCACCTCGCCGGAACCCGACCGCCTGTTCGACCCCGACCGCGACGGGGACCGCTGGGTCGACCTCTTCTCGAAGCGCACCAACGCCGGACGCGAGAACCACCGGGTCGGGCGCTCCGTGGCGGCCGTCGACCGGTTCGGCACCGGCCGCTACGGGATGCTCGTCACCGGCTACGGCGCGCCCGCGCGCTTCTACGAGGTGGGCGACGACGGCGGCGTCTCGGACCTCGCGGAGACGGTCGGACTCGACGTCCTGACCGGCGGCCGGTCGCTCGCCGTCGGGCCGATACTCTCCGAGCGAACCGACGTGTTCCTCGGCGTCGAACGCGGTCCGAACCTCCTCTTGCGCAACGAGGACGGCCACTTCGTGGACGTGGCCCGCGAGTACGGCGTCGCCGACCCCCAGGAGGACGCCCGCGGGGCGGCTCTCGTCGCCCCCGAGGGCGCGCCGACGCCCGACATCGTCTGTGGCAACTGGAAGGGCACCAACCGCCTGTTCGAACGCGACGGCGACCGCTTTCGTGACGCCGCGCCCCCCGCCCTGGCCCGGCCCACTCGCGTCCGAACCGTCGTCGCCGCCGACTTCGACAACGACGGCCGACTCGACCTGTTCGTCAACTGCCTCGGCGCGCCCAACCGACTGCTCACCTACGACGGCGAGTGGACACAGACCAGCGCCGGCGACGCCGTCGAGTCCGACGGACTGGGCACGGGCGCGGCCGTCGCCGACTTCGACGGCGACGGAACGCTCGAACTCGTGGTGGTCCACGGCGAGTCGGCGGCCCAACCCCTCTCCGTCTACCGCGCGCCCAACGAGAACGACTGGCTCCGGGTGCGGCCGCTGACGGAAGCCGGCGCGCCCGCACGCGGCGCACTCGTCACCCTCCGGACCGACGCCGGCCGACAGGCCCGCGTCGTCGACGCCGGGAGCGGCTACCTCTGTCAGATGGCACCGGTCGCCCACTTCGGTCTCGGGTCGGCGACGCCGCGCGAACTCCGGGTGCGCTGGCCCGACGGCCGCGAGCGAACCGTCTCCTCGCCCGCCCCCCGGACGACGCTCGAACTCCCCCACCCAAGTGCGTGATAGTGTTTATTGTGACTGTTCACCGCCGGTTCGCCGCCCCGGTCCGGCGAACCGGCGGGAGTGACTCACAATAGATACTATGAGTCGTCCGGGAAAACCAAGGTAGCGGGATTTAAGGGAGGGTCCGCATTACCCACGAGGCAACATGGTCGACCCCACCTCCGATATCGGAGAGGACGTTGACGAGAACTCCGCGCCGACCTGCGAGACGTGTGGGAAGAAGATACTGCGGGAGCCGAATCACCGCGTCATCGCCCGCTTCGACGGCGGGGTCGTCCAGCAACTCCACTTCTGTAGCGACGACTGTCTGGACGCGTGGTCCGACGAGTAATACCGTTCAGTGTGAGTCGCTCCCGTCGGTTCGCCGGACTGGGGTGGCGAACTGGCGGTGAACGGTCTCAATAAACAGTATACGCCCTTTCTCTCACCGTTTTTCTGTGAGCGAGTCGCGGACGCGTTCCCGGTCGACGTCGTCGCCGACGCAGACGACCAGCGACTCGTCCGCCGGCGCGTACACCTTCATCTCCCGGCCTTTCACGGAGTAGCGCGTGCCGACGACGCGGACGAGACCCGCGTCCCGGAGGTTACCGAGGTGGTGGCGCACGTTCTGGAGAGAGGTGGCGGCTTCGTCGGCGAGTTCCGACGCCGTCGCGGGCGCCGTCTCCAGTTCCGTAACCAGCGTGCGCGCCGTCTCCGAGGCGAGCGACCCGATGAGTCCCCCCGCGTCCTCGTCGGTCAGCGAGAGCACCCGCAACCGTTCGTTCCCCTCGTCCCCCTCCTCCGCGCCTCCCGGTACCGATTCGGTCATCGGCCGCCGATTCGGGTCGGGGGAAGAAAACCGTTCGCTGGAGCGGATTTCAGTAACGAATCTGGCACGAACGACGCCCGCCGGGCGGCGGTCACGGACGCGGGACGTGAGAGCGGAGTCGGCCGTCACCGGAGAGATTAACGGCCGGCGGGCCGAACGCCGTCGTATGATAACAGCCGAACGCATGGCCGCCGTCGACGCCAACGCGGCCGCCCTCGGCGTGCCGCGAAAGCAGTTGATGGAGTCGAGTGGCAACGCCGTCGCGGCGGCGGTTCGGGACGCCGTCGGCGACGGCCCGAACCCTTCCGAGGTGGCACTCGTCTGTGGCCGTGGCAACAACGGCGGCGACGCCTTCGTCGCCGCGCGCTTCCTCGACGACTTCGACGTGGCGGTCCACCTCCTCGGCCGCCCGGAGACCATCTCGACCGACGTCGCCCGCGAGAACTGGGACGCACTGGCGCGTTCGGAACTCGACGCGCGGGTCGTCCGCGACTCGCGGGCGTTCGAGTTGGGCGACCCCGACGTCGTCGTCGACGCGATGCTCGGGACGGGCGTGACGGGGGCGCTCCGCGAACCGGAACGGAGCGCCGCCGAGGCGGTGAACGACGCCGACGCCACCGTCGTCGCCGTCGACGTCCCCTCGGGCGTCGACGCCGACACGGGCGAGGCGGCGGGCGTCGCCGTCGACGCCGACCGGGTGGTCACCTTCCACGACGCCAAACCCGGTCTCGACGCCCTCGACGCCGCAGTGACCGTCGCCGACATCGGCATCCCGTACGCGGCGGAACTGTTCGCCGGGCCGGGCGACCGGCGCGTCCTCACCCGCCGCGCCGACGCCCACAAGGGCGACTTCGGCGAGGTACTCGTCGTCGGCGGCGGTCCCTACACCGGCGCGCCGGCACTCGCGGCGCAGGCGGCCATGCGCGGCGGCGCCGACCTCGTGCGCGTGGCCTGTCCCCACACCGTCGCCCGCGAGGTGCAGGCCTTCGAGGAGGGTCTCATCGTCCGCCCGTTCGACGGCGAGCGATTCGCCCCCGCGCACCTCGACGCGGTACAGTCGCTCGCGGCCGACCACGACGCCGTCGTCTTCGGTCCCGGTCTCGGGAACCACGAGGCGACGCTCGACGCCGTCAGGCGCTTTCTCGCCGACTACGACGGCCGGGTCGTCGTCGACGCCGACGCCCTGCGGGTGGTGCCCGACGTCGACACCGACGCGACCCTGTTGTGTACGCCCCATCGGGGCGAACTCCGGGCGATGGGCGGCCCTTCGGCCGACGACTGGCGCGACCGCCTCGACGCCGTCGCGGCCTTCGCGTCCGACCTCGGCCACACGCTCCTCGTGAAAGGCGCCTACGACGTGATTTCGGACGGGACGGAGTCGCGGGTCAACCGCACGGGCAACCCCGGCATGACCGTCGGCGGCACCGGCGACGTGTTGGCCGGTCTCGCGGGCGCCCTCCTCTCGACGCAGACGCCCCTGACCGCCGGCGTCCTCGCCGCCTACGCCAACGGCCGCGCGGGCGACCGCGTGGTCGACCGACAGGGGTACGGCTTGCTGGCGAGCGACCTCCTGCCCGAACTGCCGCCCGCCCTGTGGGGTGGGGACGATGAGTGACGAGGACGACCTGACTCACACCGACGAGTCGGGCAACGTCCAGATGGTGGACGTGGGCGACAAGCCGGAGACGGCGCGGCGGGCGGTCGCCCGCGGCGAGATTCACCTCCAGCCATCGACCGTCGACGCCATCCGCGCCGACGAAATCGGGAAGGGCGACGTACTGGCGACGGCGCGCGTCGGCGCCGTGCAGGCGGTCAAACACACGTGGGAGACCATCCCCATGTGCCACCAGATTCCCGTCACCAACGTCGAGACGTCCTTCGACGTTCACGACGACCGCGTCGAGGTCACCGTCGTCGTCGAGACGACGGGCAAGACCGGATGCGAGATGGAGGCGCTGGAGGGCGTCACCACCGGCTTGAACGTCGTCTGGGACATGGTGAAAGCCGCCGAGAAAGACGCAAAAGGGGAGTATCCCGCGACGGCGATCACCGACGTTCGCGTCGTCGAGAAGACGAAACGCCCGCTCTGACTACCGCCGTCCGGCGAGCAGTCCCGCCGCGAGGAGGGCGACCACGGCCACGACGGTCCCGAACCCGGGAGCCTTCCCACCGCCTCCGGGCGTGGGGGTTGGCGTCCCAGTCGCCGTCGCCGAGGTGGTCGCGGTCTGTGGGGTCGTCGCCGTCGCCGTCGCGGTCGACGTGGGCGTGGCCGTCGCCGTCGCCTGCGCCGTCGTCACCGCCCTCACCGCGAGTCGGCCGACCGAGACGCCGTCGACGCGAACGTCGTACGTCCCGGCGTCGTCGGGTGCGACGGCGAACGAGACGGTGACCGACTCGCCGGGGTCGAGGTCGACCGTCCGCGTCGCGGTCACCTCGCCGCCGACCGCCAGTTCGACCGCGTGGGTGCCGGCGGCCGTCCCGACGTTCTCGACGGTGGCGGTCACCCGCGCCGACTCGCCGGGCGCGAGGTCGGCGGTCGACACCGCCCGGTTGCGCACCTCGAACGACGGCGTCCGGGCGGCGACGGCGAACACCGACAGCCCCGGCGAGTCGACGGCGAATCGGTCCTCGCCGTCGGCCGACCCCGCGAGGCGGGTGTCGAGTGCGGTCCACGACCCGTCGTGGTAGCGGTAGACCACCACGTCGTCGGGCGCCACGCCCCGGTCGTCGAGGGTCGCCTCGTCGACGGTGACGGTGAGGTCGGCGCTCGAAATCCCGCTATCGTCGAGCGACGGGTGGGCGACCGAGACGTAGCCGAGTGCCCGCGACCCGGCGGTGCGGTCGCCCGGCAACGGCGGGGTCTCGGTCCCGTCCGGGAGCGAGGCCGCGTCGTCCGCGACGGTCACCGAGAGGTCGAACGCGCCGTCGGCGGCGACCGACAGCGACGACAGGCCGACGCCGCCGGCGGTCGGCGGCGACGACCCGAACGAGACGTCGACGGGGTCGGACGCACTCGCACCGGTGACGCCGACGGACGCCGACGCGCCGTTCGTCGAGACGTCGACCGAGGGCCCGGTCAGAGCGGCGCCCCCACCGCCGCCTCCGCCGCCGTTCGAGTCGGATTCGACCGTGACGGTCACGGTGTCGGTGTCGACGTTGCCCGCGCCGTCGGTGACTCTGAGCGTGGCCGTCACGCTCCCCGCCGAGGCGTAGGTGTGGGTCACGGACGTCGACGTGGTGGACGTCTCGTACGTGCCGTCGCCGTCGAAGTCCCACTCGTAGCTCTGGATGCCCACGTTGTCGGTGGTTCCCGAGGCGTCGAAGGTGACGCTGTCGCCCGCCGTGACCGTCGCGTCGCTCCCGGCGTTGGCCGACGGCGCCGTGGTGTCGGTGTCGCCGGGGCGAATCTCGACCGAGTTGGCGGAGTAGTGGATGTCGAATTTCATCTCGATGCCCTTCGACGTCCGCGTGAACGTCGCCTGCGTCTGACTCCCCGCGTAGGCGGCGCGCAGTTGTCCGGCGGAGGTGACGCCCCACTCGTCGAGCATCCCGTCGGGAACCATCGCCTCGTAGTGCCCGTCGTTTCGCGTCCCGTCGACCGAGCGGTGCGGTCCGGCCACCTTCACCGTGAGGTGGGGTTTCTGCGTGTTCGACCCCTGTCGGTACATCGGCGGCGAGAACGACTGCGCGTCGGTGACGATGGTCCCCCCGGTCAGCGTGGTTCGGAACCGCACGGGCGCGTTCTGCATGTTGTAAAACGAGAACATGGCCTGTGCCTGACGACTCGTCGTCGCCTGCGTCTCCTCGCTCGGCCAGTTGCTGTAGGTCGGTTCCGTGCCGTCGTCGTAGTAGAACCGCTGGGCTTCGCGGGGTTCGAGCGTGAGCGTCAGGTTCGCGGTGTCTGCGGTCGGCCCCGGTCCGACCGACCACGAGACGTTGCCGCCGGTGCCCATCATCATCCGCGGCGTGAAGTTCTTCAGTTCGAGTTCGACTTCGAACCGGGTGGTCTCGTCGGCGCCGACGTTGGCGAGGTCAGCCTCGCCGTTCTGGACGCCCTGTGCCTTGAGGCGCACGTCGAGTTTGTCGTTCGACACCTGCGTGCCCGCGACGACGGTGCCGGTGGGCTGGGTTCCGCCGACGACCCGCACCGACGAATCGACCACCGAGGGTGCCCCGCGGGACTCGACCGTGATGCTCGTCGTGGGTTGGCCGCCGACGTGGAGCGTGTGACTCCCCGCCGTGGCGAACGTCGTGGCGACGGTCTCCTGTTTGGCGTCGTTGGCGGGCACGGTCACGTTCTTCACCTGCGTGACCGCGCCGTCGTGGTATATCGGGACGAGAATCCACCCCTCGGCGTTACCGGTGTTCGACACCGTCGCCGTCACGTCGAGGTCCTCGTTCTCGTCGACGGTCGTCTTCGAGACGCTAAAGCCCGTCACCGCCAGCGAGTTGCCCGGTTGGACGAGCACCTGCGAGCGCTCGAAACCCGCGCCCGCGACGGTGTAGAGGTCCGCCAGCCCCGCGTCCGGGACGCTCGTCGTGAGCGTCACCGTCTTGGTCGACCCGCCGGGTACGCTCACCGACCGGTTCGCCAACTCGTCGATGGTGTCGGTCGTCCCCACGTCGAACACCTTGACGTTCGTGGTCCCCGACGCGCTTCCGGTGTTGTTGACGACGACGTTCACGTCGAAGTACGCGCCCGGTGCCACCGACGTCTTCGAGAGCGTCACCGAGTCGATTGTCATCCGCGACGTGCCGCCCCCACCGCCCGCCGTCAACAGCGACGTGTCGGTCGTGAGGACGCCCCCGCCACCGGTGTCGTTCAGCCGGTAGGTCACCGATTGGTCGCCAGAGAAGGTGTTCGCCGGGACGGTCACCGTCGCCGTCCCCGACGTGCTTCCGAGGGTGGTGTTGGCGGCGACGACGGTGCCGTCGCTGGCGTTGAGCACTTCGATTCCCACGTCGGCGGCGCCGGAACCTGCCCGGTGGCGTTGTACGCGACGTTCAGCGACGTGGTGGTCGTCGGGTCGTAACTGGTGTCCGATTGGTTCACCCACGGCGCCGTGGGGAGGCCGCCCATCGCCGGTGCCACCGGCCCGCCGAGGGCGGCCGTCTCGCCCGTGTCGGTCGCCGACGCCCCGTCGGTCGCCGTCGCGGCGCCCGCCGTCGCCGGCGTCACCAACACGGCGAGGACGACGCCCACGACGAGTGCCCGGTGCCATCCGGTCGCCCCGCTCCCTGCCCTACGCATGGCCGAGCGTCCACGCGGCCACTGAAAAGCGTATGGGACCGAGTATCACGCCCGATAGTCGGGAAGTCAGGCCGATTCGACGGCGGCGAGGTCGCTCGCCTTCGAGCGCGCGCGCTGGACGACCGAACGCCGCGCCTCGAATTCGAGGACGACGTGGTCGGCGTCGTACTCCTCGCGTTCGACGTTGCCGTGGTCGTGGACCCACGAGACCAGACTCATCGTCTCGTCGGTCAGCGGGAGCATCAGGCGTTCGACCTCCCAGTCCGGGAGTTCCCGCTCGATGCGCTCCCGGAGGGCGTCGACGTTCTCGCCGGTGCGCCCGGAGACGGCCACGGGGTCGGGCGCCAGCGCCGACAGCGCCTCGCGTTTCTCCGCCAACTCGTCGTCGTCGACGCGGTCGACCTTGTTCAGGACGGTCACGATGGGCGCCTCGTTGCGTTCGTAGAGCGTGTCGTGACAGGTGACGAGTTTCTCGCGCATCGCCTCGACGGACTCGCTGGCGTCGACGATGAGGAGGACGAGGTCGGCGCGGTAGACCGAATCGAGCGTCGACTCGAAGGACTCGACCAGCCAGTGGGGGAGGTCCGAGACGAAGCCGACGGTGTCGGTCAACAGGACGTCCCGGCGGCCGGTGTCGGCCCGGCGGGTGGTCGTCCCGAGGGTGGTAAAGAGGCGGTCTTCGGACTCGGCGGTGGTGTCGAGGTCCGGGTGGCGGTCCTCGTTCTCGTCGACGTCGAGGTCGGCCGCGAGGCGGCGCATCAGCGTCGACTTGCCCGCGTTGGTGTAGCCCGCCAGCGCCACGAGGTCGAACCCCGACTCCCGGCGTCGCTCGCGTCGGGTCTCTTCCTTTTCGGCGATGGCGTCGAGTTCGCGCTTGATGTCCGAAATCTGGTTTTTGATGTCGCGCTCGCGGCTCTCGTCGTACTCGCCGAGACCCATGAAGCCGGGGCGCTCGTCGCGTTTGGCGAGGCTCGTCTTGGCCTCGACTCGCGGGAGTTCGTAGCGCAGTTCCGCGAGTTCGACCTGGAGTTGGGCCTTGCGGGTCTGTGCGCGTTGACCGAAGATGTCGAGGATGAGCGTGAATCGGTCGACGACTTCGACTCCGTCCGGGAGTTTTCCGCCGACGTTGTAGGTCTGGTACGGCCCGAGTCGGTTGTCGACGACGACGGCGTCGGCGTCGGTGCGCGCGACGAGACGGGCGAGTTCGTCCGCCTTTCCCTGGCCGAAGCCGTAGGCGGCGTCCTCCTCGCGGGTCTGGGTGAGTTCGTCGACCACCTCGTAGCCGGCGGCGCGAGCGAGGTCGCGTATCTCGCTCAGGTCCGCGTCGCCGCGTTCGACCCGCTTTGCGACCACCGCTCGCTCCGGTTCGCCACGGGTGTGGGTGTGCGTCCTGTCCACTGCTACTCGGGGCGTAGGCGCTCGAAACACTTAAACACCGCTCGCGTTCGCGCCGATTGCCCGACCGCACGCCACAAACGACTTAACGAATCCGGTGAAGGGTGAACCATGGACGGGTTCGTGTTGCAGGCGCTGAACATCGACTTCCACCAACTCGGGGTGGAGTTCGGTAGCGGCGCCGTCATCGGGGGCATCATCGGGTTCGCGGCGAAGAAACTCGCCAAAATCATCGCCATCATCGTCGGTCTGGAACTCGCGTTGTTCAAATTTCTCGAATCGCGCGACATCCTCTCCGTCGACTGGGGGGCGCTGACCGCCGGCATGGTGAAGACCGGCGAGAGCGCCGCCACCGGCCCGCCCGACTGGGTGATGACCATCCTCTCGACGCTCTCGGTGTCGGCCGGCTTCACCGGCGGCTTCCTCCTCGGCTTCCACCGAGGATAGCTACCGGACGTTGAGGTCGTCTTCGTCTTTGATGATGCGCGTCTCGGCCTCGCCGCTCGTGAGTTCGTTCACGAGGTCGTAGAAGTCGTTTTGCATCCCGGCGGGGAAGGTGAGCACGCCCACCCACGAGCCGTCGGCCTGCCACTCCTCGCGGTCGAGGTCGCCGAACTTCCGGATGCGCGCCTGTGCGCTCCCCGCGTACTCGGCGGGCACCTGCACCGCGACGGTCACCTCCGCGAAGCGAATGGGGATGACCGGCCGCAGGGCGTCTAAGGCGTCGTCGACCTGCGTCTCGACGGGTTCCATCGGGTCCACCCGGAAGCCCGCCTGTTCGAGTGCGCGTTCGATGCGGTCCGGCGGGTGGGGGGCGTCGTCCATCTGCGGGTTGACCGCGTTGCGCGCGATGCGGTCGATGAGCTGGCGCCGCTTCTGTTCTTGCATCTCGCGGCGCTGGTCGGCCGTTATCTGTATCTCGCCGCGCTTGATGACCTCCGGGATTATCTCCATCGGGTCGGTCGTGCCGAACACCTCTTCGAGGTCGCTCTCGGCCGGTCGGTCGCCGCGGGAGGCGTCCTCGAAGACGTCCTCGGCGGCGATGACGTCCTCTAACTCCCCGTCGAACTCGTCGCGTTTGATGGCCAGCGCCGCGTCCGGGTCGACCAGTACCTCGAAGCGCGAGCCGTGGGATTCCAGCCGGGCGGTGACGGCCTCTTCGAGCGATATCATACCTGCGGCTACCACCTCCGGGAGTATAAGCCCTCGCCGGATTCGAGGGCCGGCGACGACGAGACCGGATTCGCGCCGTCTACGAGAGGTCGTCGATGATGGAGACGAGGTCGGCCTTGTCCTGGACGCCGACCAGACGCTCTGCGCGTTCGCCGTTGGCGTAGAATTCGAGCGTCGGCACGCTCCGAATGCCCCGGTCGCGGGCGATCTCCTGAAGCGCGTCGATGTCGACTTTCACGACCACCGCGTCGGTCTCGGCGGCGATCTCCTCGACGGTCGGTTCGAGCATCTTACACGGCCCACACCAGTCGGCGTAGTAATCCACGAGGACGACCGCGTTGTCGGCGACGAGGTCGTTCAACTCGGATTCGCTCTCGACGTGGATGGGTTCGCTCTTTTCCGCTGTCGATTTGCTCATACCCCCACTACCCCCGCCGGCCTCTTAACGGTTGAGCCGACCTGCTCGCGCGGCGCACGACCGCCACGGCGTGACACACCCCTGTCGCACTCTCCCGCGACGCTCAGGCCCGATAGCGCAGGACGACGCCGTCGTCGAGGCGGTCGACGCCCACGAGGTCGAGTTCGGGCAGGTCGTCGACGAACCCCTCGCCGTCGGCCAGCGTGGGCGCCTCGCGCCCGCCGACGACGACCGACCCGACGTAGACCGAGAGTTCGTCCACCAGCTCCTCGGCGAACAGCGAGAAGACGAGTTCGCCCCCGCCCTCGACCATCAGGCGGTCGACGCCCGCCGCGTCGAGGCGGTCGAGTGCGGTGGGAAGGTCGACCCGGTCGTCGCCGGCGACGACCACTTCCGCGCCCGCCGCTTCGAGCGCGTCGATTCGCTCGGCCGGTGCGCTCTCGGTGGCGAGGACGAACGTCTCGGCGTCGCCGACGACGCACTCGGCGTCGGTGGGAGTCCGGGCCGTCGAGTCGGCGACGACGCGCGCGGGATTGGCCGGCCGGCCGTTGCGGAGGCGTTCGACCCGGCGGGCCTCCGCTTTGACCCCGAGGCTCGGGTCGTCCGCGAGGACGGTCCCGATGCCGACCATGACGCCGTCGGCGGCGGCGCGCAGGCGGTCGACGCGGTCGAAGTCCGCGTCCCCCGAGATGCGGACCTGTCTGCGCTCGCGGGTCGACAACTTCCCGTCGACGCTCGTCGCGGCGTTGACGACGACCTCCATACGCTTCCCTGCGGTCGGGCGGCCAAGCGCCTTTCGGTGCCGCCGCGATGGGTCCGTCGCCCCGGTCGCACCCCTCCCTGCCGGTGCGTGCGACCCGCCGGACAGGTGACACGTCTTTACGCGTCGACGCCCCACGGTGAGACATGCACTGGAATCGGAGTTCCAGCGGGTCGCTCCGACGCGTCGTCAGACGAGGGGTACTCGTCCTCCTGCCGGTGTTGGTCACGTGTTACGTCCTCTATTTCTCCGTTCACCTCCTCGTGGGCTTTCTCAGGCCGTACACGGTGGCGCTGAGTCTCCTCGGCGTCCGGGACCCGCAGACGATCGTCGTCGCGGAGGTGGTGACCGTCCTCGCCGTCGTGGCCGTCGTCCCGGTGGTCGGGGCGGTGGCGTCGACGGACGCCGGCGGGCGCGTCGTCGAGGCGTTCGACCGCGCCGCCAAGCGCGTCCCGGGGGTCAGCGTCGTCTACGAGACGACGCAGATGGTGGTCCACTGGCTTCTCGACGACCAACACGAGCAGTTCCGGTCGGTCAAACTCGTGGAGTTCCCCCGACGGGACATGTACGTCATCGGCTTCGAGACGGCCGAGTCGCCCGAGAGCGTCCGCGACGTGACCGGGTGCCCGACGGTGACGCTCTTTCTCCCCTTCGCCCCCAACCCGGTCATGGGGGGCGTCCTCGCGCACGTCCCCGAAGAACAGGTTCACGACGTCGACATGAGCATCGAGGCGGGCGTCGAGAACGTCGTCACCACGGGCGTCGCCGGCGGCGACGTCGACCAGTCGGGGTTCGTGGGGACGCCGACGTTCGACGCCTCGTCGGTCGATTCCGACGACGGCGCGCCCGCGTCCTCGTCGTCGGCCTCCTCCGAGTGACGCGCCCGCGAGTGGTTTTTTATTGTCGCGTCGTCAAGGGTCACGCGATGTCACTCGACGACCATGCCGAGGAACTCGCCTCCGACCTCGGCGTCGACAAAGAGGAGGTCAAAGCCGACCTTGAGAGCCTACTGGAGTACAGCGTGCCGGTGGAGGAAGCCAAACAGAGCGTCCGCCGGAAACACGGCGGCGACGCGTCGTCCTCGTCGGCGCCGACGTCGAAAGACGTCGCGGACGTGACCCCCGACGACGGGTCGGTGACCGTCACCGCGCGCATCCTGACCAAGGGGAAACGCTCGATTCGCTATCAGGGCGAGGACCGCGTCATCCGCGAGGGCGAACTCGCAGACGAGACGGGGCGCATCTCCTACACCGCGTGGGAGGCTTTCGACTTCGAACCCGGCGACTCCGTCACCGTCGGCAACGCCAACGTCCGCGAGTGGGAGGGCGAACCCGAACTGAATCTCGGGTCGAACACCACCGTCGCGGCCGCCTCGGAGGCGGTCGCCGTGCCCTACGAGGTGGGGGGCGACCGCTCGCTGGTCGACCTCGAACCCGGCGACAGGGGCCGGTCGGTCGAGGTGACGGTCCTGGAAATCGAGGAGCGAACCATCGACGGCCGCGACGGCGAGACGCGCATCCTCTCGGGCGTCGTCGCCGACGAGACGGCCCGCCTGCCCCTGACCGACTGGGACCCCCACGACGCCGTCGCCGAGGGGGCCAGTCTCCGCCTCGAAGACGTCTACGTCCGCGAGTTCCGGGGCGTCCCACAGGTGAACGTCACGCGCTTCTCGACGGTCGAACCGCTCGACCGGACCGTCGAGGTGCCCGACTCCGCCCCCCGGATGGGCGTCGGCGAGGCCGTCGACACCGGCGGCCTGTTCGACGTGGAACTCGTCGGCAACGTCATCGAGGTGCGCGACGGGTCCGGTCTCATCGAGCGGTGTCCCGACTGCGGGCGCGTCGTCCAGAACGGCCAGTGTCGCGCCCACGGCGACGTCGACGGCGAGGACGACCTGCGGGTGAAGGCCATCCTCGACGACGGCACCGGGACGGTGACGGCCGTCCTCGGGCGCGACCTGACCGCCGAGGTGTACGGCGGCGGCGTCGAAGACGCCAAAGAGGCGGCCAGAGACGCGATGGACAAGGAAGTCGTCGCCGACGCCATCCGCGAGCGAATCGTCGGCCGCGAGTACCGCGTCCGGGGGTCGCTCTCGGTCGACGAGTACGGCGCCAACCTCGAAGCCGACGCCTTCGTCGAGAGCGACGACGACCCGGCGGCCCGCGCCCGGGAACTGCTAGGGAGCGTCCAGAGCGGGGAGGTGGCCAAATGAGCGCCGACGGCGAGGATTCCGGTCCCGGGCGACGGGAGGTGGCCCACCGTCTCTTCGCCGCCGAGTTCGACGACGCCACCGTCTCGTACTCCGAAAGCGACGAGGAACGCGCGCCGAAGTACGTGGTGACGCCGACGGGCGCGCGGGTGAACCGCCTGTTCGCCGTGGGCGTCCTCACCGAAGTCGAGTCGGTCAACGAGGACGTCCTCCGGGCGCGGGTGGTCGACCCCACCGGTGCGTTCGTCTCGTACGCCGGCCAGTACCAACCCGACGCGGCGGCTTTCTTCGAACGCGCGACGCCGCCGACGTTCGTCGCCCTCA
Source organism: Haloplanus sp. (assembly GCA_042216635.1). GTDB lineage: Archaea > Halobacteriota > Halobacteria > Halobacteriales > Haloferacaceae > Haloplanus. Next base: position 2,116 of record JBDGTR010000060.1, on the reverse strand, counting down.
CGGGGAAAGCGCGCACGTTCGAACCCGATGACGGCGACCGAATCTACACCTCGGTCCGCCCGGAGAGCGTCGCCGAGGTGGACGCCGAGACGCGCGACCGGTGGACCGTCTCGGCCGCCGAGGCGACCCTCCGGCGCGTGGCGGTCATGACCGACGCCCGGGAGACGGGGCTTCGGGGAGAGGACCTCTACGCGGAACTCCGCGGACGCGGTCACGACGAGTCGCTGGCGCGGGGGGTCGCCGTCGCTCTCGACCGCTACGGGACCACGCCGGCCTACCTCGACGCGGTGCGCCGCCTCGCACTCGACGCCCTCGAAGTCGTCGCCGGCGACCGCGAGGAGGTGCGACCGCTCGACGCCGTCCCCGACGAGGGCGGCGAGGCGTCGGTCGGCCCGGTGCCCGAGTCGGTCCGCGTCGCCGCCGGAGATGCGTCGGCGACGGCCGAAGAGACGCAGACGGACGAACCGCCGGCCGAAGAGACGCAGACGGACGA
>JBDGTR010000060.1:0-1523 GCA_042216635.1 Haloplanus sp. | reverse complement strand
GACGCCGGACGCGATGGATGCCTCGACGGAGACGCCGGACGCCGCGGACGAGAGCGGCGCGGCGTCGAGCGCCGACCCGGACGACCTCGGCGACTTCGAGTCCTCCGAGGAGATGTACGAACTCGACGAGGAGGAGCGCGAAGCGGTCGAATCGAAGTACGACGTGGGCTTCGAGAGCGCCGCCGAGGTGGACGACCCCAGCGAGGCGGACATCGACGTGCCCGACGCCGACGACGTGGTCGCCGAGGACGAGAGCGGCGGCGAGACGGCCGACGCCGCAGACGAGAGCGGGGACGAGGACGCCGGCACCGACGCGGACGCCGACCTCGACCTCGAATCCGTCGCCGTCGAGACGATGTCGGGCCTCGACGACGGCGACGGCGTGGACCGCGACCGGGTGGTCGCGGCCGTCGTCGACGAGTACGGCGTCGCTCCCGACGCCGTCGACGACGCCATTCAGGACGCACTGATGAGCGGCCGGTGTTACGAACCCTCGGAGGACACGCTCAAGGCCATCTGATGGCGGCGGTCGAACCGATTCCGGGCGCGCCGGCGGCGGTGGCCGACTGCGGCGCCGAACGCGCGCTGGTGGTGGCGGATTTCCACGCGGGCATCGAGGCGGGCCTGCGCTACGAGCGTGGGGTGGAACTGCGGAGCGACGCCGACGCGCGCCGGGAGCGCCTGTGTGCGCTTCGTGACCGGAGCGACGCCGACCGGGTGGTGGTGCTCGGCGACTTCGTCCACCGCATCGGCGACCCCGATTCGGTCGAGGGCGACGAGGTGGTCGCCTTGCTCGACGCCCTCTCGGTGCCGCTGACGCTCGTCCCCGGCAACCACGACGGCGGCGTCGCCGACGCCTACGGCGACCGCATCGACGTCACCCCGCCGGGAGGCGTCCGCCGCGGCGACGTGGGGTTCGTCCACGGGCATACGTGGCCCGACGAGTCGGTCCTCGACGCGGAGACGGTCTGTATGGGCCACGAACACCCGGCGGTGCGGTTGACCGACGAGGTGGGCGGCGGGCGGGTGGAGAAGGCGTGGCTTCGCGGTCCCCTGCGTCCGGACCCCTTCGCCGACCACCTCGGAGTCGACGCCGCCGACCTCTCGTGGGGGGCGCCCGAACTCGTGGTCTTCCCGGCGTTCAACGACCGCTCCGGGGGGACGTGGGTCAACGTCGAGGGACAGGGCTTTCTCGCGCCGTTCCTGCCCGACGCACTGGACGATGCGGCGGAGGCGTACTTGCTCGACGGGACGCGACTGGGTCCGTACCGGTCGGTGTAACGGGGACGTGGTCCCGCGAACGGTGACCTTAATCCGCTCGAAGGGTTACGGGGAGCGATGGCAGATTCGGACTCCGTCGCCGGGATGGACGCGTTCACCCACCTCGGCGACCGGGTGCGGGACGCCCTCTCGGAACGCGGGTTCGAGACGCCGACGAGACCACAGCGCCGCGCGATTCCACCGCTTTCGGCCGGCGAGAACGCCCTCGTCCTCGCGCCGACGGGGACGGGCAAGACGGAGAC
>JBDGTR010000047.1:0-18012 GCA_042216635.1 Haloplanus sp. | reverse complement strand
CACAGTTCAGATCGAAAAAGGAGGCGAGGTTCAACAAGGGTGCTGAAAGTGGGCTTATAGAGAATCAAGGAGAAAACCCACGACTTTAGTCGTGGGATGAATCCGACAATTTAACTCATAAGCTATTGTACTACGAACCGTGCGTGGAGAACTGGCAGTTGACTCGGTGTTTGCCACGACTTTCAGTCGAAATCAAAAGGTAAGCCGACCACGCCGACAGTCGTTAAACAAACAGGTAACTCGAAGCCCTTCATGGGGGTACGAGTAACGGCTTCGTGGCAAAGCCACTGGCTGACTGTCCAGCAAACCTTAGATTCCCAACCATCCGAATCGACGGGAGTAACATAAGAACCTCGGGAAGCCCACGACTTTAGTCGTGGGAGGATGTCACACGTCGGTCCGTAATCACGGTATTCAATGGGTGAGCGTCCGTGGGGCTACGTCGTCCTCACTCTCGGCGCCGTCGTCCTCGCGAGCGCCGTCTGGCACCTGTTCGTTCTGGACGCCTCCGAGACGTCGTTTCATCACCTCATCTCGATGCTGATGGTCGGCGGGTCGGGCGCGACCCTGCTCTACGGCGGGTATCGACACGTGTCCGACCCGTTCGACTCGGAGCGCTATCCGGTCATCGCGGGGTGGATGGCGGCGACGACGGTGTTGTTCGTCGGCGTCAGCGTCGTCACGCTCTACTCGGGGTCCCGGACCGTGCGCCCGGTGGAGTTGGAACGGGTCGTCCACATCGCCGCGAGCGTCGGCGTCGCCACCGGCCTGTTCGTCGGGTCGACCCACGCCGACGCGCTCAGAAACGCCGAGGCGGCGAGCCGTTCGGAAGCCGAGGCGGCGGCGCTCGCGGCCGAACAGGAGCGCCTGGAGCGCCTCAACGAACTCCTGCGCCACTACATCCTCAACGGCATGAACGTCATCCAGGGCTACTCGGCCCAACTCCGGGACGACGTCCCACCGGGCCACCACGCCAAACTCGACGTCATCGAGGAGCGCACGGCCGCCATCGTGACGCTCGTCGACCACGTCCGACTGGTCTCCGGCGTCGGACCGGAGGGGAGTACGGTCGACCTCGGTCGCGCCGTCGACGCGGCGGTCGACGACATCGACGCCGCCGTGACCGTCCTGCGGTCGGGCCGGGAACTCCCACCGGTCCGGGCCGACCAACTCACCGAGGCGCTCGCGTTGCTGTTCGACGCGCTGACCACCGTCGTCGGCGCCGACGGCACGATTCGACTCGACGAGACGGTGAGCGACGAGCGCGTGACGCTCTCCATCACCGCGACGCCCGTGGCGTTCCCGTCGGGGACGACCGACCCACTGGTCGACCTCGACGGGTCCCGGTCCTCGCTGAAGTTCCACCTCGTCCGCTCTATCGTCGACCAGTACGGCGACCTCCGACTCGTCGAGGCGTCTGACGGCCGCCTTCGATTCGAACTCACGCTGGACCGCGCCGTCGCGTGAGGCGTGCGGGGTCAACAGGTCGAGACCACCGCGTAGTACGTCTCGCCGCGATACGAGACGAGTCGGGGACCTCCCCACGTCTCCGGCAGGGCGTCGCCGAGCGTGGCGGTGCCGTTCTCGCGCGCGCGGTCGAACCTCGGCGCGTCGTTGAGGGGGCAGGGAGTCGTAGGCGACCACCTCGTCGATTCGCGCTCGCTGTTCGTCGGTGGCCGGGTCGACGTGGAGGGAGACGGGACACGACGTGTGCGCCGACGTCGTCCGAGCGGTCGGCGTCGGCGTCGAGGTGGGCGTCGGTGCGGGCGTCGAAGTGCCGGCAACGGGCAGTCCCGCACACCCGCTCACGACGACGGCGACGACGAGGCCGGCGGTGGCGGAGGGAGCGTGGACCACGCCGGCGGGTCGGTCGCCGCGCGCAAAAGCCTGTGGGCGCTCGGGGTGTGTCGTCAGGATGCCAACACATAACGGGACGGGGTTCCAACGTCCTCGGAACGGGGCATGGAACGGGAGGATTCGGGGGTGGCGCTCACGCCGTTCAACGTCGCAATCGTCTACGCCCTCGTGAGCGGCGCGTGGATTCTGCTCTCCGACCGGGTCGTCGACGCCCTCGTCTCGCCGGGCCCCGCTCTACGTGGCGGTCCAGACCGCCAAGGGGTGGGTCTTCGTCGCGGGCTCCGCCCTCCTCATCTTCGGGTTGATGTCGCGCCGCGAACGCGAACTCCGGCGGAAGCACGACCAACTCGAACGCGCCCTCCAGCAGGTGTCCATCCTCCACCGCGTCGTCCGTCACAACCTCCGCAACACCTGTAACGTGATTCGCGGGCACGCCGAGTCGCTGACCGACGACGCCGACCGCGTGGCGGCCATCAAACGCCAGACCGACGACCTCCTCGACATCGGCGAGAAGTCGAGACACCTCCGCGACATCGCACTCCGGGAGACGCCGCGGCGGAAGTCGGTCGACCTCTCCGACCTCGTCCGCCGGCGAGTGGAGACGGTTCGCGCGGCCCACCCGGACGCGACCGTCGAGACGGACCTGCCCGACGAGGCGCGGGTCGAAGTCGTCTCGCGGTTCGGGGTCGCCGTGGCGGAACTCCTCGAGAACGCAATCGAGCACACCGACCGCGTGTCGCCGACGGTGTGGGTCACCGTCGAAACCGACGCCGACGGGACGGTCACCGTCGACGTCGCCGACGACGGCCCGGGGTTGCCCGAGATGGAGCGAGAACTCCTCGAAGCGAGCGTCGAGCGACCGCTCTTTCACTCACAGGGGTTGGGGCTGTGGTTGGCGCGCATCATGGTCACGGAATCCGGCGGGTCGCTCCGCGTGATGGACAACGAACCCCGGGGGACCGTCGTCCGCATGACTCTCGACGACGAGACGCCGACCGAGGTGGAGAGAGCGGGGTCGAGCGTGGTCGCGTAGGGCTGGCCACTCATCCCTCGTCGGCGTCGACGCGGTCGCGGAGCCACGCGGCCGCCTCGGCGACTGTGTCGGCGTCGGTCCCCGTCACTTTCAGGCGGTTGCGCTCGCCGGTGGCGGGGTAGCTTCCGACGGTCACGTCGAAGCGGTCGCGCACCGTCGAGAGGACGTCCGTCATCGCCCCCTCGGGCTGGGGGGTGTAGAGCGTCGTCGAGACCGTCTCGCCCTCGAACTCGTCGGCGACGAGGTCGAACAGCGCGTGCATCTCCCGCGGGACGCCCGGGAACGCGTAGACGTTCTCGACGACACAGCCCGGACACAGTCCCTCGGGGTTGAGCAGGGGGCGACTCCCCGCCGGAAGCGCCGCCCACGCGTCCACGTCGAGGTCGAGGTCGCCGGCGGTCTCGGGGTTGGTCTCGCGGTAGGCCGTCGCCGTCGCGCGCACGTCCTCCCGGACGGCGTCGGCGACGACGAGGTCGCGGTCGAAGGCGTCGGCGAGTGCGTCGGCGGTCACGTCGTCTGGCGTCCCGCCGAGACCGCCGGTGACGAGGACGGCGTCGAAGGCGTCGGTCCACTCGCGCACCGTCTCGGCGATGAGCGCCCGGTCGTCGGGGATGGTGAGGATGCGCGCCACCGTCGCGCCGCGTTCGGTGAGACGGCGCGCAAGCCACGTCGCGTTCGCGTTCTCGGTGTCGCCCGCGAGCACTTCGTCGCCCACGGTCAGAATGGCTACCTCCATCTCGCTCGACCCGAGGCGACGCCCGGGGATAAGGCTACGGGCGGTCGACGGCGAAGTCGTCGCGGTCGAGGGGCGTCGCGGCCGTCCAGTAGGCGTCGAATCGCTCTCGCGCCCACGCCCGGACCGCCGGGTCGTCGGTGTCGACGGAGGCCCGCAGGACGCCCGTCTCGTCGCGCACCAGCAGGTGGACCGCGTCGTCGGCGACGGTCACCGCCAGCGGTATCTCGTCGTCGTAGACGCGCAGTTCGGCGTCTTCGGCGTCGAGCAGCGACGCGAGTCGGCGTCGCAGGGGGGCGTCGTCGGCCAGCGCATCGATGGCGGTCCGGGAGAAGACGCCCGCGAACGTCGTCTCGCCGTCGGCCGTCCGCTCCGCGATGGCGTCGAGGCTCCCCTCGTTGAACGCGTGGGAGAACACCCGCACCTCCCCGGCGTCGGCGAGGATGTCGAGACCACGCTGGACGGGCGCGTTCGGTCGGGGTCCCGTCGGCACCGTGACCGTCGCGTCGGCCAACCGCCGGAGGTCGAATCCGAGCGCCTCAACCGGCAGGTACGACGCGACGCCCCGGAGTTTCGCCTCCGTCTCGAAGACGTCGAGCAGGTCGCCGAAGCCGTCGGCGACGAGGTGCCCCGTCGCCGTCGCCACGTACGCGCCGCCCTCGCGCTCTATCCACGACCGCTCCCGGAAGTCGCGCAGAATCCGCCCGAGCGTCGCCTGCGACGCGCCGGTGGCCGCCGCGAGTTCCGCCCGCGTCCGTGGCTCCGCCGCGAGGCGTTCCAGCACCTCGACGCGGTTCGCCGACAGCGCGAGGAACTCGATTTCCTCAAGTACGGCCTCCATACGCTGTCTCCGAGCGCCCACGGGAAACCGTTTTCGCACCGTGAAACCGTTGCACGCCTCGACTCGCTACTGCGCCGAGCGAGAGTTTCTTACCGGGAAAATTTTTACGAAAGGAATTATGCTCGTCGGGCGCCTACGTCCAATCGAGATGATTCGACCCTCCCTTTCCGTCCGGGCACGGTACGACAATCGACTCGCGGAGGTGGCCCCGTAGGTGGACCGCCGCACTCTCGCCGCCTTCCTCGCCACGAGCGTCCTCTTCGGGGGGACGTTCGTCGCCACCAAGGCCGGTCTGGCTCACTTCCCGCCGCTCCTGTTCGTCTCGCTCCGGTTCGACCTCGCGGCCGTCGCCCTCCTCGGGTACGCCGCCGTCACCGTCCCGCGGGCGGACCTCTTTCCCCGGTCGCGGGCGGACGTGGCGGGCATTCTCGCTACTGGCGTCCTCTCTATCGGCCTGACCAACGCCCTCGTCTACGTCGGCCAACAGTACGCCACCAGCGCCGTCGCCGCCATCGTCGTCAGCCTCAACCCCATCCTGACGCCGGTGTTCGCGGCGGTGCTCCTCGCGGACGAACGCCTCTCGGCCCGGGGCGTCGGGGGACTGCTCCTCGGCGTCTTCGGCGTCGGCCTCGTCGTCGGTCCCGCGCCGGGTGCGCTCCTCGGCGACGCCGTCGGCATGGCCGTCCTGTTCGTGGGCGCCGTCAGCGGCGCCCTCGGGAGCGTCCTCATCCGGTGGGCCGACGACGACCTGCCGAGTACGGCCCGCACCGCGTGGGGGCTTCCCTTCGGCGCCCTGCTCTGTCACCTGCTGAGCCTCTCCGCCGGCGAGTCGGTCGCGGCGGTGACGTGGTCGCCCGTGGCGCTTCTCGCCCTCGGCTACGTCGGCTTGCTGGCCGGTGCCGTCGCCTACATCGCCTACTTCGGTCTCCTCGACGACGTGGGCGCGATTCGCGCGAACCTCGTCTTCTACCTCGTGCCGGTGGTGACGGCCCTCGGCGGGTGGGCGCTCCTCGGCGAACCCATCTCGACGCTCGCCGTCGCCGGCTTCCTCGTCATCTTCGCCGGCTTCGCCCTCCTCGGAAGCGACTCGCTCGACGTGCGGGCGCGTCTCCCCTTCGGACGCGACTCGCTCGACGTGCGGGCGCGTCTCCCCTTCGGGACGCCCACGTCCGTCGACGACGACGCCACCGAGGCCTACGCGGAGTCGCACGGCTGTCGGGCGGACTGACCGCTCGGCGCCGGTCGGCGTGCGGTTACGGAAGTGCAAGGAGAAAGCCCCGCCCTGAAGGACGGGGATGAATCCGACAATTGGCTATACAATCCACCGACGATAGCACGGCCTGATATTCCAACAGATACTTAATCAATCTTACACAATTGCAGTTGTAATAGTCACGGTGACTGTCACCGCGAAGTTCCACAACCCATCCCTCTCACGGCGCAAAGAGTGGCAACGCGCTACTCGCCTCTACCGTGACACCAAACAGTTCTGCATCAACGGATGGGAGGACGGCGACTTCGGCAAATCCGTGACCACAGCTAGCATCGACAACGACCTCTACTCGGCCATCCAGAACCAAGCCATTCGAGAGGCGAAATCCGACCACAACAAGGACGGAGAGGTTCGCTACCGAGAGAGTCAACCGTTCGCCGTCAACAACCAGAACTGGGAAATCGACACGACCGAGAAAGGCACGGTCGTCGTCGGCTTCCCGTGTGTCTCCCAATGGTGGTACACGGCTATCGAGGTGTACGACGACATTGCCGACCCCGTAGACCGACTGGTCGAAGGAGACGCCAAGAAGACCCGCCTACAGGTCTACCGCCGTGGCGACGACTGGTACTGTACGTTCAACATCGAGTACGACGCCGACACGTCGGGTGAGACGCCCATCGGTGTCGATATTGGTGAACGCCATATCCTCGCTGTGACGGCCTACGGTGAGGGTGAGTCGATGCTGGTATCTGGTGGTGAGGCGAAGTACGTTCGACGCAAATATCGTTCCCTACGCGATTCGCTTTCGGAAGCGGGTGCGCTTCGCGCACGCAACCGTGTGGGTGACAAAGAACAGCGTCGGATCAAAGACCTGAATCACAAACTCTCCCGTCGTCTCATCACGTTCGCGGAACAGTTCGAGAATCCCGTCATTCGGATGGAGGACCTCGAAGGCATCCGCGAGGACAGTTCGTGGTCGGGCGTCCACTCGTGGCATTTCCACCAACTCCAACAGTTCATCACGTACAAAGCCGAACGCGCTGGTATCCGCGTCGAGAAGGTTGACGCCTATCATACCAGTCAAGAGTGTTGGGCCTGTGGCTCGATGGGAACCCGTGATGGCGACCACTTTTCGTGTTCGGAGTGTGGGCGGGGACGCCACGCCGACCTGAACGCTTCGGAGAACATCGCACAACGGGAGGGTGAACCATGCACGGCCCTAACACTTCGGGTGAGGCGAACCGTGCTACCTCGCGGGCTGAAGAACCCGTCGTCGTCATCGGGCTCCGCCCGATTGCTCGTGGAACTCCGTTCCACGCTGTTGACGCCCGCTGTATGCGGGGAGGAAGGCCCCTTTGACAGGGCTACACGCGCTGGAAAGCACACCGATGGTCACAAATCGGTGGCGACCTTCGACGTTCCACGCGAAAGCGTACTTGAGAACCGAGGAAACGCGCAACCTGAATATCCCCTTCGGGGAATCCTCGCGCTTTAGCGCGGGGAGGATGTCAAAGGGGCGGTAACTAAGGTCCCCCTGGACGTGGATGTCGCCGACTTCGATGAACGGACCCGACTCGTCGCTCCGGCGGCGGACGGTGTTGGGTGGTCTCGGTGCGGGCGTCGCTTCCCTCGCGGGGTGTGCCTCCATCGCGGGCGACGGGTCGGGGAGTCGGCTCCGCGTCGGCACCATCCAACCGCCGGTGACGCTCGACCCCATCGTCGCCACGGACGTCGGCTCCCAACAGGCCATCGCGCGCGTCTTCGACGGACTCTACACCTACGGTGCGGACACCGACGTCGTCCCGCAACTCGCCGCCGGTGCCCCAACGGTCGAGGACGACCGGACGGTGACCGTCGAACTCGACGCCGACGCCACGTTCCAGAACGGCCGGCCGGTCAGACCGGCGGACGTGCGCTACTCCTTCGTGGCGCCACAGCGCGAAGACGCACCCACCCAGTGGGCGGTGCGCCCCGTCGACGGCGTCGACGTGGTGGACGACCGCACCGTCCGGTTCCACCTCGCCCACCCCTACCCCGAACTCGACGACGCCCTGACCCGTCCAATCGTCCCCGAACGCGTCCGGGAGACCGACCGCGAGCGGTTCGCCCGCCGGCCCGTCGGCTCCGGTCCCTACCGCGTCCGGTCGTTCAGCGAGGAACAGAGCGTCGAACTCGTCCGGTGGGACGACTACTGGGGCGACCCGACGCCGGCCATCGACAGGGTGTCGTTCGCCTACGTCGAGTCGCCGATTACGCAGTTGACGAGCCTCGTCTCCGGGCGGACCGACGCCATCGAACCCATCTCGCCCCGGTTTCGAGACCAGATACGTCATCTCACGGGCGCTTCGGTGGCCGAACGCGACGGATTTCGCTCCCTCTACTTCGGATTCAACATGAACGAGGGACCGACCACCGACCGGGCCGTCCGCGAGGGCGTCGCCCGGTGTTTCGACCTCGACCGGGCCGTCTCGGAGTTCGTCGCACCCGTCGGCGACCGACAGTACAGCCTCGTCCCGCGCCGCGTCGCCGACGAGTGGCGCTTCCCCGTCGAGGCGTGGAAGTCCGTCGCTCCGTCGGCCGACGTCGAGGCGGCGCGGCGGTGGTTCGACCGGGCGGACGCCCACGTCGGACGGCTCACGATACTCACCTCGAAGGACCCGGTGTGGAAGGAGTTGGCCGACGCACTCGCGGCCGGCCTGCGCGACGCCGGGCAGTCCGCCCTCGTCGACGCCGTGGGGTGGGGGACCTATCAGGACCGCCACGTCACCGGCGCCGCCGACGACTACGCGGTGTTCGTCGGCGAAGTCGCCGGCAACGGCGACCCCGACTCCTTTCTCTACCCCGTCTTCCACGAGAACGCACAGGGTGCGACCAACGGCATCTTCTACAACGAAGAGAGCGTTATGAACCGACTGCTGGCGGCGCGACGGACGACCGACCGGGCGCGCCGGCGGACGCTCTACGTCTCGGCGGTCACGAAACTCCTCGAAGAGCGGGTCCACCTCCCGATATCGTCGTTTTACAACAGCTTCGCCCACCACCCGGCCGTTCGGGGCTTTCGCGTCCACCCCATCGCCGGGTTGAATCCGCGCGTGACGAGTCCCGCCGGCGTCATGCGCGTGGAGGGACGATGAGCGAGGAGTTCGGCGTGCCGACGGCCGTCGCTCTCGGCGTGGGGGGCATCGTCGGCGGCGGCATCTACGCCGCCATCGGCATCGTGGTGATGGCCGCCGGCGCGTTGACGTGGTTCGCCTACGCGCTTGCGACGGTGGTGGTCCTCTGTTGTGCGTACTCCTACGTGGCGGTCAACGAACTCACCGAGTCGGCGGGCGGGTCGGTGTCGTTCATCGAGGAGTTGACCGGTCGTCGGACCGCCGCCGGCGTCGTCGGGTGGACGCTCGTCGTCGGCTACGTCGGTACGATGGCGATGTACGCCTACGCCTTCGGCGCCTACGGCCAGATGCTCCTCGGCGTCGAGTACGTCTGGGGGCTTCCCTTCCGCCCGTTCCTCTCGGTGGCCGTCGTCGCCGCCTTCGTCGCGCTCAACGTCGCCGGGGCGTCCGCCTCGGGTGCCGCCGAGCGGTATCTCGTCTTCGTGCAGGCGGGCATCATCGCCCTCTTCGGACTCGTCGGCCTGTGGTTCGGCTTCTCCCACGGGTCGCTCGACCCCGGGCTCTCGGAGTTCTCGACCGGGCCAATCGTCGCCGCCTCCGTCGGGTTCGTCTCCTTCGAGGGCTGGCAACTCCTCTTTTACGACCAGGACCAGTTCGCCGACCCGCAAGCCACGCTTGCGAAGGGCGTGTTCATCTCCATCCCCATCGCCGCGTCCATCTACGTGCTCGTCGGGTTCATCATCACCAACCTCCTTCCGGTCGAAGTCGTCACCGGCCAACCCGAGGCGGCGTTGCTCTACGGTGCGCTCCGCATCAGCAAATGGCTCGCGCTCGCGGTGGCCATCGCGGGTCTCGTCTCCACCGCCAGCGCCATCAACTCGACGCTCTTCTCCGAGTCGCTGTTCGTGAAGAACCTCGTCGCCGACGACATCCTCCCCGAGAAGATGGGCGACCCGAGCGAACAGGCCGTCCCCGCGCGGACGGTACTCGTCGTCGGCGCCCTGACGGCGGCGTTCACCGTCCTCGGGAGTCTGGAAGCCGTCGTCGAGTTCGCGTCGCTCGCCTTCATCGTCGTCTTCGGCGCCGTCAGCGTCCTCGCGTTCGTCAACCGCGAGGACGGCGACGTTCGGGCGGTCCCACCGCTCATCGGCGCCGTCGGCGCCGCGTCCTTCTTCGTGATGCTCCTCTATTTCCTCTACACCCGCCTCCCGTGGGTGTTCTACCTCGTCGTCGCCATCGCCGTCGCCGTCTTCACGCTCGAAGCCGCCTACTTCAAGCGCGACGCCATCGAGACGGGGCTAGACGAGGCCGAAGAGGAACTCTGAGGCCGTCCGCGTTCTCTCGCCGTCCGACGACCCGACCCGAAGGGCCTCCAACGCGGCGGTCTCTCGCCGAACTATGTGGGAGTTTTCATATCTGTATTTTTTATGTTTCTATAAATCTATTTCCGCCCCCTCACTCTGGTCGATATCTCTCTATATACGGTCTGAAGAGCGTGTTTAGCCGAGCATTTCATCGGGTGTTCCAATCGACCTGGCTACAGGCCCACGTTCGCCCGAACGAATCGCCCGTCTAAGGTATTATTACGGAACTTCTAATATTCACATTTCAAATTTTATGATGGAAATCTTTTCTTATGGGATCAGTATATATAATCTTATGTTTTAGTTCGCTCGCCGATTTCGGCAGTGGCTCCGGTCGTCCGGGGCGCCGACACCCCGACGGACCGGTCGCGGGCGCCGCCTGCGCCCGTCGCTCCGGCGGGACCCGTCATCATTAAGTCGACCCCCGTGTCACGGTTCGACATGGATTTACACGAGCGGTCAGTTAGCCGTGACGTTCGTGAGTTGGGCGACCGACTCGGAGAGATACTGGAAGAACAGACCGACTGTGAGGCGTTCGAGGACGTCGAGACCGTCCGAACGGCCGCCATCGAAGCGCGCGAAGAAGGCGAGGTCGACTGCGACACCGTCGCCGACGTCCTCGGCGACGGCGTGGACGAGGTGACGTCCCGAACCCTCGCGCGCGCGTTCACCACCTACTTCGAACTGGTCAACGTCGCCGAGGAACGCGAACGCGTCCGGACGCTCCGCGAGGACGGACAGGCGGGGTGTCTCACCGACGACGTCGCCACGGCGGTCGAACGCCTCGCCGACCGCGGTGTCGACGCGGCGGAGATGGGTGCGATTCTCGACGACATCTTCGTCGTCCCGACGTTCACCGCTCACCCGACCGAAGCGCGACGCAAGACCGTCAAGGGGATTCTCCGCCGCGTCGCCGAGGACCTGCGCGACCTGGACGAGCGACGCCTCACCGACGAAGAGCGGGCGGAACGCAACGCTCACGTGGACGCGCTGGTGGAGACGCTCTGGACGACCGAACAGGTCCGCGAGCGACGACCGGAACCCTTCGACGAGGCGCGCAACGTCCAGTGGTATCTCGAAAACACGCTGTTCGACGTGATTCCGGAGGTGTACGACGCCCTCCGGACCGCCCTCGAGGAACAGTACGACGACCCGCCGGCGGTGCCCGAACTGCTCTCCTTTCGGTCGTGGGCCGGCTCCGACCGGGACGGTAACCCGTTCGTCACGCCGGCGGTCACCTCCCGCACCCTGTCCCGCCAGCGCGACCTCGTGGTGGACTGCTACGACGACGCGCTGGGGCGCCTCGAAGGCGTGTTGGGCCAGTCGGTCACGAGTCTCGATACCACGACCATCGAACGGTCCCTCGACGCCGACCGGCGCTCGGTCCCCGCGCTGGTCGAGATGGTGCGCGAACGGTACCCCGGCGAACCGTTCCGGCAGAAGGTGGCCGTCGTCCGCGACCGGGTCGACCGCGTCAACGAGACCCGGGACGGCGGATACGACGACGCCGACGAACTGGTCGCCGACCTCGACGACGTGGTGGACGGCCTGCGCGACAACGGACTCGAGGACGTCGTCGCCGAGTACCTCCGACCACTCCGTCGGCAGGTCCAGACGTTCGGCTTCCACTTCGCCAGCCTCGACCTCCGCGACCACCGGAAGATGCACACCGACGCCATCGCACTCGCCCTCGACGGCGTCGGCGTCGACTACGCGGGAATGAGCGAGGACGAACGCGTCGCGTTTCTCACCGACGCCATCCTCGCCGACGACGCGACCCTCGACCTCGAAACGGCGGCCGAACGGGTCGAGGACGACGACGCGAGGCGCGTTCTCGAGCGATTCCGCTCGCTGGCCGACTGGCACGACGAGTTCGGCGCCGAGGCGGTCGACACCTACTGCATCTCGATGACCGAGGCGCCGAGTCACGTCCTCGAAGTGCTGTTTCTCGCGTCGTCGTCGGGCGTCGTCGACCTCCCCGACGACGCCGCCATCGACGTCGTTCCGTTGCTCGAAACCGAACACGCGCTCTCGAACACCGAGGAGATACTCGGGACGCTGTTCGAGAACGAGGCCTACGCGCAGTCGCTGGCCGCCCGGGGGAACGGACAGGAGGTGATGCTGGGGTACTCGGACTCCGCGAAGGAAAACGGCTACTTCGCCGCGCAGTGGGCCATCCACGCCACACAGCGCGAACTCGCCCGCATCACCGACGACTACGACGTCGACCTGCGGTTCTTCCACGGGCGGGGTGGGTCCATCTCTCGTGGCGGGGGACCGATGAACGAGAAACTCCTCGCGCTCCCCCGGTCGACCGTCACCGGCGAGACGAAGTTCACCCAGCAAGGCGAGTCCATCGCCGAGAACTACGCCAACGAACGCATCGCGGCGCGTAACTTAGAGCAGATGCTCGACGCCCGGATTCGCGCCCGCTATCGGGCACGCGACGACGCGCGGTCGGCCGTCCGCGACGAGTGGCGCGAGGCCATCGACCGGATGAGTTCCCTCGCCCGCGAATCCTACCGCGACTTGCTCGACAGCGAGGGATTCACCGCCTTCTACGAGCAGATGACCCCGATAGGCGTCATCGAAGACCTCAACCTCGGGTCGCGGCCGGCCTCGCGGTCCGGCGAGCGCACTGTCGAGGACCTCCGAACCATCCCGTGGGTGTTCTCGTGGACGCAGACCCGTGCAATCGTCTCCGGGTGGTACGGGCTAGGAACGGGCATCGACGCCTACCTCGAATCCGGGGGCGACGTGGAACTGCTCCGGGAGATGTACGCGGAGTGGCCGTTCTTCCGGACGACGGTGGACAACGCCGCGAACGCACTCGCTCGGACGGAACTCGACGTCGCCAGCGAGTACGCCGACCTCGTGGACCCGGACCTCCGGAAGCGCTTTTTCCCCCGCATCGTCGACGAGTACGAGACGTCGGTCGCGCGGGTGTTGGAGGTGACCGGCCGCGACGCCCTCCTCGACAGCGAGTGGCTCTCCGAGAGCCTCGACCGCCGCAATCCCTACGTCGACCCGCTGAACGCTTTGCAGGTCGCTCTCCTCGACCAGACCGACCGAAGCGAGGCCCTCGAACGCACGCTCCGGCTCACGGTGAAAGGCATCGCGGCCGGGATGAAAACCACCGGCTAGACGCCCGTCGAACGCGTCCGGTCGTCACGCGACGAGTCCGACGCTCACCCGGGGCGCTCCGGAATCCGTACGCTTCCCGTCGTCCTCGCCGGTCTCGTCGCGGTTCGGACCGCCTCAGTCTTCGGTCAGTGCGTCAGTTCTGCAGTGCGAATACGCCTATCGTACTCCCGCGCCGCCCGGCGTGGAACGGACCGGCCCCGCCGACCTGCACGGCCACGTACTGCTTTTCGGTTCCCGGGTCGTACCAACTGACCGGCGACCCCGAGATGCTCGCGCCGAGTTGCTCCTCCCACAGTCGTTCGCCGGTTTCGCCGTCGAAGGCGACCACTCGACCTTTCTGTGTCCCCATGATGGTGAGACCGGTGGCCGTCGTGAGCGACCCGCCGAGCAGGTAGGTGTCGTCACGACTCCACTCGCGCCAGACGCGTTCGCCCGTGATTGGGTCGAGCGCGACGATGGCGCTGGTCTTTCCGTTCCATTCCTCCGGGATGTTCGTGAGGTCGGGCCAGTCGTAGATTCCGCCGGCGAGGTAGTAGACTCCCTGTTCGTAGTTGGGGTGTTTCCACGTCAACTCGACGGGCTGGTTCTGCTGTTTCACGTAGACCAGCCCCGTCTTCGGGCTGTAGGAGGGCGGTTGCCAGTTGTTCCCGCCGAGATTCGCCGGCACGTACTGGAGCCGGTCGTCCTCGTTCTCGTCGTACGGGACCATCTCCCACATGTTGATGTGCTGGATGGACTCCTCAGAGCGCCTGAGCAGTTTGCCGGTGTCGGCGTCCTGGGTGTAGGTCCATCCGGTCTTGCCCCCGTGGACGACCACGTCGTGGCTCTCGCCCCGAATCCGTTGGTCACGGATGAGTAGCTTCGGACACGAGGAGTCGTAGTCCCACGTATCGTGGAGGCTGTCGGCGAAGTGCCACTCGACGTCGCCGGTGTCGGCGTCGACGGCTATCGTCCCGGTGCTGTATCTGTTCGGACCGGGACGGACCGCCCCGTTGAAGTCCGGTCCGGGGTTCCCCGACGGGAAGTAAAGCATGTTCCGTTCGGTGTCGACGGCGGGGGCCTGCCACGAGGAGGCGCCGGCGTGGACGTAACTATCGCCGACCCACTTGTCTTTCGGCACGTTCGTCGATTTCCACAGCATCTCGCCGGACTCCGCGTCGAGTGCGGCCCTGAACCCGCGAATGCCGTAGTCGGCGCCGGCGCTCCCGACGAATATCTTCCCGTCGTACGCGATGGGGGCGGCCGTCAGCGAGTAGCCGGCGTGGTTCTCGGCCGTGGACTGATACCACTGTTTCTCGCCGGTGTAGCGGTCGAGGGCGACGACGCCCGAATCGAGCGTCCCCATGTACACCTTATCGCCCCAGATGGCGAATCCGCGGGTGTTCGCGTCACAGCAGACGACGTTGTCCTGCGGGTTCGGATAGACGTAGCTCCAGAGAATCTCTCCGGTTCTGGCGTTTATCGCCTTTCCGTGGTCCGGGCCGTTGGTCTGGTACATTATCGGGGGGTCGCCCGGCACGATGAGCGGGGTGCCCTCCATACTGGAGAGCGTCCCGGTCTGCACCAGATACTCGAGTTGGAGGCCGTCGACGTTCTCCTTCGTGATGACGTCGGCCGTCGTATACCGATGCTGTTTGTATCCCCCACCGTAGGTCAGCCAACTGGTGGGGTCTCCCCGAGTGTTGGCGATCATCTCCTGTGTCACGTCCTTCTCGGGAATCTGGTCCGTGTCGTGTTGGGCCGTGACGTGTTCGTCGGGGGCGCCCCGTATCTCGTAGCCTGCGTCCGTCTTCTCCACCGTGATGTCTCGGGCCGCCTGGACGGCGGCGTCGTCACTGAGTTGCATCGTCACTCACACCTCCCGAGGCGCGCGCATGTCGTCCGTGATTCGGTAGACGTCGTCCGCGAGGTCCTCTTGACCGAGGATCAGACTCGCCGTCCCGGCAGTGAGCGCCGCCGTGAGTTGTCCGTCGCTCAGTTCCGAGCGGCCGGCGACGTCGCAGGCGGCCGACGCCAGCAGGTAAAAGCCGCCGATCATCCTCTTTAGGTCTCTCATGCCGTGGTCCAGTATCTCGTCGGTGACGAGATACTCCCGTTGCCAGAGGTGGAAATCGAGGTCGTCGACCCACAGGAGGGCGCCCTCGGCCGCCCGGTGGTGAAGCGGGGCCACGTGTTCGGGGTCGAACTCCACCACCTCCTCGGGCAACTTCTTGGTCGGGGCCCACGAGCCGAGCCGTTTCTTGCTCGCCGCGACGTGTGCGACGAGGGCGACTTTCTCCCGTTCGGTGAAGCCGACCGTCGAAAGCCGTTCCGTAAGCGGCGTCGCCTGCACCAGTTCGCGCGTCGCCGACTCGACGTGGTCGGTGGTGAACGCGGGCAGGTTCGTCTCCGCGCTGGCGAAGAAATCCACGTCGACGAGGTGGTCGTTTATCCGCCACGCGGGGGCGGCTATCTCCTGATATCTCGTGCTGTCCGCGTCCGGGATGCCGGCGTTTCGGACCGCCGGGAGACGCGTCATCTGCTCTTCGAGGCCCGCTAGCCCCGTCTCGAGGAGACCCGCGTCGAGCGACCCCGCGAGGTCTTCCCGGATGGCCCGCCCCATCGCCGAGAGTTCGTCGCTCGGTTCGAAGGACATCTCTCGTCTGGCGCCTTCGAGCGTCAACTCTCCCGCGGCGCCGGCGCCCGCAACGCCCAATACTTTCAGAAACTCACGTCGGTCTGCTCGACCGACGCTCGCCATGCTATCACTTGTCATGCCTCTCCTACTGCGAAACGAACGCTAATAAATGTTCGCTCGGCGAGTCCTGTTCAGACGAGAGCGAGAGGACTGAGCCCACCCCGAAAACCTTCGGCGTCTCCGCGAGCGATGCGAGCGGACGGCAGGAACGACGAGCGGAGGGGGACGTTCCGCGAACCCGGACGACGCACGGACCGGGGGACGGGGTCCGCGGCCGTAGCGAGTCCCCGACGTCGAGACGGCAGGGGATTTCGAGGGCGTCTCGACGTCAATTCTGGCTGGTCCGCCCCCGGTTGGCCAGTCTCGGTCCGCGCTCTCCGACGCGTCCGGTCGGTCGAGGGGACCACATAGATACTAACTCTATTGTGAGTAAACTTCATAATCGTGGGGTCCGTGTGCCCACGCATGGCAACGACGGCAACCGGAGCACACGCGGACCGCCTCTACATCGGCGGCGAGTGGGTAGACCCGTCGGCGGTGATGGACGTAGACGACCTCGCGGACGGCGGCGTCTTCACGCAGACGGCGGCGGCCTCGGAAGAGCAAGCGGCGGCGGCACTCGACGCCGCCGACCGGGCACGAGCGGCGATGAGCGAGACGACGGTGGTCGAACGGGCCCGTTGGCTCGACGCCATCGCCGACGCCATCGCAGAGCGGAAGGCGGACCTCGCGGAGGTCATCGTCCGCGAGGCCGGCAAGCCGATAGCAAGCGCTCGCGGCGAGGTCGACGCCGCAGTCGAGCGGTTCAGGCGCGCTGTCGAGGAGGCGCGGTCGCTCCAGGGCGACTACATCGAGGGAACGACCGACGGCCACGAGGGCTGGGACGCCATCGTGAAGCCGATTCCCGTCGGCACCGTCCTCTGTATCGCACCCTACAACTACCCGCTGTCGACGACGGCGATGCAGGTCGCACCGGCGCTCGCGGCCGGCAACAGCGTCGTGTTGAAGCCCTCCTCGAAGACGCCGACCTGTGCGGCGCTTCTGGCCGAAGTCGTCGACGACGTCGACGGTCTCCCCGACGGCGGCTTCAACTACGTGGCCGGGCGCTCCTCGGAGATCGGCGACCGACTCGCGGGCGACGACCGGATCGACGCGATTGCGATGACCGGTTCCTCGGCCGCCGGCGCGCACGTCGCCGAGGAGAGCGGCATCGTCTCGCTCCACCTCGAACTCGGCGGGAACGCCCCCGCGCTGGTCTTCCCCGACGCCGACCTCGACGCGGCCGCCACCCACGCCGCGAAAGGCGCCTTCGCGTTCGCCGGCCAGCGCTGTTCGGCCGTGAGTCGCATCGTCGCCCACGAGGACGTACACGACGAACTCGTGAGCCGACTCGCCGCCCAGCTCGACGACTGGCAACCGGGCGACCTCTTCGACCCGGACACCGCCCTCGGACCGCTCATCTCCGAGGGACAGGCCGAGTGGGTCGCCGAACTCGTCGAGGACGCTCGGGCGAAGGGCGCGACGCTCGTCGCGGGCGGGCGGCGGGACGGCCGCCTCTTCGAACCGACGCTGTTGGCGGACGTCCCCCACGACGCGCGCATCCTCCACGAAGAGCAGTTCGGTCCGGTCGCCGCCGTGGCCTCGGTCGCCTCCGAGGAAGCGGCGCTCTCGCTCGCCAACGCCGACGACCTCGGTCTCGACGCGTCGGTGTTCACCGCCGACTTCGACCGCGCGAAGTCCGTCGCAAAGCGACTCGACGTCGGGTCGGTCCGCATCAACGGCGCGCCGAGTCACGGTCTCGGCGACATCCCGTTCGGCGGGGTCGGACGCTCCGGCATCGGCCGCGAGGGCATCGGCTACGACGTCGAGGAGTTCACCACGACCAAAAGCATCGTCCTCTGAGCGGTCGGCCCGACACACCGGCGTTCCCCCGGCGTCGCCCGCGACGATGTTCGCACCCACAATCTCGGGGGGCGTGATTCCGAAATATACGGTTAGCTTGATTAGGCTCGAGTCCGCCAGTCGAATCGTCCT
>JBDGTR010000088.1:0-18054 GCA_042216635.1 Haloplanus sp. | reverse complement strand
GTCTCGCCGTCCGCAACCACCCGCCTGTTCCGTCTCGCCGTCCGCAACCACCCGCATCGTCACCGATTCTCACACCCCATCTCTTCGCGTGTAGATTGGACGTAGGACGCCCTACAATGGATTTCGAGCCATTTATCCGTTCCATATGAAACGATGGTGTCGTCGCGGTGAGGCGGGCGAGAGGGCGAACGGCGAGACGGCCGAGAGTGAAGCCTTTATGCGCGGCCGCGCGAGGCTAGGGGTATGAACCAGCCGACCAAAATCGTCGTCGGGACCGTCCTCACCTCGGCAGTGCTCGCACTCGCGTTGGTGGCGGCGTCCCTGCTCGGGTGAATGTTCGACCGGCGCACGCTCTCCGGGGAGTTGGCGACGGTCCGTGAGCGCCACGCCCCCGACTGTCTCGTTCTGGACGTGGACGCGGACTTCGAGACGCTCCCGCCGGCGACGGCCGAGGACCTCGGTCTCCTCGTGGACGCCCTCGACCCCGTGGCGTATCCCGAGGAGTGGGTGCCGGCGGACGCTCCGGCCGCCCTCCGGCGCTACGCCGGCCCGGATTTCACCGTCGGTCTCCCCGGCGACGGCACCATCGCGTGGACGCGCCAGACCGACCCGCCGACCGTGTTGGTGAAAGCCCGCGCGGCGACGACGCCCAACGCCTTTCGTGAGTTCCTCCTCGCCGAAGCGCTCGTGGAGGTGGGTCTCGACGCCCCCGAATCCTTCCTCCCGTTTTTCGGCGACCGGTACCCCGCTCTCGACGACGCCGTTCCGCTCGACCCGGCGGACGTCTACCAGATCGCCGCCGCGCTCTACGACGGATGGCTCGGCCGTCGGACGCGACCCGTCTTCGCGGGGTGGGACCCCGACGCTGATGGTGACTCCCTCCCGCACCTCCACGCGGCGTGGGGGGACGCGGGCGACCGACTCGTCGGGCGCGTCTCGGACCTTCCCGGCGCCGTCGCGCGCGGCGAGACGGGGTTCGCCGACGCGACCGAACTCGCGTGTGCGGCCGTCAAACACGGACTCGACCTCCCGGCGCCGTTCGCGGCGCTGGATACGACCGCCTACGTGGAGTACGGCGCCGACTACGCCGTCCAGTGGGCCGAAAAGACGTTCGCGGAACTCGACGGGTCGGCGTAGCGCGAGGGACCGCAGTTGACCGCCGTTCCGTTCAGAACTCGGCGGTGACGTTCCCGTCGACGTCGAGGTCGAGGACGCCGTCGAAGCGGTCGCGGAACCGTTCGAGCGTCGCCTCGTCGTGGACCTCCTTCGAGAGGTGGAACAGACCGACGGCGTCGAACTCGTCGAGGAGGTCGAGCAGTCGCTCGGTGGCCTCGTAGACGCTCTCCTCGTCGGCGTAGTAGGCCATCTCGGTGAGCGAGTCGACGCTGACGCGGCGTTTGCCCTCGTGGCTTTCGAGGAATGCGCGCGTCTTGGCGACGACGCCGTCCAGGTCGTCGGGTGAGGCGACGTAGTGGACGCGGTCGGAGGGGCGCCGCGAGTAGCCCCGTTCGACCGAGAGCGTATCGAGGATGTCCGCCCGCGACTCGTCGACGTCGTAATGTTCGAGTTTCTGCTCGACCTCGCGGGCGGTGGTCCGGGTCGAGATGACGAGGAAGTGGTCGGTGTCGGTCTTGAGGAAGTCCGTGTCTATGCGGTCCGTCTCGCCGATGCTCGGGTGCAACAGGAGGACGCCCGTGCCGCCGGGAATCGTCTCCGGCGCGCCCTCGATGGCGAGCGTATAATCCATACCCGTCCCACCGGGCGAATCGACTTAAGATTGCGGATGGACGGTCGGGTCGTCGCGCCGACGGCGGGCCGCCGCTCACAGAAGCGAGTCGGCCGTCGCCGCGCCGACGACGCTGAAGACCGAGGCGAGGCTCACGGCTTTGAGCGTCACGCCCACCACGCCGACGTTGACGACGACGACGCCGACGTCGACGGCCTGGCGCCCGGCGAGGTCACCGAGGAACGTCGCGGGCGCGTCGAAGGCGACGGCGAGGACCACCACCGAGAGATACGAGACGAGTATCAGCGAGACGAACCGGAGGGGGACGCCGCCGACTTCGACCTCCCCCTCGGGGTCGCGGTCGTCGGCCTTGTACAGGGCGCCGTAGCCGATGCCGAGGACGATGGCGACGGTCATCACGCCGTGGAGCCACGACATGTGACGCGCGAGCGTCCACGTCTCCTCGGTGACGACGAACGGCCCGGCGAGGAGGAACCCGCCGACGACCTGTTGTGCGGTGTCGGCCAGTTTGAACCGACGGTGTCGCCCGACCATGTGGTGCCCCTCGTGTTCGCCCGAAGTAAATCCAGCGCGTCGTCCCGGAACCCCTCTATTTCGTCTGCAGATTCCGAAGATTCGGTGCGAGTGACACCTGTCGACTCCGAGTTCGGACGCGACGAACCGCACCCGACGCAGGAAACGGGGTAGCCCGCACCCGACGCAGGAAACGGTTTTGCCCCCGCCCGACGCACGTGGTGGCGTGACGCCGAGACGACGGTACGTCCTCGGGGGGACGTTCGTGTTGCTGGTGGCGGTGGCGACGCTGTTGCTCGCGGACGTCCTCGCCACCGTCTTTTTCGCCATCACCGTCGCGTACCTGCTCTCGCCGGTGCGCGCGGAGTTGGCCGACCGCGGTCTCTCGCCGTGGAGTGCAAGCGCCGTGGCGACGGCGACGGCGTTCGTGGTCGTCCTCGCTCTCGCGCTCCCGCTTGCGGCCGTCGTCTTCCTGCGCTTCGACGCCGTCACCGCGTTCCTCGCGGGCCTCCCCCCCGAGATTCGGGTGGACGTCGCCGGGTTCTCGTACGTCCTCACGCTCGCGGACGCGCGGGCGAGCGTCCTGGTCGTCGCCCGCCGGTTCGCGCGGTCGTTCGCGCTCGCGGTGCCCGGTCTCGCGCTCAAACTGTCGGTGTTCGTGATGGTGCTGTTCGCCATGCTCTCTCGGACCACCGAGGTCCACCGGGCGACGCTGGCGGTCGTTCCCCACGGCTACCGCGACGTGATTCGCGCGCTCGGCCGGCGCACCCGCGCGACGCTCTTTGCCATCTACGTCCTGCAGGTGGCGACGGCGACGGGGACCTTTTTCGTCGCGCTGGTCGTCTTCGCCGCCCTCGGCTACGAGTACGTCCTCACGCTGGCCGTCGTCGCGGCCATCCTCCAGTTTCTCCCCGTCGTCGGCCCGTCCCTCCTCGTCGCCGCCCTCGCTCTCGGTCACCTCGCAACCGGGCACGTCGTCGCCGCCGTCGTCGTCTTCGTCGTGGGCAACGTCGCCATCGCGTGGCTTCCCGACGTGGTGATACGCCCGCGCCTCGCGCGCGAGACGGCCGGGCTTCCGGGGAGTCTCTACTTCGTGGGCTTCGTCGGCGGCCTCCTCACGTTCGGCACCGTCGGCGTCATCGCCGGACCCCTCGCCGTCGCACTCGTCGTCGAGGCGGGCGACCTGCTCTCGGCCGAACTCAACGACGTGCCGGTCGCAGAGGATTGACGCCGCTTCACTCGGTGGATTCGAGCGGTCCGCCCCGCGCTTTCCACTCGGTGAGGCTCCCCTCGTAGAAGTCGACGTGCTCGTAGCCGAGGTGTTTCAAGACGACGTAGGTGTGGCTGATGCGACGCGCGGTGTTGCAGTAGAGCACCACCCGGTGGTCGGGCGTGATGCCCCGGTCGGCGAGGATGGACTCCAGTTCGGCGCGGGGTTTAAGCCCGCGGCTCTCCTCGTCGACGAGTTCCCGCCAGTCGAGTTGCACCGCGCCGGGGAGGTGGCCCTCCTCGTACTCCCACGCCTCGCGGGTGTCGACCACGACGGCGTCGGTGTCGAGCGCCGCCCGCACCGTCTCGAAGTCGACCAGCGGCGAGGACTCGGGCGCGCGCACCTCGTACGTCGAGGGCGTCACGTCGGGCGCCTCGGTGGTGGTCTCGTGGCCCCGGTTCCACGCGCTGTAGTCGCCGTCGAGGAGGTGCACGTCGCGGTGGCCGTAGAGCAGGGCCGTCACCAGAAAGCGCGCCGCGAAGACGCCGTGTTCGTCGTCGTAGGCGACGAGCGTATCGTCGGCGGCGATGCCCGCCTGTTCCATCAACTCGGTCCAGTGCTCCGCGCCGGGCAACATCCCCTCGTCGCCCGCTTCGCTCCGGAACGTCTCGAAGGGGACGTTGACGGCGCCGGGCACGTGTCCGATGCCGTCGAACTCCCACGCGTCGCGCACGTCGACGACTCGCACGTCGTCCGCGTGGTCGGCCAGCCACTCCATCGAGACGACGACGTCTGCGGTCATGACTCGCTCTACGCCCGCCTCCGTGTTGAGTGACGCGACTTCGGAGCGACCCCGCCCGTCACACGAACAGACAATTGTTGCCGGTATCTCCGCGCCGCGACGGCCGCCATCCGGCCCAGTCGGCGCCCCTGACCGCTCGCCGGGGTGAGAAGTGGCAACCCTTTCCGCTTCGGGGGAGGAATGGCCGGGCCTGCCGTTATTGGGAGGATTATAGGGTAGGAACGCCTAGAGGGGGACGCTATGTCAGATTCGGAGTACGCGAAGGACGTCCTCGTCTCGGCCGACTGGGTCGAGAGTCACATCGAGGACTTCCAGAGCGACGACCCCGACTATCGACTCGTCGAGGTCGACGTCGACACGGAGGCTTACGACGAGAGCCACGCACCGGGCGCCATCGGCTTCAACTGGGAGACGCAGTTGCAAGACCAGACCACCCGCGACATCCTCTCGAAAGACGAGTTCGCGGAGTTGCTCGGGAGTCACGGCATCGCCGACGACTCGACGGTGGTCCTCTACGGCGACAACGCCAACTGGTTCGCCGCCTACACCTACTGGCAGTTCAAATACTACGGGCACGACGACGTGCGCCTGATGGACGGCGGCCGGGATTACTGGCTCGAGAACGACTACCCGCTGACCGACGAGGTGCCGGAGTTCTCGGCGGTCGACTACGAGGCGTCCGGCCCGCGCGAGAGCATCCGCGCCTACCGCGAGGACGTCGAGAACGCCATCGAGCGGGGTCTGCCGCTGGTGGACGTTCGTAGTCCCGAGGAGTTCAGCGGCGAGATGCTCGCCCCGCCGGGACTGCAGGAGACCGCCCAGCGCGGCGGCCACATCCCCGGCGCGCGCAACATCTCGTGGGCCGCGGTGACGAACGACGACGGCACCTTCAAGTCCCGCGAGGAAATCGCCGACCTCTACGCCGAGGACGGCATCGACGGCGAGAGCACCACCGTCGCCTACTGCCGCATCGGCGAGCGCTCCTCCGTCGCGTGGTTCGCGCTCCACGAACTGCTCGGCTACGACGACGCCATCAACTACGACGGGTCGTGGACCGAGTGGGGCAACCTCGTGGGCGCGCCCATCGAGAAAGGCTCCGGCGACTAATCGGGCGTCTCGTAGACGTTCGTAGATTTTCGGCGACGAACCGTGTGACACCATCGGCGATGGATTTCGGACCCTCCGGGTGGCTCCCTCCTCCCGACGACTCCGAGTCTCACGAACGCCTCGGATTTTCGGTCACCCTCGCCCGCGACGTGACGATGCTTACAAGCCCGCGTCGCGCCTATCGGGTCGCATGACCGGTCAGGAACTCCTCGACGCCGTGCGTGCCGAGAAGGAAACCGAACTCTCGCGTCTCGGGTCGTCGAAGGCGCTCTACGCCGTCACCGGCGGCGAGATGGAGACCGACGCGGTGACGGCCGCCTTCGCCGGCGACGCCCGCCGCGCCGCCGACGTCTTCGAGACGTGGGCCGCAGACGCCGACGGGGCCGCCGCCGACGCCTTCGCCGCGGCGGCCGAGACGGCGGCCGGCCACGCCGACGTCGACGCCGACGCCGACCCCGTCGACACCGCCGTCTACGACTACCTCGACGGACTCGCGGGCGACGTCGAACGCGCCGCCGGTCTCCTCGGGCGGTCGCTCGTCGTCGGCAAGACGGTCGAACAGATGGTCGGCTTCTTCGTCGGCGACGCCGACCCGCGAACGGCCGACACCTTCCGTGGTCTCCGGGGCGACGTCGAGACCGACCGCGACCGCGCGGTCGACCTGTTGGACGAACTCTGTGGCGACGACGACTGGGACGACGCGGAGGCCGTCGTCGTCGGCGTCGTCGACGCCGCCTACGACGACTACGTCGAGACGCTCGAATCGATGGGCGTCAAGCCGAAAAACGTCTGTTGAGCGCGCCGCGCCGTCAGACGCCCTCGACCGTCTCGCGGTAGTCGCTGACGGCTTTCCGCGCCGCGACGACGTGGTCGCGCACCTCGCCGTCGGTGTCGGATTCGAGTTCGTGGAGGGCGTTCATGTGCCGGGCGAGGCGTCCGTGGTCGGGTCCCGACTCCCGGGTCGCAAGCGCCGCCAACTGGTCGGCCTGGGTTTCGAGGCGTTCGCGCGTCTTCCCGTCGGCCAGTTCCGCCGCCGCCGTCAGTTCGTCGCTCGCTCGCTGGAGTGGTTCTCGTGCCATGGTCGACAGTACGCCGTCGTGAACGTAGTCGTTTTCCTCACACGCCGTCCGGCCGGATCATCGACGGCGCGCGAGCGACCCGTACAGCGAGTCATCGGAGAGGTCCGTCTGGAGTGAGGAGACGAGCAAGGCGGGAAGCATCGCCGCCGCGAGTTTGCCGGCGAACGCCGGGCCGAAGTGGGTCGCGGCGACTGCTGTCGAGACGGCGGTCAGAAACAACAGGAATCCGAATACGACGCGTTCTCGGGACGTACTTCCGCCCCGTACGACGTCGACGGCTTCCCCACGCTCGTCGGTTACGGCGGACATGTCTACTTCATATTTACGGTTCGAGCAAATTATATTTATCGGATGGAGAACGGGCGTGAAATAAAATGAACGTTCCTGAAGAATCCGGCGGCTATTCGGCGTCGAGACGCCGGCAGGCCACGATACTCCCCTCAGTTGAGTTCTTCGCCGAGACCGGCCATGTAGGATTTGTGGAGCCAGTAGAACAGTCCCATGCCGCCGGCCCAACTCGCCACGCCGTAGGCGGCGTAGACCCATCCCGGGAGGTCCATGCGGAAGTACATGTACGACCCGACCAGCAGGTACGCGAGGACGAACGCGCCGAGCACCTTGATGCCACGGGGGGACACCTGTTGTTGTGGATTGGCCATGGATGGACAGGGGACCGTCGGCCACTGTCGGAAGCGACGTATCCGATTTGGCTTCGCTTCAGTTAAGGACGAACGTTCATGCAAAACCTGCGTGGGGCGCCGCGTCTATATCGGTGTCTCGTGAACGGTCGGTATGATTCGAGTCGGAGTCAACGGCTACGGCACCATCGGGAAACGGGTCGCCGACGCGGTGAACTCGATGCCCGACATGGAACTGGTCGGCATCGGGAAGGCGAGTCCGAACCACACGGCGGACGCCGCCAACGAACGCGGCTACGACATCTACGTCCCCGAGGGGCGCCACGACCGGTGGGACGAGGTCGGCCTGCCCGTCGCGGGCGACGTCGAGGACCTCATCGACGCGAGCGAAATCGTCGTCGACGCGACGCCCGCCGGCATGGGCGCCGAGTACCGCCCCATCTACGAGGAACACGACACGCCCGCGCTCTTTCAGGGCGGCGAGGGCGCCGACGTGGCCGAGGAGAGTTTCACCGCGCGCGCCAACTTCTCGGAGGCCGCCGGCAAGGACTACGTCCGCATCGTCTCCTGTAACACGACCGGTCTGAACCGCATGTTCGCACCGCTCCACGAGGAGTACGGCGTCGAACGCGCGAGCATCACCCTCGTTCGGTGTCGCGGCGAACACGCGGTCATCTCGGCCGACCCCGTCACCCTCCCCTCCCACCACGGCCCGGACGCACTCGAAGTGATTCCGGACATGGGTCCCGTCACGACCATGGGGATGAAGGTGCCGACGGTGCGCCACCACTTCCACGGCGTCAACGTCGAACTCGGCGGCGACCCGACCGCCGAGGACGTGCGCGACCTCCTCGCGTCGCAGTCGCGCATCCACGTCGTCGACGGCGACCTCGGCATCGACTCCGGGTGGGAACTCCAGGAGTTCGCCCTCGACCGCGGCCGCGACCGGATGAACCTCTACGAGAACCAGATCTTCGAGGACTCCATCGAGGTGGACGACGACCAGCTCCACCTGTTCCAGGCCATCCACCGCGAGAGCGACGTGGTCCCCGAGAACGTCGACGCCATCCGCGCGATGACCGGGACGGCCGACAAATACGAGAGCATCGAACTGACGAACGACGTGATGGGCATCGGCGACATCTGAGCGATGACGACACAGGAACCACAGGCGACGGACGGCGAATCGGCGCGAGACGACACGTCGACACCGGAACCCGGCGCGGAACTCACCTCGGGGTACGGTTCGAGTCCCGGCGTGGCGACCGGCCCGGCCAAAATCCTCGACGACATCGAGGAGGCCGACCGGGTGGAGGAAGGCGACGTCATCGTCACCGAGATGACCGCCCCCGACATGGTGCCGGCGATGAAGCGCTCTGCTGGCATCCTCACCGACGAGGGCGGGATGACCTCCCACGCGGCCATCGTCTCGCGCGAACTCGGCGTCCCCGCCATCGTCGGGTGTGGCGACGCCACCGAGGTACTCACCGACGGCCAGTACGTCACGCTCGACGGCCAGAAGGGCACCGTCGTCGCCGCCAGCGAGGACGACGTCGAGACGGAGACGGCGACCGGCGCCGGCGACGTCGAGGACGCGGACCCCGACGGCTCTCGTGTCGAGGACGCCTCCGACGCGGGCGGCGCCCCCGTCACCGCCACCGAGGTGAAGGTCAACGTCTCCATCCCGGAGGCCGCCACGCGCGCCGCCGACACCGGCGCCGACGGCGTCGGACTCCTCCGCCTCGAACACATCCTGCTCTCGCTTGGCAAGACGCCCGAACGCTACGTCGAGGACCACGGCGAAGCGCAGTTCGTCGAGGAGGTCTCCGCCGAGATTCGCAAGGTCGCCGAGGCCTTCTACCCGCGTCCGGTTCGCGCGCGCACCCTCGACGCGCCGACGGACGAACTCGCGGAACTCGAAGGCGGCGAGAACGAACCCCACGAGCACAACCCCATGCTCGGCTATCGCGGCATCCGCCGGAGTCTGAAGGAACCGGAGATGGTCAAACTCGAACTCCGGGCGTTCAAGCGACTCCACGACATGGGCTACGACAACGTCGAGGTGATGTTCCCCCTGCCCAACGACGCCGAGGACGTGCGTCGGGCGCGCGAACTCATGGAGGAGGTCGGCATCGACCCCGAGAAGCGCCGGTGGGGCGCCATGGTCGAGACGCCCGCCAGCATCCGGAGCATCGACGAAATCATCGCCGAAGGCATCGACTTCGTCGCGCTCGGCACCAACGACATCGTCCAGTTCATGCTGGCGGTCGACCGCAACAACGCGAACGTCGCCGACCGCTTCGACGACTTCCACCCCACGATTCTGGAGGCGATGGCCGACGTCATCGAGGCCTGTAACGAACACGACGTGGACACCACCATCACGGGTCAGTCCGGTTCGCACCCCGACATGGCGAAGTTCCTCGTCGAGAACGGCATCTCGTCGCTGTCGGCCAACATCGACGCCGTCGACGAGGTGCGAGAGGTGGTCGCCCGCGCCGAGAAGAAACTCCTCCTCGACGCCGCGCGCGAACAACTCGACACCGACGACGTCAGCCTCGACTGACCGTCGGCGTTCGCCCTGCCAGAAGACTTTTGCGCGACTCGCGGCGACCGCCCAGACGTGTCCTCGTCGCTCCGGTCGACCGGCCGCCCAGTGCCGCCGTCCGCGTTCACGCTTCTCGCCGCCGGTCTCGCCTTTCTCGCCGCGCTTCTCGTCCCGGTGAATCGCGCCCTCGGTGGCGACGTGGTCGGCCCGTTCGGTCTGCTTCCGCCCGCCGCGACGGAACTCCTCGGCGTCCTCGCCGTCGTCGTCGCTACTCGCGAACGTCTCCTCGCACCCCTCCTCCCCGCCGTGGTCGCCGACGTCGTGGTCGACGCCGTCGGCGCGACGGCCGTCCTCGTCTTCGCGGTGGTCGTCGGTCTCGCTCTCGGCGCGACGACCCGTCCCTCGCGGTGAGCCACGCCGCGACGGGCGGGCGCCGGTGGAGTTTTGTGGCCGGGCGTGGACCCGGGCGTCGATGCTCGAACTCCCGGCGCTCGTGGCGTTCGTCCCGGCGGCAGTCGCCGTCGTCCTGGTGCCCGGTCCCGACACGATGTACGCCGTGAGTCAGAGCCTCGGCCGCGGGCGCCGCGCCGGACTCGTCGCCGGCGTCGGCACCGCGACGGGGGTGTTGGTCCATACGACCGTCGCGGTCCTCGGTCTCGCCGCACTCTTACAGACGAGCGTCGTCGCCTACAGCCTCGTGAAGTACGCCGGTGCCGCGTACCTCGTCTACCTCGGCGTGCAGTCGTTCCGGGGCGACGAGACGTTCGCGGTCCGGCCCGCCGACGTCGCCGACGACCACTCGCTCGTCGACTCCTACCGGACGGCCCTCGTCGTCAACGTCTCGAACCCGAAAGTCGCCGTGTTCGTCCTCGCCTTCTTCCCGCAGTTCGTCTCGCCGTCGGCGAACGCGACGGTGCAGATGTCGATGCTCGGCGTGCTCTACGCGGGGCTGAGTCTCTGTTACCTCGCGGGCGTGGCGTGGTTCGCCGGCCGGGTTCGGCGCCACCTCCTCGAGTCGGCGACCCACCGCCGTCTCGTCCGCTATCTCGGCGGGAGCGTGTTGCTCGGGTTCGGGCTGAAACTCGCAGTCGAGGGGCGCCCCACGGGGTGAGACGAGCGGTGAGGGTGGGGGCAACAGACACGGTCTAGCGCCACCGCTGGTCGTTCGAGCGGGCCGCGAAAAAGGGAAACGGCCGCCGATTACAGGCCGAGGAGCGTCTGGATGGAGCCGCGCGCCTCCCACAGGCCGGAGATTATCATGACGACGCCCGCGAAGACGGCGAGCGCAACCGCCCACTTCCGAACCGGCGAGAGGTTGTCGATGTCGATGTCGAAGGACATGTAGATGACCGCGAGATACATCAGGCCGATGGCCGGCGCGAACAGTGCGCCGGAGAGCGCAAAGAGGATGAGCGGCGCCTTGACGAAGAGGTTGAGCGAGAGCGGAATCGCCGTGAACAGGATGACCGTCGCGCGGAAGACGGTGTCACGCTTGATGCTGGTGTTCTCGAAGAGACCGTGGAGCGCGAAGGAGTCCTCCCAGAGCCGGGACATCCCGTAGAGCGGGCCGATGAGCGTCGAGAACAGCGCGGCCATCGTGGTCAGCAGGAACAGCGCGGCGGACCACTCGCCGTAGGTCTGGGTGAAGATGCCCGACATCTCCGGGATGACCGTGAACCCGCTGGGCTGGACGCCCGCTTCGTGGAGCGTCGCCGCCGCGGCGGTCCACATGAAAAAGGAGAAGACGGCCAGAATGACCGACGAGAGGATGTTCTGCCAGAGGACGACGTCGCCCCAGCCGGTGAGCCGCGAAACCTCCTCGTCGGTGAGGTCGTACTTGTCGATGTCGTAGCCCTCGTCGAGGGGTTCGAACATGCCCATCACCTTGTCCTTGGCGAACCAGACGTAGGAGACGGTCGGGCCGAAGCCGGCGCCGATCCAGCCGAACATCGTGAGGATGAACGCCGTGCCGCCGACGCCCATGCCCTCGACGCGCCCGGGAATGGACGGCGTGAGACCCTGTGCGAGTCCGCCGATCCACTGCCCGGCCGTCGTGATGGAGACGACGGCGATGAGGACGAGGAATATCCACAGCAACGACGTCGCTATCTTCTCCAAGAGGTCGTACGACCGCGTGAGCACGATAGCGAGACCCGCCGCGACCGTCGCCAGCATCCAGAACGTCGTGGAGACGGGTATCAGTTCCTGGAACGCACCTGCGGTCTCGCCGAGGTGCCCCGAGAGACCCATGGCGTAGATGAGTCCGCCGAGGAACACGTAGTAGAAGATCCACTTCAGCCACCACGACCGTTCGTGGAGTGCGTCGAGGAACGTATCCCCGGTCATCACGCCGTAGCGGACAAGGTAGTACTGACCGAAGATTTTCGTGAACGTAATCAGCGGGATGAGCCAGATGCCTTCCATTCCGAGGTAGGCGCCTCCGAGCGGAACGGAGAGCACTTCACCGCCGCCGATTTGCGAGGCGGTGAACACCCACGCCGGTCCCATGTAGCTGAAAAACTCCTTCAGGGACTTCGGCGGCTCCGAGATACGGGCTTCGGTGGCCGATTCGGTGCTCACGCGCACTCACTCCCCGGCTGTTGTGTCGCTAGTCTGGAAGTCGCTTCTTCGGTCGACGCCGTCGGTAACTGTGTCATCCGCTTGCGCATCTGTAACCAGTCAATAGATAGTGGGGATAGTATAAACGCGGAATCGCGCACTTTTTGCACGTTTTATCATGATGCCCACTGAAGGGGAGATAGAGACGCTGAATCGCCGTCGAACCCCACCCCCTCCGACGAGATGGCCGTTCGTTCGACGCCGCCCGCGCCGCGAGCAACGTATGTCACCTTCGAAAGGGTTTTGGCGACGATAGTAACGAATGTCACCTTCGAAAGCACTTTCATTATAGTTCGATATGAATGCGACATGCCAATATTGGCAGCCATCGACAACGACCCCGGTTGCGAGAACGTCGTTCGGACCGCCCACGAGATGGGCGAGAAGATGGACCATCCGGTGGTCGTTCTGTACATCGTTCCCGAAGGCGACGACCCCGACAGGGCGGAAGACGCGATACGCGACCTGGTCGAGTCGGCCGTCGGCACCACCGAGGGCATCGAAATCCGGGTCGTCCCGGAACACGCTCACCGCGACCTGCCGACCGGCCGCATCGCACAGAACATCCTCACGGTTGCGGAGGACATCGACCCCGACTACCTCGTCATCGGGTCGCGCAAGCGCACCCCCATCGGGAAGGTGATTCTGGGGAGCGTCTCGCAACTCATCCTCTCCAACGCCGAAGTTCCGGTCGTCACCGTCGAACAGACCAAAGGGTGACGCGGGCGGGGGACGCCCTGCCGTCGGTGCGTGGATGCCGCCGCTCGGTGCGGCGGGGCGAATCGGTCAAGTAGTTCAAGCGACTACCCACTTCCACCGTGAGCGACGCGAACTCCGGCCCGCTTCAGCCGGACCGACCCGACGCCGAGCGACCGTTCCGGGTGGACGCCCCCTTCGACCCGGCGGGCGACCAACCCGGCGCCATCGAGGAACTCGTCGCCGGTTACGAGGCCGGGATGGAGAAACAGACCCTCCTCGGGGTCACCGGGTCCGGGAAGACCAACACCGTCTCGTGGGTGGTCGAGGAACTCCAGCGACCGACGCTCGTCATCGCGCACAACAAGACCCTCGCGGCCCAGCTCTACGAGGAGTTCCGCAACCTCTTTCCTGACAACGCGGTGGAGTATTTCGTCTCCTACTACGACTACTACCAGCCAGAGGCTTACGTCGAACAGACGGACACCTTCATCGACAAGGACGCCTCCATCAACGACGAAATCGACCGCCTGCGCCACTCGGCCACCCGGTCGCTGTTGACCCGCGAGGACGTCGTCGTCGTCGCCTCCGTCTCGGCCATCTACGGACTCGGCGACCCCGCGAACTACGTCGACATGGCGCTTCGACTCGAAGTCGGCGAGGCGGTGGGCCGGGACGAACTCCTCGCCCGACTGGTCGATTTGAACTACGAGCGCAACGACGTGGAGTTCACGCAGGGCACCTTCCGCGTGCGCGGGGACACCGTCGAGGTGTTCCCGATGTACGGGCGCTACGCCGTCCGCGTGGAGTTCTGGGGCGACGAAATCGACCGCCTGACGAAACTCGACCCGCTGGAAGGCGAGGTGAAAAGCGAGGAACCGGCCGTGCTCGTTCACCCGGCGGAGCACTACTCCATCCCGGAGGAACGCCTCGAACGCGCCATCGAGGAAATCGAGGACCTGCTAGACGACCGCGTCTCGTACTTCGAGCGACAGGGCGACCTCGTCGCCGCCCAGCGAATCGAGGAGCGCACCACCTTCGACCTCGAAATGCTCCGCGAGACGGGCTACTGTTCGGGCGTCGAGAACTACTCGGTCCACCTCTCGGACCGCGACTCCGGGGAGGCGCCGTACACCTTACTCGATTACTTCCCAGACGACTTCCTCACCGTCGTCGACGAGTCCCACCAGACCCTCCCGCAGATTCGCGGGCAGTACGAGGGCGATAAGTCCCGCAAGGACTCGCTGGTCGAGAACGGCTTTCGCCTCCCGACCGCCTACGACAACCGTCCCCTGACGTTCGAGGAGTTCGAGGCGAAGACCGACCGCACGCTGTACGTCAGCGCCACGCCCGCCGACTACGAGCGAGAGGTCTCCGAGCAGGTGGTCGAGCAGATCGTCCGGCCCACCCACCTCGTCGACCCGGCGGTCGAGGTGGCGTCGGCGTCGGGACAGGTCGAGGACCTCATGGACCGCATCGACGAGCGAATCGACCGCGACGAACGCGTCCTCGTCACGACGCTCACCAAGCGCATGGCCGAAGACCTCACCGAGTATCTGGAGGAGGCGGGCGTCGCCGTCGAGTACATGCACGACGAGACGGACACGCTCGAACGCCACGAACTCGTTCGGGGGCTCCGACTGGGCGAGTTCGACGTCCTCGTCGGCATCAACCTCCTCCGGGAGGGGTTGGACATCCCCGAGGTGTCGCTGGTGGCCATCTTGGACGCCGACCAGGAGGGATTCCTGCGCTCGGAGACGACGCTCGTCCAGACGATGGGACGGGCGGCGCGCAACGTCAACGGCGAGGTGGTGCTCTACGCCGACGACACCACCGACGCCATGGAATCCGCCATCGAGGAGACGCGTCGGCGCCGGCAGATTCAACAGGCGTACAACGCGGAACACGGCTTCGAACCGCGCACGATAGAGAAGGAGGTGGGCGAGACCAACCTCCCGGGGAGCAAGACCGACACCGGCGGCGTCGGCGGCGACGCCCCCGAGAGCGAGGCGGAAGCCCGCGCCCGCATCGAGGCGCTCGAAGACCGGATGCAGGCCGCCGCCGACAATCTGGAGTTCGAACTCGCGGCCGACATCCGCGACCGCATCCGCGACCTCCGCAGGGAGTTCGAGTTCGACGCCGACGACGGCGTCGCCCCCGAAGTCGACGCCGACTTCTGAGCGCCTTCGACGTTTTTCCCGCCGACGCCCACCGCTCTAGCGTGTGCCACGCTTCACCAACGTTTATGGGGTACGGCATTAAACACCCTAATTGTCATAATATGAGCCATCAGAAACACCCGCCCGAAGCCCGGTCCGGCGGGCGTCGACCGTCCGCCGGCGGCTTCGTGCGGGCACTTCTCGCGCGACTCGAGCGTCATCTCGTCGAGTGGCCGCGTCGCTACGTCGAGATGCGGGTCGACGCCGTCGATTCGAAGCGATAGCACCCTTTTTGCCGCCGGTCCGGTGGCGACGGCTACAGTCCGCCGCCGACCATGACGAACAGCGCCACCGAGATGACGGCGAAGATGACGCCGACGGAGTTCTTTATCGTGTCCGTATCGAGGGCGTTCGAGACGTAGGGGGCAATCTGTCCGCCGGTCACCGTCGCGGGGACGGTGAAGACCACCATGTTCCACGGCGTCGTGGCGAGGGAGAGTTCGTGGCCGCCGACGACGCCGCCGCCGAAGACGTGGACCAGCGACGCGAGAATCGCGGTGAGGGCGACGACGATGTGGTTGGTGCCGATGGCGACCCGCACCGGGACGGAGGTGCCGAGCATCGAGATGATGCCGAGTTCGCCGATGCCGAAGCCGGCGAGGCCCTGAAACGTCCCGCCGATGCTGTAGTTGGCGAACCGTCGCAGGTAGCCACCCCGGTCGTATCGGTAGGCGTCGCCCTCGCGGTCGACCCGCGTCACGGTGCCGTCGTCGGCGGTGTCGACGCCCGCCGGTCCGAGTTTCTCGCTGTCGTTCGGGCGGTCGGTCGCGCTCCCGCCGTCGGGCGCGGGGTCGGCGTCGGCGTCGGTCTCTGCGGTCTCCGCTCCCTCGTGGCCGAGGTCGAGGCGAAAGAGCAGATACGCGGCCGCGAGCAACGCCACGCCGAGGAGACCGTGGAAGACCGCCTCCGGGACGACGAAAGAGAGCACGGCCCCGGCGACGACGAAGGGCACCGACCCGCCGACCAGCGTGAGCGCCAGTCGGCGGTCGACCAGTCCGTACTGGATGAACGCGACGGCGGAACTGGAGAGACCGAACGCCTCGCTCACCAGCCCGATTTTCACCAGCGTCTCGGGTTCGAGCGGGTGGGCGAACACCGGGAAGACGAAGATGAGAAACGGGACGAACAGCGCCGACCCGCTGATGCCCACCGTGTTGACGATGGTCGCTCCGGTGAGAAACGCCGGGAACAGCCACCAGTATTCGAGCCAGTAGTCCGCCCCCGCGTCGGCCGGCGTCGGCGCCGCGACGAAGACGCTCACGACGAACGCCACCGGCCCGAGGAAGACGAGGGCGTGCTGGTAGCGCAGGAACCACTTGCGGACCCGTCGGTATGACTGGAGACTCATCGCCGGCGTCAGTGCTCGTCGCCGCGTTCGTTCGGCCCGTCGGCGGCCGTCACGCCGAACGCCTCCGCGACGGGCACCGAAGGAACTGGTATCCGACCCACCCGACTGCCGGCTTACGACTCATGTCGCCGCGCTCCTAACGAGTCGCCTACAAAAAGTCTTCAGGTTCGTCGGCCGCGTGGGAATCGACCGCACGCGTCCGGTTCGACCGGTCACCCGGCGTGTGCCAGCAAGTGTTTATCAGTTCACACGACGTCTCTGCCCGGTATGCCCTCTCGACGCTCGCTGTCCGTCGCGTTCGTGGTCGTCTGCCTCCTCGTCGGTGCCGCCGCCGTCGGCGCCGCGGCGCCCGCACACCCGACCGGTGGGCACGCACAACGCGACGACGGCCAGCGAACCGCGACCGGCGGCGGGTCCGACGACGGAGGCCGCACGACGACCGGTTCGGACGACGACGGACGCCGTACCGCCGGCCCGGACGACGGCCGCGGCGACGGCCGGGACGGCGGCGACGGCGGCGACGCGGGTCGAGCCAACGTCTCGGTCCGGCAGTCCGGTCCGGGCACCGCGTCGGTCGAGGTTCGCAACGCCGGCGCCGACCGGACGGTGTCCGTTCGATTCGAGCGGATGGTCGAGAACCCCGAGACCGGACTGATGCTCCGCGAGATGACCGTCACCGCCACCGACGGCGACTACCGACTGACCGTGCGCACGACCACGCGTCCCAACGCGAGCGTCGAACGGTACCCGGACGCCTCGCCGTTCGGCTACCTCGACGTCTCCCACACGGTGCCGAACGCCAACGTCACCAGCGCCTCGCTGACGGTCGCGCTGAACCGGACGCGCCTGCGCGACCGGAACGTCTCCGAGGGGAACGTCAGCCTCTATCGCTACCGGGAGACCGACCGGACGTGGCAACGCCTCGAAACGCGCGTCACGGAGCGCAACGCGACGCACGTGACCTACCGCGCCGAGTCGCCCGGCCTCTCCGTCTTCGCCGTCGCGCCCACCGCGACGCCGGACATGACCGGGACGGGGACGGCGACCACCGATACCGCGAGCGCCACCGCGACCCGGACGCCCACCTCCACTGCCACGGCTCGCTCCCCGACGGCGACGCCCACGCCGACGGCCACGACGGCGCCGCCGACCACCGGGGGGTCCGGTCCCGGATTCGGTCCGCTCGCGGCGCTCCTGGCCGCGTTCGCGGTCGCACTCCGGTGGCGCGAGCGCTGATTCGACCGGTCACTCGCCGTCGCCGTTCACGGCGGCCCGCACCGAATCCAGCCCGAGGAGTTCGCGCGTCTCCTCATCGAACGTCACGCTGTCCAGTCCCTCGGACTCCCGCACGTCGCTCCCGGTGAGGTGTTTGCCGTAGCGCCCGACCAGCGAGGTGAGTTCCTGCGGGAGGACGAACGTCGTCGACTCGCTCTGCCCCACGCGTTCGAGCGTCTCCAGTCCCTTCTCGACGACGGCGCGTTCGCCCATCGACTCCGCCGATTTCGCCCGGAGGACCGTCGAGATGGCG
>JBDGTR010000079.1:0-18093 GCA_042216635.1 Haloplanus sp. | reverse complement strand
CACGTCGTCGTCGACGAGGTGCACGAACTCGCGTCGTCGAAGCGGGGCGCGCAGTTGTCGGTCGGTCTCGAACGCCTGCGCGACCTTTCCGGGCCGTTCCAGCGGGTCGGTCTCTCGGCGACGGTCGGGTCGCCCGAGGAGGTGGGTCGATTTCTCACCGGCGACCGCGACTGCGAACTCGTGGAGGTCGACGCCGGCGCCAACGTCGAGTTCCGCGTGGTCGAACCCGAGGTGGGGGAGGAAGACGAACGACTCGCGGGCGAACTGGCGACCGACGCCGACATCGCCAGCCACGTGCGGGCCATCCGCGACGTGGTGGCCGACCACGAGTCGACGCTGGTGTTCGTCAACACGCGCCAGACAGCCGAAGCGCTCGGCTCGCGGTTCAAGGCGCTGGATGAACCCGTCGGCGTCCACCACGGGTCGCTCTCGAAGGAGGCGCGCATCGACGTCGAAGACCGGTTCAAGGCGGGCGAACTCGACGGTCTCATCTGTACGTCCTCGATGGAACTCGGCATCGACGTGGGGCGGGTCGACCACGTCGTCCAGTACGGCAGTCCGCGCGAGGTGGCGCGCCTCCTCCAGCGAGTGGGGCGGGCGGGCCACCGCCGCGACGCCGTCTCCCACGGCACCGTCGTCACGGGTCACGCCGACGACACGCTCGAAGCCCTCGCCATCGCGCGCCGCGCCGTCGCCGGCGAGGTGGAACCCGCGACCATCCACCACGGCAGCCTCGACGTGGTGGCGAACCAGACGGTGGGACTGGTGATGGACCACGGCGAAATCGGCGCGCGGGAGACCTACGAGACGCTGACGCGCGCGTACCCCTTCCGAAATCTCGCGGCAGACGCCTTCCGCGAGGTGGTGCGCGAACTCGCCTCGAATCGCCTGCTGTGGCTCGACGAGGAGGCCGACCGACTGGAGAAGTCGGGCGGAACGTGGCGGTATTTCTACGCCAACCTCTCGATGATTCCCGACGAGGAGACCTACGAGGTGTACGACCTCTCCTCGCGGCGCGGCATCGGGACGCTGGACGAGCGATTCGTCGTCAACTTCGCCGCGCCGGGCGAGGTGTTCATCCAGCGCGGCGAGATGTGGCGCATCAACGAGGTGGACGACGAGGAGTCCCGCGTCGAGGTGACGCCCATCGAGGACCCCGCCGGCGAGGTGCCCTCGTGGTCCGGGCGGGAGATACCCGTTCCCGCCGCCGTCGCGGGCGAAGTGGGCGAGATGCGGGGCGTCGCCGCCGCGCAGTTCGAGACCGGTGCCGACCGCGACGCCGTCGCCCGCGAGTTCTGCGGGCGCTACCCCACCGACGTCTACACCGCGAGCGAGGCGCTCGACCCCGTGGAGCGACAGGTCGACGCCGAGGCGCCGATTCCCACGGACGACCGCATCGTCGTCGAGGGCCGCGGCCGGACCGTCGTCGTCAACGCCGCCTTCGGCCACGAGGTCAACGAGACGCTGGGTCGTCTCGTTTCCGCACTGGTCGGCCAGAAGACCGGGTCGTCGGTGGGGATGGAGGTCGATCCCTACCGCGTCGAACTGGAGATGCCGGGGCGGGCCGGTCCCGCCGACGTGGTGGAGGTGTTAGAGACGACCGACCCCGACCACGTCGAGGCGTTGCTCGAACTCGCGTTGAAGAACTCACAGACGCTGAAGTTCACGCTCACCCACGTCGCCGCGAAGTTCGGCGCGCTCAAGCGGTATCAGGGGTCGGGTCGCTTCGGCGCCGACCGCCTCCTGGCCGCACTGGAGGACACGCCCGTCTACGACGAGGCGGTGCGCGAGGTGTTCCACGTCGACCTCGCCGTCGAGGAGACGGCCGACCTGCTTCGCCGGGTGCAGTCCGGCGATTTGGAAGTCACGACCGCGCGGGACCTCACGCCCGTCGGCACCGGCGGGCGCTCCAGCGGCCGCGAACTGCTGGTCCCCGAGAACGCCGACGCGAGCGTCATCGAGACGCTCAGAGAGCGCATCGAAAACGACCGGGTCATCCTCGCCTGTCTCCACTGCACCGAGTGGACCAGAAAGACGAAGGTCAAACGCGTCCCCGACCAGCCCCGGTGTCCGGAGTGCGAGTCGACGCGAATCGCGGCGCTGAATCCGTGGGACGAGGACGTGGTGACGGCCGTCCGCGCCTCGGAGAAAGACGACGAACAGGAGCGCATGACCGAACGCGCCTACCGGTCGGCAAACCTCGTCCAGAGTCACGGCAAGCAGGCGGTGGTGGCGATGGCCGCCCGGGGCGTCGGCCCGCACAACGCCGCGCGCATCATCGCCAAACTCCGCGAGGACGAGGACGACTTCTACCGGGACATCCTCGAACAGGAGCGCCAGTACGCCCGGACGCAGTCCTTCTGGGACTAGAGGTCCGCGTCCCGCAGATACGCCTCGACGTAGGGGTGGAGGTCGGGGAAGGGTGGTTCGAAGACGCGGAGTTCACCGTGTTGGTCGTCGGGCGTCAGCGTCTCCCCGCGAGTTCGGACGACGAAGCCGTTGGCGAGGTAGTGTTTGGTGGGGACGTCGTCGAATTCGCTGGCCGCCCAGAAGTGTTCGTAGGCGCCCAGTCGTCGTTCGACGCTGACGTCGACGCCGAGTTCGTCGCGCGCGACGCGGTGGACCGCCTCTGTGAGCGGTTCGTCCTTCCGGACCCGGCCGCCGGGGACGAACCACTCGCCTTTCGCCGGTTGGTTCTCGCGTCGGCCGAGGACGACGCCGCCGTCGTGACACACCACGAGGTCGACGGAGACGATGGGGACGTTGCGGACGACCGTCCGCCACTCGTCGTCGGGGACTCGCTGGTCGCTCATCGGTGGTGGATAGCAGGGGTGGTCTCTTGATACGGCTTATTGTATGAGACCACCGACACGCGCTCAGGGGAGCGACGCCGACACCGAGTCGAGGGCCGTCTCGAAGTGGGCGGCCGTGAGGCGCACCCCGTCGGCGTGGTCGTTGGCGGCGGGACCGGGGTAGGCGTCGGTCACGTCGCGGACGGCGAGCATGGCGGCCTCCCGGCAGACCGACGCGAGGTCGGCGCCCGAGTAGCCCTCGGTGCGCGCCGCGAGAGCGTCGAGGTCGACGTCGTCGGCGAGGGGTTTCTCGCGGGTGTGGACGGTGACGATGGCCCGGCGGGCCGCCTCGTCGGGGCGGGGGACTTCGACGTGTTTCTCCAGTCGCCCGGCGCGGACGAGTGCGGGGTCGAGGGCGTCCTTGCGGTTGGTCGCCGCGAGGACGACGAGGTTGGGGTTGTCGGCGGCGGCGTCGAGTTCCGTCAGGAGTTGGGAGACGACGCGTTCGCCCACCTCGTTGTCGCCGCCGGTGCGGGCGGTGGCGATGGCGTCGATTTCGTCGAAGAAGACGATGGCGGGCGCGGTCTGTCGCGCACGGTCGAACACCTCTCGGACGGCTTTCTCGGACTCGCCGACGTAGCGGTCGAGCAGTTCCGGTCCCTGCACGCGGACGAAGTTGACGCCGCTCTCGGCCGCGATGGCGCGCGCGAGGAGGGTCTTGCCCGTCCCCGGCGGGCCGTAGAGCAAGACGCCCGAGGGCGGGTCGGCGTCGGCCGCCTCGAACAACGGTCCGTAGGTGAGCGGCCACGTCACCGCGCGTTCGAGCGCCGCCTTCGCGTCGTCGAGTCCGCCGACCCCCTCGAAGCCCTCGGTGGGTTTCTCGGAGACGTACTCCCGCATGGCGCTCGGGTCGACGCTCGCCATCGCCGTCTCGAAGTCCTCGCGCGTGACTTCGAGGTCGGCGACCGCGAGGTCGCCACGGCGGGCGCGCCGGAGGGCGGACATCGCTGCCTCGGTCACCAGCGATTCGAGGTCGGCGCCGACGAAGCCGTGGGTGCGCGCGGCCAGTCGGTCGAGGTCGACCCCCTCGCCGAGGGGCATCCGTCGGGTGTGGACGTCGAGTATCTCCCGCCGACCCGTCGCGTCGGGGACGCCGATTTCGATTTCGCGGTCGAAGCGCCCGCCCCGGCGGAGCGCCGGGTCGAGGTCGTCGACGCGGTTGGTCGCGCCGATGACGACCACCTCGCCGCGGGCTTCGAGACCGTCCATCAGCGAGAGCAACTGTCCGACGATGCGGTCTTCCATCCCGCCGCCCTCCTCTCGTTTCGGCGCGAGCGAGTCGATTTCGTCGAAGAAGACGATGGCGGGCGCCTCCTCGCGGGCGCGGTCGAACACCGCGCGCAGGCGCTCCTCGCTGTCGCCTTTGTACTTCGAGACCACCTCCGGCCCGGAGACGGAGACGAACGTGGCGTCTACCTCGTGGGCGACGGCCTTGGCGATGAGGGTCTTGCCCGTCCCCGGCGGGCCGTAGAGGAGTACCCCCTTCGGCGGGTCGACGCCGAGGCGGTCGAAGAGGTCGGGGTTCGAGAGCGGGAGTTCCACCATCTCGCGGACGAGGTCGAGTTCGTCGTCGAGACCGCCGATGTCCTCGTAGGCGACGCCCGTGGGAGTGCGGGCGTCGCGCGTCGGTGCGGGCGGTGCGCCCTCGCCGGTGCCGGCCGCCCCGCCCGAGGACGACAGCGACACCGTCGTCTCGTCGGTGACGCGGACGACTCCCTCGGGGTCGGTGTCGGCGACGACGAACCGGCCGTCGCTCACGCCGTCGACGCGGACGGCGTCGCCGGCGCGGAGGGGCCGGGCCTCCAGTGCCCGTTTGACCACCCGTCGCGCCGCCGCGCCGTCGGCGTCGAAGCCTGCGGGCGGCGTGAGCGTCACCGACTCGGCGTCGACCACCTCGGTCCGGCGGACGCGGACGGTGTCGCCGACGGCGACGCCGGCGTTCGCGCGCGTGTCGGCGTCGACGAGAATCGCGTCGTCGGGCGTCCCGGCCCGCGCCGGCCAGAGTTTGGCGACCGTGCTCCGGTCGCCGCCGTCGACGACGACGGCGTCGCCGCTCAGGACGCCCAGTCGCCGCCGGGCCGACTCCGGGAGGCGCGCGATGCCACGGCCCGCGTCGCGTTTCTCCGCGCTCCGGACCGTGAGTTCGATGCCCGCAGAGTCGCTCATCGACGTGGGGTAGGGCCGGCCGACCCTTTACCCTGCCGCCGGGCGGTCACTGGGCGGGGCAACCGTTTTATCGCGCGCTCACACACGATTCGGTATGGTGACCACGACTCAGCGGGACGGTGTGACGTGGTACGAGTGTGAGGTGTGTGGGATGCTCTTCGACACCGAGGCGGACGCGAACCAACACGAGTCGAACTGCGACTCCTCGGACCCGTCGTATCTGCAGTAGCTACTCGCTCTCGGTTTCGGCGTCGTCGCTCGTCGCCGCGGCGTCGCCGACGAGTTCGTAGGAGTCCTCGCCCCAGTCGTCCTCGACGAAGACGAACACCCGACCGCCGGCCGTCTCGGGGTCGGCGTCGACCGTACACCGCATCCCGTCGGGCGTGCCCACGGTCACGCCGGGAAAGACCGTCTCGGCCTCGCCGCCGTCGAGGACGATGCGCCCGACGCCGGTGGATTCGAGGATGTCGTCGTGGGTCTTGCGGTCGTTGACGTACACCATCACGCCCTCGGTCTCCGTGGGGTCGGTGACGAGGACGTGGACCTCCTTGCCGGGTGCGGTCGTGAGCGACCCTTCGACCACCGAGGGGACGCCCCGGTAGAGCGTCGTCCGCCCGTCGAGATACTCCACCTCGACGCCGTGTTCGAGGAGAGAGACCGAAAGCGTACTCGGCGCCACGTCGCTTCGCGTGCTCATACGCCCCCTACCGGCCGCCGGGGGAAAAGCGTCGCGTCACGCGGGCGACTTCGTCGCGTCAGGGCGGCTTAGTCGTCCGTGGCCGCGAGCGAGCGGTCGTACTCGGTCGGCCGGTAGACCCGCCGACTGTAGAGCGACCCGACGGCGAGGACGGCGACGAACACCGTCGCCGCCAGATAGACGAAACTCCGCTGGAGACTGCTCCGGCCGGCCACGTAGCCGATGACGACCGGTGCCACCGCGCTGACGAGGTGGCTGACGGTGTGGAGGTAGCCGAACGACCGCCCCTCGCGGGCCGGCGGCGCCACGTCGGTTATCAGCGAGTCGCGGGCGGGCGTCCACCCCCAGTTCGTCGCGCCGAGGACCACCAGCGTGAGGAGCAAGGCAAGCGGCGAGAGCGTCCCCGTCGCCAACACCAGCATCGTGACCGCGCTCCCGACGAGAAAGCTCACGAGCACCGACCGGTGGTCGTACCGGTCGACGAGGGCGCCGGTCCCCAACTGGACGACGGCGGCGACGAGGAAGACGGCGGTGAAATAGAGGTTGGCGAACGACTCCGGCGGGAGGTCGAAGCCGCCAACGGACACCGAGTAGCCGTACACCACCACCAGAAACGTCGGGAGAAACGTCTTGAGTCCCTTCTCGGAGAAGGCGCGCGCGACGAAGAAGACGAACAGGGCGACCATCGGGTAGCGGTACCGTCGGGGGTCGCTCCGCGAGTCGTCGTCCGACTCGCGTCGACTCCCGCCCGTCGCCTCGGGGTCGTCGGACCGGCGCTGGTCGGCGGGTCGGCTCTCGACGGACGGCCGTGACATGGCGTAGAAGAGTGCAACGGCGTAGGCGAGGCCGAACAGGCCGAACAGGAAGAAGACGTCGGACCACTC
Organism: Haloplanus sp.; assembly: GCA_042216635.1. GTDB lineage: Archaea > Halobacteriota > Halobacteria > Halobacteriales > Haloferacaceae > Haloplanus. Next base: position 11,494 of record JBDGTR010000079.1, on the reverse strand, counting down.
CACGACGAGGACGAGGAGGGCGACGGCCGTCGGCGCCGCCGCGTCGCCGAACTTGGCGGCGCTTCCCCAGACGCCGTAGGCCCGCCCCGTCGACGCCGCCGGGACGTTGCTCGCCACTAAGGGATAGCCCACCGGGTGAATCGCACTCGCGCCGAGTCCGGCGACGAAGACGCCGAGACCCATGAGGAGGTACTGGTGGGTGAAGGGAGCGCCCGCGAGCGAGAGGGCGACGCTCCCGCCGACGACGTGCGGCGCGAGGGCGAAGACGAGATAGCCGACGCCCATCAGACCGATACAGGGCGGGAGGATGAACCGACGGTCGTATCTGTCTGCGAGGATGCCGACCGGCGTCTGGCCGGCGCCGGAACCGAGGAAGTAGACGCTCACGAGTGCGCCGAGTTTCCAGAGGGGATAGGGGTACGCCACGGCGAGCAACGGCAACACCGGCGGGAGGATGCGAAAGACGTGCTGAACGAAGTGGATGGAGCTCATCCCGACGACGAGCGACCAGTTCCGCTCATCCGTGGCCATACGTCGGGACTCTACGGTCCATAGAATGCATAAAGTCTCCGTAGCGTCGGGGCGGGACCGAAACCGCTCGCCCCGTCGGACGGGCCGCATCCGCCCATACCTTATTTATCAGCCGGCTTCGATTGGCGGATATGGATCTCACTCGCCGGACTTTGCTCGGGGTCGGACTGGCCGGCCTCGGCGGGTGTGTCTCCACGGGGTCGAACGTCGCGTACCCACGGACGGAGACCGAGACGAGGACGGGAACGGGAACGCCAGCGGAGTCGACTGCCGCACTCGTAAACGACGAACGGACCGCCTCCGACGAGCAGACGCCCGAAGGCGGGTCCGAGCCGTCGGTGCCGAATCGAGCCCTCGGCTCCGAGACGGCCCGCGTCTACGACCAGATCGAGTGGTTCGCCACCGAGTACGACGCCGCCATCGACCGCTACCGACGGGCGGTCGCGCGCGCCATGGCGACCGTCCAGCGCGTCCGCGACGCGGCGGCGTTCGACGCGGGCGCGCTCTCGACCGTCGCGGACGCCACCGACCACGCCGTTTCGGTCGCCGACGATGAACTCGGCGGCCACTTCTCCATCGCCGAACACATGCGCGACGAGGTGGATACGCACCTCCGCACGACGCGACGGTTCGCCTCTCGGGGCGACCTCGACCGGGTCGACGAGGAACTCGACCGACTCCACGACTACCTGCGCGGGATTCGGAGCGACCTCTTCGTCAATCGCGTGCTCTCGGACCGCCAGATAGACGCCCGCCTCTACCGCGACCTCCACGACGGGACGCTCGACCCCGAGGACAGAGACGAGGACACCGACGAACAGAAGGACGCGCCGCCCGGCCTGTTCGAACTCTATCACTCCGCCGGCTACCGGGCGTACGCCTACGCCGGCCCGCGATACATCGAGCGCGACCCCTTCGACAACGTCGACCGGGAGATGAACGAGCCGGTCCGGGGGAGCGAACTCCTCGCCACCCAGCGGATGCTGTTCGACGCGCCCTCGGAACCGTCGGGTCGGACCGGCTTCGCCTACGTGGTGAGCTACGCCGTCCCGCGCGCGGACGACCAGCCGACCGACCTCGAACCCACGGATTACCCGTCGACGTCGCTGTTCGTCCAGCGGTATTCGAGCGTCGAGCGCGCGACGGCGGCCGTCGGGTCGCTGGTCGACTCGTCGGTCGCTGTCGAGGGGTGGTACTCCTTCGGGCGCGACCGCTGGCGGCGGGTCTACTACCGGTCGGGGGGCGACGTCGTCTACGCCTTCCTGATTCAGGCCGGCCAGCACGTCCTCGTCGCGGCGCCCTCCGAGGTGGCGTGGGAGGAACGCGTCGACTGGACCGCCGCGCTCGACCGCATGTGGCTCTGGCACCCCTGACGTGTCCCGGAGCGGTGCTCCCTCGGCGGGCCGGCAGGTGGCGCTCGTCGTGGGCACGTTCGCGGCGCTCGGTCTCGCACTCGCGCTCGCGGGCTATACGACGACCAACTGGGCGCGGGTGCAGTTTCTGACGGGCGCCGGCGGGTCGGCGCCACAGACGTTCGGCCCGGTGTTCGTCGCGCTCTCGGTGTTCCAGACGACGGTGACGCTCTTTTTCGCCGGGCCGGTCGTCGCCACCGTCCTCGGCCTGCTCTCGGGGTCGCGCTTCCGCGACCGGCGACGCGCGGGCGTCGTCGCCGGCGGCGGCGCGCTGGTCGGCTTTTTCGCCATGGCCGGACTCGGTCTCCTCGGCATCGCGGCCGTCACCGGCATCGGACAGGCCTACTCGCTCGGGCAGGCGGTCGGACCCCTCTTGCTGTCGGGCGTTGGCGCCGCCGTCGCCGGCGGCGTCGCGGGCGTCATGGGGTCGGCGTTCGTCCGGTAATCGGCACACCTAACTGTTCGCTCCGCGCTGGATTCGTGTATGTACGGCGAGGCCGTCGCGCTCGGTGCGGGCACGGTCCTGAACGCCCTCGCCACGGGCGTCGGGTCGGCGTTCGCCATCGACGCGGAGACGACGGCGACGGTCGAACTCGACGACGCCGGTCCCGTCAGCGGCGTCGTCGCCGGCGCACCAGACGCCGACACCCGCCTCGTCGAGCGGTGCGTCGAACTCGCAGTCGAGCGGTTCGGCGACGGCGAGGGCGGTCACGTCCGCACCGAGAGCGACGTGCCGATGGCGGCCGGTCTCAAGAGTTCGAGCGCCGCCGCCAACGCGACGGTGTTGGCGACGCTGTCGGCACTCGACGTGTCCGTCGGCGACGACGCGGCCGTCACCCGCGAGGACGCCTGCCGCCTCGGGGTGTCCGCCGCCCGCGACGCCGGCGTCACCGTCACCGGCGCCTTCGACGACGCCAGCGCGAGCATGCTCGGGGGTGTCACCGTCACCGACAACGCCGAGGACGAACTCCTCAGCCGCGAGGCGGTCGAGTGGGACGTCCTCGTCTGGACGCCGCCCGCGCGGGCGTTCAGCGCCGACGCCGACGTCGAGCGATGCCGGCGGGTGGCGCCGATGGCGAACCTCGTGGCCGACCTCGCCCTCGACGGCCGCTACGGCGAGGCGATGACGGTCAACGGACTGGCCTACTCGGCGGCGCTCGGCTTCCCGACCGACCCGGCCGTCGAGGCGATGCCCCACGCGGCGGGCGTGTCGCTGTCGGGCACCGGCCCGAGCGTCGTCGCCGTCGGCGAGGCGGCCGACCTCGAAGACGTACGCGACCACTGGCGCACACGAGAGGGAGACACATGGCTGACGACCACACGAACGGACGGCGCGAGGGTGAAGGCATGACGACCGACGAGACGTCACTCGACGACCTCCGGGACGAAATCGAGGAGATAGACCGCGAACTGGTGGAACTCATCGCCCGGCGCACCTACGTCGCCTCGACGGTGGCCGAGGTGAAAGCCGAACGCGACCTGCCGACGACCGACGAGCAACAGGAACAGCGCGTGATGGACCGCGCGGCCGACAACGCCGCCAACTTCGACGTCGACGCCAACCTCGTGAAGGCCATCTTCCGACTGCTCATCGAGTTGAACAAGGTCGAGCAACGGGAGTCTCGCTAGAGTTCTTTGAGGCCGAGGCTGTATTCGAGTGCGGTATCGACTTCTCGTAGCCGGTCGTCGGGGATGGACCCGATGTTGGCCGTGACACGGTGCTCAACAGTTTGTCCCCCCGTGCCGTCGTGAACGGGACGACGATCGTGGTCGGCGCGTTCTCGTTTCCGATGTCGTTTTGGACGACCAGACACGGGCGAGTACCGCGTTGCTCGGACCCCTCGGTTGGGTCCACTTCGACGATAACGATGTCTCCGCGTCGAGCCCTCATTAGTTACCAGTCCGGTGCCTCACCGAGATGCCGGTTGGCCTCACGGGACACATCCGCCATCTCTTCTGCGAGCGCATCCGACGCTTCCGCGTACTGTCGATACCCTTCGGCGAGTTCAGCACGGGTGACGGGCTTTTCGATGATGATTTTCCCATCTTTCTCGTGGATGAGGACTTCGTCGCCTCCGTGGATATCGAACTTCTCTCGGAGTCCTTTCGGCAGGGTGACCTGCCCGCGCTCGCCCACCTTTCGCTCCTCGCTTCGAGTCATGCATATTCATATCATATTCGTACCCGAGACGCTTTCGCTTGGGAGGTCGGTGAGCGAACGGTTGCTATCGTGGCGGTCGTACCGATACCGCTGTGGTCATCGAGACGTTTTCAGTCAGTTGCATGATGGGTTTCGGTCACCTGAACGAGGTCGAGACGGACGAATCCGTCTCGAACGGTGACCGCGTCACCCCCGTCGGGGCGTGCCGACCTGTCGATAGACGCCGCCGCCGACGGCGACGAGTACTGCGAGGACGGCGACGGCGACGACGGTCGTCCCGGCGAGGACGCCCCACTCGAAGAGACCGACGGCGACGAAAATCAGCGTGGCCGAGCCTTGGACGTATTCGGCGGGGAGATACCGCTCACAGGTTTCGCCGAGGAAGGCGTCGAGACCGGTACGGAGTGCGAGTCCGCACCACGCGCCCACGAAGACCGCAAGCGGCGCGTCGGGGAACGCGGCCGCGAGGTTGATGGTCAGCAACTGCGTCTTGTCGCCGAACTCCGCGACGGCGATGGTGACGAACGCGACGACGAGTGCGCCCGACCCGTGGATTCGTTCGTAGACCCCGTCCGGAACGAGGTGTCGCAGGGCCGCCTCGCCGTCGACGTCCTCCTCGTCCGTGACGGAGAGGTCGTACGCCTGATAGCCCGCCCAGGCGCCGAAGAGGAGGAACAACCCGCCGGTGAGGAGTTCGAGCACTCCCGGCGGGAGGACGCCGACGACGGCGGCGCCGAAGGCCACCTCTATCGCGTTCCACGCCGCGAACGCGGCGACTGCGCCGAGAAAGATTCGCTTCGCGTCGTAGATAGTTGCGAGGGTGATGACGGCGAGTTGCCCCTTGTCCCCGAAGGTGGCGAGGAAGTTCGTGACGAACGCGGCGAGGGCCGGCCCGTACTGGTGAAACCGGCCGACGAGGCCGCCGACGTCCGCCGCCGCGACTGCGTTCAACACGCTACGTGGCACCCCTCCTCGCCCCGCCGCCGTCCGTCTCGGCGTCGGTGACTCTCCATGGACGCCCGTCGGACCGTTCGGGCGCCGTCGCTAGCGTCGAGTAGCATTCGCTCCTGAATTAGCCACCTCTAAAACTTTTATTTTGTGATTTTAATACGGGGCGAGCGACCGCGGCGTTCGTCCCGTCGACGCGGACGTCTCGCACGTGGTCGGTCAGCGGTACGCGTCTGCGAGTTCGTCGAGGGCGTCGTGGTGGTGCGTCGAGTGGGGTGCGGTGAGTGGCGAGACGCTGACGCGGCCCTCGACGATGGCCCGGCGGTCGGTCCCGGGGGGGTCGGGCAGGTCGCCGGTGCGCATGCGCTCCCAGACGTTGTCGAGGAGGCGTATCGTCCCGCCGTTGCGTTCGGCGCGCATGTCGTAGAGCCGCGAGGGTTCCGTGACTTCGAGGGGAGCGAGGTCGGTGCCGCGCTCCCAGATGGGCGCGTTCACGTTGAGGTACTCCGCGCGGTCGAAGACGCCCGAATCGAGGGCGTTGGCCGTGAGGTACGACGCCGCCTCCGTCGCGTTGCGGTAGTCGTCGGGGTGGTCGGCCGCGTGGTCCCACTCGCCGTTGCCGCCGGGGACGTACAGCGAGGCGGCGATGGCCGGCACGTCGAAGAAGGCCGCCTCCACCGCCGCACTGACCGTCCCCGACCGCCCGAGGACGTACGCGCCGAGGTTGGCGCCCTTGTTGCATCCGGCCACCACCACGTCCACGCCGGGACAGAGCGACTCCAGTCCGACGACGGTGCAGTCGGCTGGCGTCCCCCGGATGGCGTAGCCGAGTTCGTGTTCCTCGACGGCCACCTCGCGCGACATCGACCGCCCGACTGCGCTCCGGTCGTCCGCCGGCGCGACGGCAGTCACCTCCGCGAACTCGTCGAGTGCGTCGTAGAGGGCGCGAAAGCCGACGGCGTCGATGCCGTCGTCGTTCGTCAAGAGGACGTGCGGCGTCTCCATGTCCACACGCGGACCGCGACGGGGAAAGAGGCTCCGCTTCGGCGACCGAACGCGCCGACCGCCGCGTCGGAACGGATTTTTCACGCTGGCCGTCGAACGACGGATATGAGCGACCAGACCCGGGCACACGTCTACGTCTCCGGGCGGGTACAGGGCGTCTACTACCGGGCGAACACGCGCGACGCCGCCCGGTCCCGCGGCGTCGAGGGGTGGGTGCGAAACCTCGCCGACGGCCGCGTCGAAGCCGTCTTCGAGGGCGACGCCGCCGACGTAGCGGAGATGGTCGAGTGGTGTCAGACCGGCAGTCCGGCCGCGAACGTCGAGAGCGTCGACGCCGAGTACGACGACCCGCAGGGCGAATCGGGCTTCGAGATTCGTCGATGAACCCCGGTCTCCCCTCCGGGGGTGACCGCTCGTGAGTCTCGCCCGGAGCGTCGGGTTCGGCGTCGGCGCCGTCGGGACGGCAGTCGCCCTCGTCACGGGCTATCTCATCGTTCGCGGGCCGTTCCTCGGCGGGCCGACGCTGTCGCCGCGTCCCTTGCTCGTCGCCCTCGCGGCCTTCCTCGTCGGCGTGGCCGTCGGCGCGTGGGGCGCGACGACCTACGCCCGCGCCCGGTGACTCGCTCTCCCACGTCCGTCGCCTACTCTCCCACGTCCGTCGCCTGCAGATACTCGTCTAACAACACCGGGAAGTCCCGGCCCTTCATGTACCGCAGGCCGAACTCGTCGGCCCAGCCGATGATGCCCCGGTCTTCGGTGACGACGCCGGCTTCGAGTTCCCGCGCGAGGACGAGCAAATCGAAGTCCTCGTGGGAGTCGAGGACGCCCTGTCGGAGTTTCCGTCGGTACTCGTCGCGGAGGTCCGAAATCACGTGGTCGACGTGGCTCATGTACTCCTCCTCGGCGTCCTCGCGGGACTCCTCGGTCCGCCGGACCGCCTTCTCGGCGACGCGGAGGCCCTGGTCGACCCGGTCGGACATCTCGTCGATGAAGCCGTAGACGATTTCGGCGGGTATCATCACCTCGAAGTGGGCCGGACTCTTGCGGATGACCCACGTGTTGAGTTTGCGAAAGGCCTCCTCGGAGACGTCGCGGTCGCGGAGCATCGTCGTCAGTTCGGCGTGAATCGAGGGCGGCATGTAACAGGAGATGTTGAGTCGCAGACGCGCCCGCGCGACGGTGTCGAGCAACCGCACCACTGCGGCTTCGAGGTCCTCGTCGTCTCGCCGTATCTCCTCGGTGAGAAACGCCGAGGTGTCGAGGACGAACCGCTGTTTCAGTGGGTTCTCCGCCATGCTCCCCATACGCGGTCGCCGACAAAAAGCCCCCGCGCGGTCGAGGCTTTATGCGGATTCCCGCCGTACCGAGCGTATGCCACTCAAGGGCGGGTCACGCGAGTTGCGCGAAATCGACCGCTGGGACGGCGGCGTGGGCTGGCTTGCCCACCCCGACGAGCGGATGCAACGCGCGAGTCACGCCCTCGCGGTCGACCCGTCGTCGCCGTCGACGCCCCGGACGCCCACCGACCGCGACGTGTGGGTGGTCGACCCGGTCGACGCGCCCGAACTCGACGACCTGCTCGCCGCCCTCGGCGACGTGGTGGGCGTCGTCGTCTGTCTGGACCGCCACACCCGCGACGCCGCCGCCGTCGCCACCCGTCACGACGTGCCCGTCTACGTCCCCGCGTGGATGTCCGGCGTGGCCGCCGGTCTCGACGCCCCGGTCGAACGCTTCGACCGCACCCTCGGCGACTCGGGCTACCGCGTCCTGCGCGTGCGCGACACCTCGATTCCGCCGTGGCGCGAGGCCGCCCTCTTCGACGGCGAGACGCTCCTCGTCCCCGAGGCCGTCGGCACCGCTCCCTACTACCGCGCCGGCGACGAACCACTCGGCGTCCACCCCATGTTGCGCCCGTTCCCGCCCCGGCGCGCCCTCGGCGGTCTCGACCCCGACCGCGTCCTCGTGGGCCACGGCGCCGGCGTCTTCGACGACGCCGCGACCGCCCTGCGCGAGGCCCTCGCCAACGCGCGCCGACGCGCGCCCGCCGCCTACCTTCGGGCGGTCCGCGAACTGGTGGGTGGGTGAGCGCCGTGAACGGTGAGGACTCCGGGGCGGACGCTCGGGACGCCCCGGCCGACGTCGACGCCAGTGCCGACCGTCTCGTCCGCGACGACGCTCCCGGGACGACCCACGACGCCGAGACGACCGACGACGACGCTCCCGGGACGACCGACGACCGCGAGGTGTACGCCACGACCGGCCTCGTCGAGGTGTTACTGGAGATGGCGGCCGACGCCGAACCCGCCGGGATGAACGTCGTCCTCGCGGCGACGCCCGCCGGCGACTTCGAGACCGACCTCGGGGTCGAACCCGACGTGCCCGTCCTGACGACGTTCTACCTGCCCGACGCGGGGCGCGCGGTCCGGGACGTCTTCGGCGTCGACCTCGGGACGCCCGCCGGGAGCGGACGGGCGCGCTTTCTCACCCACCCGCAGGGACCCGCCGAACTCACCCGCCGGGACGACCTCGCGGCCGTGGTCCTCCTCGCGGTCCCTCCGTGGGAGTCGGTGACGGCCTTCGACCGTCGCGGGCGACGCCTCGCGCTCACGATTCTCGACGCCGACCCCCCGACCGAGTCGCTGGCGCCCGACGACGGCGCGTGACGCCCGCCCGACTGCATGGCTCTCCTCCCTCGACGGCGACGTTTATCCCTCCTCGGGCGCTCGGTTCGACCGTGAGCGACCCGCGCACTCTCGCCGGCGACGACCCCGCGGCCGCCGTCGCGTCGGCCGCCCGCGACGCCCTCGCCGACTGCCGGGCGGCGGGCGCCGACCCCTGTCTCGGGACGGTCCTGATGAGCGACGACCCCGCCGACCGCGCGTTCATGGACCGCAAACACGACCGCTGTGCCGAGGAAGGCGTCGAGACCCGGCGGGTCGACGTCGACTCCGACGCGCCGGCCGAGCGATGCTACCGCGCCGTCGAGGACCTCGCGTCCGACCCCGAGGTGACGGCGGTGTTCGTCCAGGTGCCCCTCCCGGCCCACGTCGACGAGGCGGCGGTGCGCCGGCGCGTCCCGCCGACGAAGGACGTCGACTGCTTCCACCCCGAGAACGTCGGCCGCCTCGTCGCCGGCGACCCCCGAATCGAACCGGTGACGCCGCGTGCGGTGTGCCGGATGCTCGACCACTACGACGTCCCCGTCGCCGGCCGCGACGCCGTCGTCGTCGGGCGGTCGAACGCCATCGGCAAGCCCCTCGCCGCGATGCTCCTGTCCGCCGACGCCACCGTCACCGTCGCCCACTCGCGGACGCGCGACCTCGGCGCCGTGACGCGCCGGGCGGACCTCCTCGTCACCGCCGCCGGCGCGCCCGGCCTCGTCGACGGGTCGATGGTCCGCGAGGGCGTCGTCGTCGTCGACGTGAGCGCCAACCGCGTCGGGGGCGAAGGCGAGACGCGCGTCGTCGGCGACGTCGACGCCGCGAGCGTCGCGCCGGAGGCGAGTGCGCTCACGCCCGTTCCCGGCGGCGTCGGCCCGGTGACGATTGCGACGCTCTTAGAGAACGTCGCGGCGGTGACGGCGACGGCCGCCGGCGTCGACGTCGATTACTCCAGATAGCCGAGGTCAATCAGTTGCTCCGTTATCTCCTCGAACTCCGCTTCGGTCAACTCGCCGCGACGCTGGTACTGGATGACGATGCTCCGTAGCAGAAAGCGAACGAGGTCGCTCGTACTCGAAAAGCTGGTGCCCTCGATGGTCTCCTCGACGCGTTCGCCGAGTTCCTTCGGGATGGAGACGGTGGTGTACTCGGTCATGGGGGCACGAGGACGCCCGGCGGCATAAGCGGACGGATGGTGTTTTTAACGGTGTGGTGACAACGGCCGGTAATGGCAGCCAGACCGCCACCGCAGGACTCGGCGACCCCCGATTCGATAGAGTTCGGCATCGCCGCGCTCGACGCACACCTCGACCGGGCGACGGTGGAGTTTCCCGCCACGAGCGACGACGTGGTGCAGGCGCTCGGCGACCCCGAGATACCGTACGACGCCTCGGACAACGCCGTCGCCTTATCCGAGGCGCTCGCCCAACTCCCGCGCGACCGCTTCGACTCGAAGGCCGAACTCATGGAACTGCTCCACCCCGTCTTCGAGGAGTACCGCGTCTCCAACCGGGGCGTACTGGGTCGTCTGCGGTCGCTTCTTCCGTTCTGAGTTACTCCTCGCGCATCCGTTCGCGGTGCAGAGAGAGGATGAGGTCCGCCAGCACGCCGAACATCAGCAGTTGGACGCCGAAGAGGACGGCGAAGGCGGCGACGACCGCCAGCACTTCGTGCGAGACCTGTCTGGTCACCCACTCGACGCCGACGTAGGCGGCGACGACGACGCCCGACAGCGCCGCCACCGTGCCGACGCTCCCGAAGTAAAACAGGGGGTTGTTGGTCTTCGCCCGCCGGTAGAGTTCCAGCAGGATGATGCCGCCGTCCCGGAACGGGTGGAGGTTCGTGTTCGACCCCGAGGGCCGTGGCAGGTACGTGATGGGGACCACGGCCGTCGGAACCCCCCGCTTTGCGCACTCGACTGCCATCTCCGTCTCGATGCCGAAGCCGTCGGCCGTGAGGTGCATCCGCTCGAAGGAGTCACGCGAGAAGGCCCGATAGCCCGAGAGGATGTCCTCGAAGTTCTCGCCGTGGATGAGCGCGAACGCGCGGTTGATGAGGCGGTTGCCCACGCGGTTCAGCCGCGTCATCGCCCCGTCGCGCATGTCGGCGAAGCGGTCGCCGATGACGTGGTCCGCCTCGCCCGCCAGAAGGGGAGAGAGCAACGCCTCGGCGTCGTCGGGGCAGTAGGTGCCGTCGCCGTCGAGCATGAGGACGTACTCGCTGTCGACGTACTCGCCGACCGCCTCGCGGACGGCCTGTCCCTTGCCCGTTCCGGACTGGCGGACGACGCGCGCGCCCGCCTCGCGGGCCACCTCGCGGGTGTCGTCGCTCGACCCGCCGTCGACGACGAGGACGTCGTCGAACCCGTCGGCCCGGAAGTCGGCGACCACGTCGCCGATGGTCTCGTCCTCGTCGAGGGTGGGGATGAGGACGGTGACGGCGGCGTAGCTGTTCATCAGAAAGGCGTGGACCGTAGGCAGGCAAAAGGATTTCCTCTCGACGCGTTCGTTTCCGGGATGTCCGGCCTCGGAGCGTGACTCACGCGTCGGTCAATTCGCCTCGGTCACCGCGTCGAGGACGTGGTGAACGTCGTCGACGCGTTGGTCAAGCCAGAGTTCCTTCGCTTCCAGCGACCGATAACCCGCTTCGCCCATCGACCGCCGCAATTCCGGGTGCTCGATGAGTCGAGTCAGGTAGTGCGTCCACTCCTCGTCTGTGGTGGCGAGATATCCAGTTTCGCCGTGCTCGACGATGGACGATACCATGCCGACGGGCGT
>JBDGTR010000075.1:0-18345 GCA_042216635.1 Haloplanus sp. | reverse complement strand
CAGTCAAGGACTGCGGCCTCGGGCACGTTCGCGCCCGAGGCCGCGTCCACGCACGGACAGAAGTGTTCCTTGCGCTCTGTCTCCGGGTCGTCGTTGCAATCACTAACTATGAGCGAGGAAACGAACCGGGCTGTGAGAAGCTATGAGATGGATTCTATGACACGCTCGGTACGTATTGTAGCGAAACGTGTTCGGCGTCATCCAACTATATCCAGTCGCCAGTAGTGGCTTCCTGCCGTGCTCGTCAGCGTCTCGGGGGCTGTTCATCGATGTGGTCGCGCGAGCTACTCACAGAGGAGCGTGAGGGCGCCTACCACAATCTGGGATCAAATCACCAGCCAGTGGACAAGGTAGATGGGGGACTGATAATGAGAGCCATCCAGAGGAGGGCGAACAACATCATACCAGCCCTACAGCCCCCAGCTATGTGACCGTCGGTCAACATTCCGTAGTGCCAGTCCCATATTACCGGGTCAGGCATAGACGTCCGTCAGGAGTATTCCACCAGGACCGCGAACGTCAATGCGCCAATAGTGGAGTCCGTGCAGTTGCATCACGACCGGCGCGCGCTGTGAAGCTTCTCTGCGCGCGAATGTGCCCCAGGTCACTTCCGAGGCGCGTCGACGCCTGTCCGGTCAGCGACGCGCGGCGCGAGAAGCGTGGTAGCTGTTCGGCCGCGCAGTGATTTTTCGGCTCTAGAAAACCGCGTGATGGCGCGGTGTGTGGCCGGGAGCGTTAGTGTGCTGTAACTCGTCTGGCGGCACTGAGACCCGGTGAACCCCAAGCTATATGGCGATTTTCCTCGACTCCAAAATGGCTGGGATAGTTAGTGGGCCGGCGCAGATTTGAACTGCGGTTACGGCCACCCGAAGGCCGAAGGATACCAAGCTACCCCACCGGCCCGCACGTGAACCGTCGCCAGCGCCGAGTTTAACAGTTGTGATTCGGGCCGTCAGTAGGAGCGAAAGCCGTCGGTGTCGAGGTAGTTGTGTGCGACGGTGATGGCGTGGTTGGCGTGGAGGGCGCGGGGACCGAGGCGCACCCGTTCGTCGGCGCGGTCGGCCAGTAGTTCGCGCTCGCGGTCGGTGAAATCGCGGTGGTCCGAGAGGACGAACGCGGGGTCGGTCGGCGGGTCGCGGTCAACGACGGGGTCGCCGTCCTCGTGGAGGTGGACGAGCGTCGAGTCGGCGGCGACGGTCGAGAGCGTCGGTTCGAACCCCCGGCGGACGAGCGAGACGCCGGGACTCGACTCGACGGGAATGCGGCCGACGGCGTCCTCGCGCCGGTCGAGGGCGTTGCGGACGAGGGCGGCGGTGCTCCGCTCGTCGGGGTTGAGACGGCGGAGGTCGGCACCGTCGAAGACGACGGTGAAGGCGTCGCCGAGGACGAGGTGGACGCGCACGCCCGCGCGAACGTCGTGTGAGAGACAGAACGCGGCGGTGACACACCGACAGAGCACGTCGAGGCGGCCGGCGCCGCCCGCGAGGTCGTCGAGCGAGAAGTCGGCGGTCGTCGGCGCGTCGTGGCCGACGACGACGAACTGGCGCATGCAGGGCGTGAGCGCGCGGCCGTCTTGGGCCTTCCTATCGCTCGATGCGGACCGTCGTCTCGGCGGCGAGGTCGGTGCCGGGGACGGAGACGCGCAGGGTGTGGTCGCCGGGGTCGGCGGCGACCCACTCGTCGTCGGCGACGCGGATGCGCTGGAACCACGTCCGCGCGACCGTCGTGGTCTCGCGGCGGGCCAGACGGAGCGTCCCGGGGGTCTCGGGGAGCGAATCGCCGGGGACGCGCGAGGCGCGGCCGAGACCGTCTATCGACCACGTCCACGGGACGGGCGTCGCGGTGCGAATCGAGAGGGGGACGGGCAGGCGATTCCGAAAGCGGACGCGAAAGCGCACGGGGTCGCCGGCGGCGTAGGCGTCGCGGTCGGTCGTCACCGAGACGGTGACGGCCCACCGGCGGACCGCCCGCGGGAGGAGCGCACGGCCGGCGTTGGCGGCGTCGAGCGACCGGGTGGTTTCGGGGTGGTCGTCGACCGGGAGGAAGCCACGGCGTCGGCTCACTCGGCCGCCTCCTCGACGAGGTCGCGGTACGGACAGGCGACGTAATGCTCGCCGTCGACGTGGGTGGGGTCGGGGTGGTCGTCCCACTCGCCGCAGTCGTCCTGTGCGACGGGACACCGGGTGTGGAACTTACAGCCAGCGGGCGGGTCGGTCGCGGAGGGGACGGTGCCCTCCAGGACGACTCGGTCGCCCGCCCAGCGCGGGTCGGGTTCGGGAATCGCCGACAGCAACGCCCACGTGTAGGGGTGATACGGCGGCGAGAACACCTCCTCGACGGTCCCCTTCTCGACGATTTCGCCGAGGTACATCACCGCCACGCGGTCGGCGACGTGGTCGACCACCGAGAGGTCGTGGGCGACGAACAGATACGCGAGACCGAACTCCTGTTGAAGGTCGGCGAGGAGGTTCAACACGCCCGCCTGGACGCTCACGTCGAGGGCGCTGACGGGTTCGTCGCAGACGACGAACTCGGGGTCGACCGCGAGGGCGCGCGCGACGCCGACGCGTTGGCGCTGACCGCCCGACAGTTCGCGGGGGTAGCGCGCGGCGTGACTCGCCCGCAGTCCGACGGTTTCGAGAGCGTCGCGCACGCGGCGGTCGCGCTCTCCGCCCGACGCGAGGTCGTGAACGTCGAAGGCCTCGCCCACCACGTCGCCGACGGTCATGCGCGGGTCGAGGCTGGCGGCGGGGTTCTGCGGGACGTACTGGAGGTCGCGCCGGCGCGCGCGCAACGCGGCGGCCGAGAGGTCGCCGAGGGCGTCGCCGCGGTGGGTGACGGTGCCGGCCGTGGGTTCGTCGAGGTGGAGGAGCGTCCGCCCGAGCGTGCTCTTGCCACACCCCGACTCGCCGACGAGGGCGAGCGTCTCGCCCGCCCGGACTTCGAGGTCGACGCCGTCGACGGCGCGGACCCACTGGCGCTCCCCGAGGAGGCGCGAGAGGAAGTCCTCGGACGTGGGGTAGTGTTTCACCAGTCCCTCGGCGCGAATCAGGGGGTCGGCGTCGCCGTCGCTCACCGGTCGTCGCCTCCCGTCTCGTCGACGACCACCCGGAAGCCGAGGTCGCCGTCGAGGTCGCCGGTGTAGGCGAGACAGGCCGCGCGGTGAGCGTGGGGACCGTCGGCGTCGGCGGTGGCGTCCTCGTCTCGAACGTCTGCCAGCGGCGGCGACCGGCGCGTACACACCTCCTCGGCGTACGGACACCGGGGGTGGAACCGACAGCCCGGGGGCACGTCCGCGAGGTCGGGCATCGACCCCGGAACGGTGGGCAGGCGGTCGCGGTCGTCGCCGACGCGCGGGACGGCGCTCAACAGCCCCGCCGTGTAGGGGTGTTTCGGGCGATAGAAGAGGTCCTCGACGGGCGCTCGCTCGACGGCGCGACCGGCGTACAGCACCACCACGCGGTCGCAGAACTCGGCGACGACGCCGAGGTCGTGCGAGACGAGGAGGACCCCGAGGTCGAGGTCGGTGGCGAGACCGTCGAGTACGTCGAGCAGTTGGGCCTGGACGGTCACGTCGAGTCCGGTCGTCGGTTCGTCGGCGACGAGGAGGTCGGGGTCGCCGGCGAGCGCCATCGCCACCACCGCACGCTGGGCCATCCCGCCGGAGAACTGGTGTGGGTAGTCGGTCGCGCGTCGCTCCGGGTCGGGGATGCCCACGCGGTCGAGGAGGGAGACGGCGCGGTCCCACGCCCCCTCGTGGCCGGTGTGGACGCGCACGGCTTCGGCGACCTGTTCGCCCACGGTGTAGACGGGGTCGAGTGCGGCCTCGGGGTCCTGAAACGCCATCCCGACCGCGCCGCCGCGCACCTCGCGGAGGCGGTCGGCCGAGGCGTCGAGGAGGTCCTCGCCGTCGAGACGCACCGACCCGCCCTCGATTCGGCCGGGGTCGTCGACGAGACGAAGAATCGAGCGGGCGGCGACGGACTTGCCCGCGCCGCTCTCGCCGACGATGCCGACGCGTTCGCCCCGGTCGACGCTGTAGGAGAGACCGTCGACGGCCTGCACCACCCCCTCCTCGGTGTAAAAGCGCACGTCGAGGTCGTCGACGTCGAGGAGCGCCATCACCGCACCCCCGGCGGGCGGTCGGACGTGCCCGCCGCGCCGGCGCCGACGTCGGGGTCGAGTGCGTCGCGGACGCCGTCGCCGACGAGGTTGATGGACAACACGAACAGGAAGATGGCGAGACCGGGGAAGACCGTCACCCACCACTGGCCGCGAATCAGCGTATCGCGGCCGGCCGAGAGCATGCTCCCCCACTCGGCGGTGCCGGGCTGGAGTCCGAGACCGAGAAAGCCGAGCGCCGCCGCCGAGAGCACCACCGTGCCGACGTTGAGCGTCGCCTGGACGACCACGGGCGCGACGGCGTTGGGGACGACGTGACGCCGGAGGATGGCGGCGTCGCTCGCGCCCAGCGCCCGCGCCGCGAGGACGTACTCGCGTTCTTTCACGCTCAACACCTCGCCCCGGACGAGGCGGGCGTAGCTCACCCACCCGACGGCGACGAGGGCGCCGACGAGTTTCCAGAAGCCCTGTCCGAAGACGGCCACCAGCGCGATGGCGAGGACGAGAAAGGGGAAGGCGTAGAGGACGTCCACCAGTCGCATCACCGTCTCGTCGACCCACCCGCCGGCGTAGCCCGCGACGGCGCCGAGGGGGACGCCGACGACGAGGGCGAGAGAGACGGCGACGACGCCGATGGAGAGGCTGTACCGCCCGCCGTAGAGGACGCGCGAGAACACGTCGCGGCCGGCCCAGTCGGTGCCGAAGGGGTGGGCGAGCGACGGGGGCTGGCTGGCGGCGGCGACGCCCGTCGCCCCGGGGTCGTACGGCGCCAGTGCCACCGGCTGAACGACGACGCCGCCAACCTCGACCGGGCGGGCGAAGAGCGCGACGAGTGCCATCACCGCGACGACGGCCACCCCCACGAGGGCCGCACGGTCGCGGCGGAAGCGCCGCCACGCCCGCCGCCAGCGACGGGTCGAGTCCGGCGTAGTCTCGGGATTCGAATCGGGTGCCGTGTCGGCATCGGCCTCGGCAGTCGCGTCGGCGAAGCCGCGCACGCGCAGGCGACCGCGGTCGGCGAGGGGGTCGGCGTCGGGCATGGTCAGTATCGGATGCGCGGGTCGAGCCACGCGTAGAGGACGTCCGCGAGGAGGTTCGACGCCACGACGGCGGTGGCGACGAGCAACACCACGGCCTGCACGACGGGGAAGTCCCGCTGGAGGATGGCGCGGACGAGCAGGCGGCCCACGCCGGGCCACGAGAAGACGCGTTCGACGACGACGGCGCCGTCGACGAGGACGGCCACCTGCAGGGCGGCGACGGTGACGACCGAGACCAGCGAGTTGCGGAGGACGTGTTTGCCGACGACGGTGCGTTCGGGGAGACCCTTCGCGCGGGCGGTGCGGACGTAGTCGGCGCGCAACTGCTCGGAGACGGCCGAGCGGGTGAGACGGGTGAAGAGGGCGGCCGAGGCGGTGCCGAGGACGAGCGCGGGCATCACCATGAACCGGAGCGTCGCGGGCGAGAGCAGGGGGGCGACCGGCGGGATGACGCTCACGAGATTGAGGCGGACGCCGAAGACGATGACGGCGAGCAGTCCGAGCCAGAAGTTGGGCGTGGCGACGCCGACGAGTGCGGCGACCCGCGAGAGTTCGTCGACGGGATCGCCCCGGTTGACGGCGGCGACGACGCCGGCGGGGACGCCGACGCCGACGGCGACGAGAAAGGAGAGCGCCCCGAGGGCGAGCGTCGCGGGCAGGCGCGCGGCGACGGCGGCGGCGACGCTCCGGTCGGAGGCGACGCGCGTGCCGAAATCGAGGTGGACGGCGTCGCGGAGCCAGAGCAGGTACTGCTTCCAGACGGGGGCGTCGAGGTGGTACTGGTGCCGGAGCGTCGCCCGGAGTTCGGGCGTCGCCGTGTGGAACTGGAGGACGTAGTCGACCGGGCCGCCGGGCAGGAGTTTCACCAGCGCGAACGTCAGCATCGACACGCCGAGCAGGATGGGCACCGTCAGGAGGAGTCGTCGGAGGACGTAGCGCCGGAGGGTCATCGGCGGTCCGGCGTCAGCCCTCCCTTCCCATCGCGGTGTAGGTGTCGGCCCACGGCGCGTAGAGCGCGGTGAACTCCGAACTGTCGAGCGGGTAGGTTCTGAACCCCTCGACGTCGGAACTGAACGCCTCCATGCGGTGGCTGTAGCGGACGAACGCCGCCGGCGCGTCCGCGACGACGCGGCGCTGGGCCTCGCGGTATATCTCCCGGCGTTTCGACTCGTCGTACGTGGTCAGACCCTCGTCCAGCAGACGGTCGACCTTCGGGTTCGAGTAATGAGAGATGTTACAGCAACTCGGCGTCGCCTGCTCGCTGTAGAAGACGTTGCGGAGGTAGATGTCGGGGTCCCACCCGCCCGTCCACCCGAGCGCCATCATCGCGTCGTCCTCGTTGGAGTCGCCCGCGAGGACGCGCCCGACGTAGGTGTTCCACTCGAACTGCTGGACGGTGACGTCGAAAAACTCCGTCTCGTTGAGGCTGTCGCGGACGAGTTGTGCCCACCGCACCCGTTCGGGGTTCTCGTTGGTGACGATGGCCGTCTCGTAGGGCGGTTCTGTCCCTACCGCCTCGAACCCGTCCCGGAGGAGTTCCCGCGCCCTGTCGGGGTCGTAGCCGGTGTATTTCGATTTCATCTCCCGCTGGAACGACTCGGAGGTGTACGACGAGAGGAGCGGCGAGATGGGCGCGTGGGCGGGGCGGCCGATGCCGGCGTAGACCGAATCGACCACGTCCTCGCGGGGGACGAGACGGGCGACGCCCCGCCTGACCTTCCGGTTCGAGAACGGGTCGGTCGCAAGCGGGAAGACGAGCATCTCGTAACCGCCGCCGAGGTGTTCGGTCACGGTGAACTCGTCGTCGGATTTCAGGTCGGCGACCGAGCCAGCCGGCGGGTTGTTGGCGAGGTCCACGTCGCCGGCGCGGAGGGCCGCCACCTGCGACGACCCCTCGACGATGATGCGGAAAGTGAGGGTGTCGACGGGCGGCGTCGCCGGCGCGTCGCCGTCCCCGTCGTACCAGTAGTTCTCGGCGCTCGTGAGCCGGAACAGCTGGTCGGGCTCGTGGCTGTCGAAGGCGAACGGCCCGGTGCCGACGGGGGTCTCCGAGAGGTCGAGTTCGTCCGTCGCCGCCGCCTCGGGGACGATTGGGACGCCGCCGAGAGACACCTTCAGCGGGCCGTAGCGCTCCGAGAGGGTCAAATCGAGCGTGTGGTCGTCGCGGACGGTCGAATCGTCGTACCACAGGAAGACGTCGGACTCGCGGGGCGTCCCCTCGTATCGCTCGAAGGTGGCTTTCACGTCGGCGGCCGTGAGGTCGCTCCCGTCGTGGAAGGTGACGCCCTCGCGGAGCGAGATGCGCCACTGGCGGTCGCCGTCCGTTCGCTCGACGTTCGTGGCGAGGACCGACCGGACGTTCCCCGCGAAGTCGACCGACAGGAGCGGTTCGTAGACGAGGTCGAACACCTTGTTCGAGGTGGTGTCGCTGGCCTGCGTGGGGTCGTAGTTCCGCACGTCGGCGGCGAGGGTGGCGACGAGTTCCGTCTCGTCGTCGCCGCCGCCGGAGCCGTCGCCGAAACAGCCCGCGAGACTCGCACCCCCGGCGGTCCCCAGCATCCCGAGCAGACGCCGCCGGGAGGTGCCGAACCCCGCCCCCTCGTGTGACATACTACCACTCCTGCGGGCGACGCCGAAATAGCCTGCGGTTTCCCGAACCGGCGGCGGCGCGGTGTCGGTTCGGCGTCACTCGGTCAGCCCGTAGCCCCGTTTGAACAGGAGCAGGTCGACCGCGAGGACGGCGGCCGTCGCCCCCGAGAGCACCGCGAGCGACGTGTTCGGGTCGATTTCCGTGACGCCTATCATGCCGTAGCGGACGCCGTTGACCATGTAGACCATCGGATTGAGCAGGGAGACGTGTCGCCAGAGCGGGGGCAACACGTCGAGCGAGTAGAAGACGGCGCCGAAAAACACCAGCGGACGGAGGATGAACTGGTTCATCACCGTCAGGTAATCGAAGTCGTCGGCCCACAGGCCGCCCATCACGCCGAGACTGCCGAAGAGGACGGTGATGACCAGCAGGAACGCGACGAGATAGAGCGGGTGGGTCAGGGGGATGCTGGTGAACACCAGCCCCACGCCGACGATGAGAAGCGCGGTGACGACCCCCCGGAGTGCGCTCGCGGTGACGTAGGCGGTCACCATCCCCCGGTAGGACATGGGCGTCGTGACGACGGCGTGGATGTACTCGTTCCACCGGCCGTGGAAGATGGTGAAGGAGGCGTTCTCGAAGGCGTCGGAGATGGAACCGAGCACCACCAGCCCCGGCAGGACGAACTGGATGTAGCCCACGCCGGCGACGGAGCCGATGCGACTCCCGAGGATGACGCCGAAGACGGAGAAATACAGCGCGTTCGTGATGATGGGCGGCAGGAAGGTGTTGTACGGCCGCCTGACGAACCGGAGTATCTCGCGGCGAATCAGCGTCCGCACCTGTACGGTGCTCCGACTCACGCCGACACCCTCCTCACGGACCGCCGACCGGCGGAGTCGGGCGCGTGCGCGTCGGCCACGCGTGGACCAGTACGGACGCTCATCGCGCCTCACCGCCCGCAGTGGGCGTGACGGGGTCCGCGTGGGCGTCGCCTTCCTCGTCCGTCTCGTCGCCGCCCACCGACGACCCGGTGCGCGTGAGTTCGACGAACACCTCCTCCAGCGAGGTGCGCGAGACGTCGAGGTCGACGATTTCGTACCCCTGTCGGTCGAGTTCGCGCACGAGGTCGGGAGCGACGAGGCCGCCCTGCGAGGCGGTGACGACGAGGTCGCCGTCCTCGACGGCGACGGATTCGACGTTGCCCTCGCCCGCGTTGACGGCGGGGGGCGACCGAATCGGGTCGCGGAAGGAGACGGTGATGCGGTCGCTCCCCCGGCGCCGGAGTTCGTCCGGCGTCTCCACCTCGACTACCTGCCCGTCGTCGAGGATGGCCACCTCGTCACAGAGGCGCTGGGCCTCCTCGATGTAGTGGGTGGTGAGCAGAATCGTCGTGCCGGCGTCGTTGAGGTCGGTGACGAGGTCCCAGAGGTCGTGGCGGAGCTGCACGTCGACGCCGGCCGTGGGTTCGTCGAGGACGAGCAGGTCGGGGTCGGTGACGAGGGCGCGCGCGATGAGAAAGCGCCGCTTCATCCCGCCGGAGAGCCAGTCGAAGCGCGTCTCGCGCTTCTCGTAGATGCCCACCTGTTTCAACACCTCGTCGGCGCGGGCGCGCGCCTCGGCGCGAGGAATCCCGTGGTAGCCCGCCTTGTGTTCGAGCACTTCCCGGATGGGGAAGAACCGGTCGACGTTGAACTCCTGTGGCGCGAGGCCGATGCAGTCGCGGGCCTCGCGGTAGTCGGCTTCGACGTCGTGGCCGAAGACGCGCGCCTCCCCGCCGCTCTTGCGGACGAGGCCGACCAGCGTGTTGATGAACGTGGTCTTGCCCGCGCCGTTCGGCCCGAGGAGACCGAAGAAACTCCCCTCGGGCACCGTCAGCGACACCCCGTCCAGCGCCTGTACGCCGCCGTACTGCTTCCGGAGGTCGTCGGTCTCTATCGCGGCAACCATCTACGACACGCTCGGGGCTGGACGGAATTAAGGGCAGTGAACCCGACCGACGGTCCCGCGTCACCGGGGGCGGACCGCCGCCTCGGTCGCGCGTTCGGCGATGCGTTCGGCGTGGGTGACGGTGCGGTCGAGGCGCCACAGCGCCCGGCAGAACGTCTCGACGCGACGGGCCGCCTCGTCCCCGTCGTCCGTCCGTGCGTCCTCGATGGCGGTTCGGACGGCGGCGTCGAGGTCGTCCCGGAGGGCCGCACAGGTCTGCGAGAGGTCGTAGCCGGTCCCGGGGTCGTCGCCGTCGATGACGGCGTCGACGGCGCGGTCGACCACGTCGCGCGCCTCGCGGGCGCGAGCGGTCACCACCTCGTCGTGGGCGGGCGCGAGGTCGGAGTCGGCCGCGAGCGTAGCGAGGTGGGTGGCCTGCCGGGCGACGCCGCGCAGGTGGCGCGCGACGACCGCGTAGTCGTAGAGGAGCGGTCGGCCGACGTCGACGCCGTCGAGCGTCTGGCGGTCGGTCAGCGTGCGCTGGAAGGTGCGGTCGAGCAGGGCGTACTTGCGTCGGGCGTCGGTCGCCCGGTCGCGGACGTCGCCGACCAGGTCGTCGTCGCCCTCGACGAGGGCGGCCACGGCGTCGCTCTGCATCGACAGCGCGACGAACTGGAGCTGGAGGAGCGTCCGCTCGACGCCGAGTTCGCCCGCGTCGATGGGCACGGCGAGTTCGAGTTCGGCGTCGGTCTCGCGGTGGACGTCGAGACCGACGAGGGCGGTCACGGCGTCGTCGACGGCGCGGCGGGCGTCCGCCTCGAAGCCGCGTTCGGCGTCGGCGACGAGGCGAAAGCGCTCGACGCCGGCGACGTAACAGGCCCGCACGACCGCCCGGACCGCCGCCGGCGAGAGCGAATCGACGGCCACCTCGGGGACGGGCGGGTCGCCCGCCTGTTCGGCGCCGATGACGAGTTCGCCGTCGTGACCGGCCGACAGCGTGAGGTCCATGCCGGGTTCGATGCCGTGGTCGCGTGCCCACTCCTTCGGGAGCGAGATGGTGAACGTCGAACTCCCGGTGAGCTGTACCTTTCGCGTGGGCATGTCAGCCGAACTTCCCCGTGACGTAGTCCTCGACGCGCTGACTCTCGGGGTTCTCGAATATCTTGTCGGTGTCGTCGTACTCCGCGAGTTCGCCGCCGGTGAGGAAGACCGCCGTCTGGTCGGAGATGCGCGCCGCCTGTTGCATGTTGTGCGTGACGACGACGACGGTGTACTCCTCGGCGAGGTCGGTGATGAGGTCCTCGATTTTCGCGGTGGCGATGGGGTCGAGCGCCGAGGCCGGTTCGTCCATCAGGATGACCTCGGGGGAGACCGACAGCGCCCGCGCGATGCAGAGGCGCTGTTGTTGGCCGCCCGAGAGACCGAGGGCGTTGTCGTCGAGGCGGTCCTCGACTTCCTCCCAGAGCGCGGCCTGCCGCAGACAGCGCTCGACGAGCGCCGCTTCCTCCTCGGTGTCGTCGCGGCCGAGCAGGCGAGCGAGCAGACCCGTATCGAGGTCGCCGTGCTTCTGGGGACCGTAGGCGACGTTGTCGCGGATGGACTTCGGGAAGGGGTTGGGTTGCTGGAACACCATCCCGACCTTCCGCCGGAGTTTGACCAGGTCGACGTCGGGACCGTAGATGTTCTGACCGTTGAACTCGACGGTGCCGTCGATGCGCGCCGAGCGGATGCGGTCGTTCATTCGGTTGAGACACCGAAGGAACGTCGACTTCCCGCATCCGGACGGACCGATGAGAGCGGTGACCGACCGTTCCGGGACGTCGATGTCGACCGACTGGAGCGCCCGGTCGTCGTCGTAGTAGACGTCGAGGTCCCGAACCGATATCTTGGTCTGTCCGCTGAACTCGTATTCGGTCCACTCGCGCTCGATTTCTTCTTGGGTTTCGCCTCTAACTGTGGTTTCCGTACTCATTGTTCGAGTTGTCGCTGGAAGTACATTCGCATGGCGATGCCGACCGTATACAGGCAGATGACCACGAGGAGGAGGACGAACGCGGTCGCCCACCCCAACTCGGGTTTCCCGGCGACGCCCGTCTCGATGACGGCGTACACCTGATAGGGGAGCGCGGTCGTCGAGGAGAGGAGCGCGTCGTTTGCGACGAACGGCGGGGAGGACGTGAACCGAAACGAGGTGATGACGTGGTTGTAATCGCTGGGGTTGAGGTCGTGGACGGCCACCAGGAGGAGCGGCGCCGTCT
The DNA here is from genome assembly GCA_042216635.1 of Haloplanus sp. Classification (GTDB taxonomy): domain Archaea; phylum Halobacteriota; class Halobacteria; order Halobacteriales; family Haloferacaceae; genus Haloplanus. Next base: position 6,406 of record JBDGTR010000075.1, on the reverse strand, counting down.
CGCCCGCGATGCGCCCGACGCCGAGGATGACGCCCGTGAGAATCCCGGGCACGGCGGCGGGAAGGACCACGCTCCGGATGGTCTGCCAGCGGTTCACGCCGAGGGCGGCGCTGGCGTCACGGTAGCCGTCGGGAACGCTGTTTATCGCCTCTCTGCTCGTGATGAGGATGAGCGGGATGAGCATGAACCCGAGGACGAGCATCCCGGCGAGCAGATTCGGGGTCCCACCGGGCGTGAGACGCGGCAGGAGGAACGCGAACCCGAAGAGACCGTAGACGATGCTCGGGGTGCTCCAGAGACCGTCCGTGGCGATGTCGACGACCGTGGTGAACGGACCAATTTCGGCGTACTCGGCGAGGAAGACGGCCGCACCGATGCCGAGCGGCGCCGAGAAGAGGAGGGCGCCGACGACGAGCCAGACGGTCCCGACGATGGCCGGGAGAATGCCGCTGACGCCGAACGGGTTGGCGGCGTTCGTGACGAAGGGCACGTGGACCGAGAGACCGGGTCCGAAGTGGGCGCCTTCGAGAGCGCGCGGGGCACCCTTCTGGAAGACGAACGCGACGAGGAACAACAGGAGGCTGAGCATGAAGAACGCGTTCGTCCCGATGAGGAGGTACGCGCCGGTCTGTCTGCCGCGCGCGCCGAACCCCTGGGTCGCCTTCGCCGCCGCCCACGCGGTGGACATGCTGGTGACGAACGCGAGTGCGGGGATGGTGATTACGCCCGTGAACGCGAACCCGAGGCCCTGGGGACTCCACTGCCACTCGGGCGCGATGACGCCCGCGAACAGCAAGACTGAGACGAGGACTGCGAGCAGTCCCCACGGGATGGTCGCGGCGAGGTCCTCGCGGACCAGGGCGCCGAATAAGAACGCGACGACGCCACAGAGAAGCGTGGCGGGGAGCCAGACGACCGCGCCGTATCCGAGCGTCTGCGAGCAGACCAGCCCCGCGACGACGCCCGTCAAGACGCCGACGGGGAGTCCCGACAGCGTGCCGGCCCGTTCGTTCGGGTCCGTAGAGACGGCGTCGAGCGACGACGCGACGCCGGCGACGACGAGGAGTCCGCCGGTGACGAGAAGCGCGCTCGCGTAGAGCGTGGTGACGGCGACCGAGACGAGTGCGCCGTCGGTCGCCACCCAGTTCACGACGTTCGTGGCCGCAAGGAGCATGGTGAGGAAGCTGACGCCGACGACGGTCGTCGTCGCGGACCGCCAGCGGTCGTCCAACCCCCCGCCGGCGACGGCGTGCCGGTCCACGTAGGAGTCGCTCACTGTTCACCCCCGAGTTTGCGGTGCATGCGCGCCTCGATGAGTCTCGAGACGACGCTGAGACAGAGAACCGTGAGAAACAGGACGACGCCGGCGGCGAACAGGGCGCCCATGTAGTAATTCGGCGCCGAACGCCCGATGGCGTTGCCGTACTGGCTGGCGATGAGCGTCGTGAGCGTCTCCGTGTTCTCGAAGACGTCGTAGAGCGGACTGGGGAGGACCGCCTTGTGTCCGAGCATCACCGTCGCGGCCATGGTCTCGCCCATCGCACGGCCGATGCCGAGGATGACGGCCGCCGAGATTCCCGAGAAGGACGCGGGAACGACGACGCTCTTGATGGACTGCCACTCGGTCGTCCCGACGGCGAGCGCGCCGTCTTTCATCTCGTCCGGGACCGCCGTGATGGCGTCCTCGGCCACCGAGACGACCGTGGGGAGCGCCATCACGCCGATGACGAGACCGACCGCGAACAGGCTACCGAGCGTCGAGAGCCCGAGGTAGGCCATCATGGCGGTGTTGACGATGTTGAATCCGATGAAGCCGTAGACGATGGAGGGGATGCCCGCCAGCATCTCGACCGCCGGCTTGATGACGTCACGAATCTGCGGTGGGGCCATCTCTGCGATGAAGATGGCGCCCGCGACGCCGAGGGGTGCGGCGACGAGCGTTGCGATGAGCGTCGTGACGGCCGTCCCCCAGATCATCGGCGTCAGCACGTAGACGTTGGTGTCCGTCTGCCAGAACGGCTGGGAGAATCGAAACAGGTCGAGTCCCATTCGCCCGAAGATGACAGCGGCTTTCTGCAACAGGAAGACGACGATGAGACCGAGGATGATGACGGTCGAGACCGTCGCCAGAAACGTCAACGCCTTGGCCGTCACGCCCTGATTGCGGACCCAGCCGTACGCCGCCGCCAGCGCGAACGTATCGACCGGGAAGACGGCGTAGCCCGGATTCACGAGGAAGAAGTAGGCGAAGACGACGACGGACAGCGCGCCGACGGCGCCGACTACGAGCTCGTCCGCGTCGAAGCGGGCAAGCGTGTCGACTCGCGTTCTATACGATTGGATTGATACCATGTTGAATTTCGTCGATAATTGTTGAAAGGAACCGTTCCGTACTCGAAGTCACCACCGCGTTTCCGTCCCGTCCGAACGGTCCCGAAAATCGGGACGTCCGTCTCGCGGTCGCCCGGCGACTTGCGCTTACTTCAGGTTGAGCTTCTTTTTCTCCTCTTTCTGCCGGCTGTCGGGGAGCGTGATGTAGTTGTGTTTCTTCACGAGCATGTCCTGACCCATGTCGCTGATTATCATGTTGAGGAAGGCGGACGCCATCGGGGACGTCCCCTCGTAGGTGTAGCAGTGGAGGTCCCGGTTGAGCGGGTAGGACTTCTTCCCGAGGTTGTCGTTCTGCTGGGAGTAGACCTCGCTCCCGACCTTGAGGTCGATGGCGGGGTTCTTGTCGCCGACGAACGCCCACGCGAGGTAGCCGATGGCGTTGTCGGAGTTGGCGACCGTGGAGGCGACCTGCTGGTTCTCGCCCTTGTGGACGTCGACGCCGGGCGCCTTCCCGCCGTCGAGCATGCGCTCGTGGAAGATGGTGCGCGTCCCGGAGCCCTCGACGCGGCCGACGCACTGGATGTCCTTGTCGGGACCGCCGAGGTCCTTCCAGTTCTCGACCTGCCCCGAGTAGACCTGCACGACCTCCTCTTTCGTGAGTTGTTTCACGCCCGCGTCGTAGATGGACCTGCTGACGCTGATCTGCATCGCGTCGATGCCGACGACGTGGTTGACGAACTTGTCGTAGTACGCCTGGTCGTGGTCGGGCATCTCCGCAGTGACCGGGGCGGAGGCGTCGCCGATGTCGACCTGCCCCGCCTTGACCTTGCTGAGACCGACGCCGGAGTGGCTGAGACCGACCGCGACGTGCCACGGAAGCGTCCCCTTGTCTCCGTCGGCGTCGTAGCCCGCCGTCGAGGCCCAGTAGTCCGCGAACGGGAGGTCCGTGTCGATGCCGTACTTCTTGTTGGGCCAGTGTTCCTGGTCCGAGGTCGGCGCGTTGTAGTTCCAGTAGGACGCCCCGTCGCTCGTGATGGGGTAGACCGTCGAGGAACCGCCCGCCGACAGGAGGTTCGACCACTTCGAGGAGGAACTGCTCGCCGTTTGCTTCGAGTTCTTGTCCGCAGCCGGCGTCGCCGTGGTGGGCGCGTCGGTCGCCGTGTTCGCGTTCCCGCCGCCAGAGTTGTCGTTCCCGCCGCCGCTACATCCCGCGAGGGCAACGCCGCCACTCGTGCCCGCCGCGACGATGAACTTCCGGCGTGATACCGAATCGAACCGGCCTTTCGAGTCTCGTGCCATCACGTGAGCACTGACGAATCTGGATAAAAGCGGTTTATAATAGGAGTACGGTCTACTCCCATGCGTACTGACCCCCGCTGATTGGGTGGTATCGCTCCCGACTGCTCCGTACCGCTATATACACCCCGCAGACGATTACGCTCGGGAGTACGACCTCGTGGCCGTTGAGGACTTGGACGCGAAGGGATTGGTCGAACTCCCGGGGAACTCACGGAACCGGGCAGGTGCGGCGTGGGGGACGTTCCTTCGGATGCTCGAATACAAGTGCGAACGCGAAGGGACGCACTTCGTCGCGGTGAATCCGCGCGGAACGACCAAGGAGTGTGCGTCCTGCGGCGCTTCGACAGAGAAACCGCTGTGGGTGCGCGAACACTCCTGTCCTGCCTGCGGTTTCGAGGCGGATAGAGACGCGAACGCGGCATGGAACATTCTTTCTCGCGGTATCAAAAATCGGTTAGGAGCGGGACGCTCCGAATCAACGCCTATGGAGACTGCGCTCCCTGTGGATACCTCGGTATCTGCAAAGCGCGTCGTGGAAACAGGAAGCCCCATCCTCAAGCGCGAGCCGTCAGGCGAGCGGTAGGGTGGGGTAGTTCACGAACCATGTGACCACACCACAAATAAGGGGATTCTACGGGAATTAAAGAATATTATCATTATAAATCATTAGGTTTATCTTCGAGGGCGCAGTCGTCACAGGTGACACGATGTCAGTACATCGCCACACGCCAGCGACGACCGGCCGAACCGCGCTCCGACCGACGCGAACACCACGACCATGGACCAGACCACCCAACGAGAGTACGACGACGAACTAGCCCAGCAAGCACCGCTCGTTCCCTTCCTCGACCGGGCCCGCCGGTCGGACGAGCAGACCGCCCAGCGAGAGTACGACGACGAACTAGCTCAGGAGGCGCCGCTAGTTCCGTTCCTCGACCGAGACGCCCGTTCCGGCGGGTCGAGCGACGTCCGAAGCGAACTCGCAGAACTCCGCGACCAACTCGACCGAATCGAAGGCGCCATGGAGACCCGTTCACGATGAATCCAGAGGAACTCGACACCGACGTCTACGCCCGCGACATCGACAACCCGGCGGCCACGCGCTTCCGGGAACTACTCGACGACGAACCGTTCGTCTTCGCACCCGGCATCTACCACGCCCTCGACGCGCGTCTGGCCGAGATGGCCGGCCACGACGCCGTCTACATGAGCGGGTATTCGACCGTCCTCGGCCAGTTCGGCTTCCCGGACCTGGAGATGGTGACCATGACCGAGATGGTCGAGAACGCCAAACGCATCGTGGAGGCGACGAACCTCCCCGTCGTCGCCGACTGCGACACCGGCTACGGCGGCACGCACAACGTCCGCCGCGCGGTCCGCGAGTACGAGAAGGCCGGCGTCGCCGCCGTCCACATCGAAGACCAGACCACGCCCAAGCGGTGTGGCCACATCGCGGGCAAGCAGATAATCTCCCGCGAGGACGCCGAGGCCCGCTTCCGCGCCGCCGTCGACGCCAAACAGGACGACGACACGGTGATAATCGCCCGCACCGACGCCTACGGGTCGGCCAACGGCGACTGGGAGGAACACCTCGAACGCGGGCGCATCTACGCCGACGCCGGCGTCGACCTCGTCTGGCCGGAGATGCCCGACCCCTCCCGCGAGGACGCCACCCGCTACGCCGAGACCATCCACGAGACCCACCCCGAGTTGGACCTCGCGTTCAACTACTCCTCGTCGTTCGCGTGGTCCGAAGAGGACGACCCGCTGACCTTCGCGGAACTGGGTGACCTCGGCTACAAGTACGTCTTCATCACCCTCGCGGGCCTGCACTCGGGCGCCCACGCCGTCTACGAGGACTTCAAGACCCTCGCCGAAGACGACGAGCAAGGCCAGTTCGACCTCGGAGACCGCTACCTCGGCCACCCGACGGAGAGCCACCACGAACTCTCCTTCGTCAGCCGGTATCAGGACATCGAGGCGCAGTTCGACCCCGAGGCAAAACGGCGCATGGAGGAGTCGGCGGGGTTCAGCGAGGACGAACGCGACCCCATCTCCTCGTCCGACGAGGAGACGACCGAACCGCCCATCCAGAACGACGACTGAGAGGGTTTGTTGTGAGTCACGACCGCCGGTTCGCCGCCCCGGTCCGGCGAGTCGGCGGTACACAGTCACAATAAACACGATGACGCGTCGTCGACCACCATCCCACTTCCGTGCGGTCTCTTTCACCCGACGCCGGCGATAGACGCTTACGCCGCGCGCGCGTTCACGACACCGTGTCTCGCCCGCCCGCCGACCACGAGGACCCGACCAGCCCCGTCGTCGTCGACGCCGACGCCCACGACGACGTCGCGCGCCTCCGGCGCTTCAGTCACCTCTTCGACGACGCGTTCCGCGTGCCGGGCACCGACTTCCGAATCGGTCTCGACCCTCTCCTCGGTTTGCTCCCCGTCGTCGGCGACCTGCCGGGGACGGCGCTCGCGGCCTACGCCGTCGCCGTCGCCGCCTCCGCAGACGCCTCGCGGGCGACGCTCGCGCGGATGCTGTTGGTCCTCGGCGTCGACGCCGTCGTCGGCTCTCTCCCCCTCGTCGGCGACGTCTTCGACGCCTACTGGAAGGCGAACCTCCGGACCGTCGCCCTCCTCGACCGACCGCTCGCGGAGGCGGAGGCGGAGGCGGTCGACCGGCGCTACCTCCGCCGGGTCGGCGTCGTCGTCTTCACAGGTTCGGAGGATGTCGAAAATACAAGGGAGATGGTGGTGAGCGTCGTTGT
>JBDGTR010000058.1:0-18652 GCA_042216635.1 Haloplanus sp. | reverse complement strand
CCATGCCAAGTGAAATAGACTATATTGTAATAAACATTGGGGTGAGAACTGAACTCGAACGCGCGCGGTTCGCGTCCGACCTCGCCGTGTAAGCGTGGATTCGACGGCGACGGGCGCCGTCGTCGCCGCGACGGGACACGACCTTCGCACGACGTCGAACGACGACCCCCCGGAGGAACACGACCCGACCGGTCGAGTCACGCGGGGGATCGATTTAAGTATCTCAGTCGAGACACCTCCCCATGGTCAGCGAGACCCAGATAGCGGTAGCAGGAGATGCGCTTGTTGCACGTCAATTAGCGACATTGCGGCGGACCCGAGCCAACCCGATATACGAACACATCGAAGCCGCCGACGCGTCAGTGGTCAACCTCGAAATGCTACTGCACGACTTCGACGGCTACCCGGCATCGAACAGCGTCGCACACTTTAGCGGGACGTATATGCGTGCCCCACCCTGGGCGGCGGACGAACTCGTCGACGTCGGATTCGACGCGTTCGCCGCCGCGAACAACCACACGGGGGATTACTCGTACGGCGGAATGCGGTCGACGATGCGGGAACTCGAATCGAGAGACATCCCGTACGCCGGTCTCGGTCGTAACCTCGCGTCCGCGCGCAGTCCAACGTACTTCGACACGCCGGGAGGACGGGTCGCACTCGTCGCCGCCGGGTCGACGGTGACGCCGGGAACGGAAGCAGGTCCGGAGCAACCGCTGATTTCCGGTCGACCGGGTCTCTCGCCGATTCGACACGAGAGCCGGTACGTCGTCTCCGAGGACCAGCTCGACCAGCTCCGCGAGGTGAGCGAGTCGCTGGGACTCGAAGAGACGAAGCGCCAGCGCCAGTCCGCCGACCTCCCGACGCAGTACGACGACGTCGAGGAGGCGTCCGTCTTCCACCTGCTCGAAGTGAGTCGCGGGCACGGCGAGACGCTAGTGTTCGAGGAGGGGAGCGACCCCGGCGTTCGGCAGGTCCCGAACCGCGAGGACATCGAGGACGTACTCGCACAGATTCGAGAAGCCAACCGACAGGCCGACTGGGTCGTAACGTCGCTCCACGGCCACGAAGGCGAAAACGGGGCGTACAACGACCGGACGGTCGCACCGTTCATCGAATCGTTCGCCCGCGAGTGCGTCGACGCCGGCGCGGACGTGTTCATGGGACACGGTCCACACACGCTCCGTGGCGTCGAAATATACGACGGCGCACCGATATTCTACAGCCTCGGGAATTTCATCTGCCAGCACCACGCGATATCGGCGGTCCCGGAGGAGGTGTACAACCGGTACGACCTCGCGGAAGACGAGAAGACACCGAGCACCGTTCACGATTACATCCTCAGTCAGCGTGAGTACTGGGAGACGGTGCTCCCGGTCTGTTCCTTCGAGGACGGTGACCTCAGCCGAATCGACCTCTATCCTGCGGAACTCGGGTTCGACGAACCGAAGCCACGTCACGGAGAACCACTCCTCGCCGAAGGCGAGACGGCAAAGCGAATCCTCGACCGTCTGGCCGACCTCTCTGCGGAGTACGACACCGACGTCTCCCTCGTGGACGGCGTGGGCGTAATCGAAGTCTGAGACGGCGGTCGGAAGCGGCGTCGACGGTGATTTTCGAATGGTCCGTACGCACCGACACCGAGGGATGGAGCGTATCGCTCGGGGGGACGGATGTTCGGATGTGCGCGTGTCTAGCCGGTAGCCGAGACGAGCGCCGATAGCGTCGCGTTCGACGCGTCGCATCCGCCGAGAAAGAACGCCATCTCTGCGCAACCGAGGAACAGTAGTAGATACGTTCGTGAATGCGCTCAGTGATTCGTCATACGTAGAGCAAATCGGCGGCCATCCCCCGGAATTCGGAAATCCAGTTCCGGCCCGGACTGGCATCGAATTCGTGATGAGCGAATTCGTCGATTCGGGGGGATACGGGGCGAGAGAGGTGAATCGAGGACGATTCGACGGGGACGACGACATCACGTGTGCAAGACGCGATGGCCTTCGGAAGCAACCGGTAGCGACGTGGTAATCTTCACGGATAGGAAAACGCCGAGTCGAGGGGGGGGGAGACCCGCCGAGACCAACCGAGTCCCACGCGGCAGGGAGCACGTCGGCGAGAATTCACTCGAACGAGCCCGTGAGACCATGGATATCGTTCCGGCGGGAGAGAAGCAGAGTGGGACGAATGGAAACACTCAAGTGAATGAAAGCGTGAACGTTTACCATGACACATTCTATCAAAGGAGGACGAATCGTCAAGAGCGTGACGACGACGCAGACGATCATCGAGTATCTGGCGGAGACCGGCAGTACGCGTCTGTGCACCATCGCCGACGACCTCGACCTCGCGGACAGCACCGTGCACAAACACCTCACGACGCTCCGCCGTGGCGGATACGTCGTCAAGAACGAGGGAAAATACCAACTCGGACTGCGATTTCTCGACATCGGTGGTCGTGCACAGAACCAACACAGCATCTTCAACATCGCCCAGCCCACCGTCGACGAACTCGCTGACGAGACTGGTGAACGCGCCCAGTTCGTGAGAGAGGAGGACGGACGGGGGTATTACCTCCACATCGCGTCGGGCAAGCAAGGGGTCAGGGCTCATTCCCGCCTCGGCAAACGCCTCTATCTCCACTCGACGGCGTCGGGGAAGGCGATATTATCACAGTTGCCGGAAGAACGGGTAGACGCGATCATCGACCGCTGGGGACTGGTCGGGAGCACCGAGAACACCGTCGGCGACAGGGAAGAACTCGACGAGCGACTCGACGCCGTGCGTGAGCGCGGGTACGCGATCAACGACGAAGAGCACGTGAAGGGACTTCGCGGCATCGCCGCCCCGGTTATGCGCGACGACGGCGAAGTTCTCGGGTCCCTCAGCGTGGGCGGCCCTTCTCACCGCATCTCCGACGAACGTCTCCACTCCGAACTCGCCAACCAAATACTCGGGGCGGCGAACGAGATAGAACTGCGCGTGAGATTCGACGAGACGGAATAACAAACCGCGACGGCAGTGCACGTCTCCGCCGGAAATCGACCAACCGCTCCGTTCACCGCAGATAGCGAGTGTCGTAGACGTCCGCCGATGCTGAGGAACCCGACCCGGAGACGGTGGCGAGCCGAGGTCGGCGAACGCCCGGTCGCCGACGATACGCCTCCCCGAGTCCCAGCACTGGTCTCGTTCGTGTGGACTGTTCGTAACAACACTAGCGTTGTTAGCTCCACAGGCGTTCGTGAAGGAAAGTGCGTGTAACAGCACTAGCGTTGTTAGTAGACGACGGAGTCACCGAACACGGCCCGTCCACGCGCCAGGAGCGTCGTCGAAGGGACGTGACTTCCCGGAGTCCCGGGAGTAACGGGGCGCTGTCTGGGGACGGTGACGAACCGGGCAGATAGCGGGCGGCGAGCGAAGTCGTCGTAGTCTCGGATCGAGACGTCCCCCCTCGGCGACTCCCCGAGTCGCGGAGACGGAGCGGGCTGTGACGTCGTCACCGACGCTCGGGTGGGAATTCGCTCATCATGAAGTTTATTTTCTCCCGAAAGGCGAGACCGGGACCATGCCGAGCGCCGCCGTCCTGGCCGTACCCGTCCTTCCACCGAGGGGACGAACGACCCGAACGGGGCGACGCAGGACGTAGCGCGGACGAAGTGATGGCCAGCGGACGCAGGCGTCGGCCCGTCGACATCCGTCAGACGCCGCTACCGGAGCGATAACCCGACGCACGCGCACCGAACCGTGGCGCGCGCGTTGTCTCGGTCCGCAACTCCGCGTCGAACCTCGAACGGGGGTGAGTACGGCGAGCAGGCACCACGAGCGGAGATGCGAGGCGAATGGTCGTCGGGGACCACGGTCCGCGAGAGTGCGTTCCGACGCCTACGAAGAATCCGATTCGAGGACGGCGTGGATGAGGTCGGCGTTGTGCTCGTCACCCGGTATCTGCTGGCGGATGGCGGTTTCGGCCTCGAAAATCGGGAAGGAGTGGGTATTGATCGCTTCGACGTCGTCGGTGCGGCGTTCCAGAACGTCCATGGCGCGTTCGACGTTCAGCGCTTGCCCCCGTCCACCCACCAGACTGATTTCGTCGACGACGAGCCGGTTCGTATCTATCGCCACGTCCTCGTCCACTAGGCCGGGAAGAACGACCCGCCCGCGTGGTCTGACGACGTCGAGTCCGAGCGTAATCGCCGGCGATGCCGGTGCCGTCACGATTACCACGTCCGGGCCACCGTCCGTTACGTCCAACACCTGCTCTTCGACGTCGTCGTCGTCCGTATACAGCGTATGGGTGGCTCCGAGTTGCTCGCCGAGGGCGAGTCGGTGTTCGTCCGACGAGAGCCCCATGAGAACGAGCGGGTCGGCCCCCGTCTGATCGGCGACGATGACCGATGCCAACCCCTGCGCACCCGGTCCAATGATGGCGACGCTATCCTCGGGGTCTATCTCGCCTTTCTCGACGACCCAGCGGACCCCGTTCCCGACGACTGAACCGAGACACGCCGCCTTCGAAGGGATGGCATCGGCGACGGGGTGAATCCACGTATCCGGGTGGAGATACATGTACTCGCCATATCCGCCCCAGAGATGCGGGGGCCGGTCCGCCGATATCGAGACGCCGTAACATCGGTCCTGCTCACACATGTGGTAGTTGCCCGTCTGGCAGTTCTGACACTCGTAACACGGGAGATAGGGCTCTGGCATCACCCGGTCCCCGACGTCGACGCCCCACCGATCCAGCGTCTCGGGAGCGGCGTCCACGATTCGACCGGCGACTTCGTGTCCGAGGACGATGGGAAGCGACTCGAAGTGGCTTTGTCCACGGTACAGACCGATGTCGGTCCCACAGACGGAGGTCGCTTCGACGGAGAGAAGGGCGCCGCCGTCGCTCACGTCCGGCACTGGAAACTCCCTGTGTTCGATCTGACTTTTGTCCGTCAAGACTACAGAGGTAGTCGTCGCTCTCGAAGGCATGCGAGCACCATACGGATGCAGGCAGATAAAGATGTATTTTTCTGCAACCGCATACTAGTGGAAGAAACACCCGGGCGTGACTGCGACGCGAGTTCGAACGTCCGCATCGAACGCCCCCATCGAGAGCTATCGCAACGTTACGTCGACGTTCGGTGGTAACGACAGCCCTCGTTTCTTTCTCGCGGCCATCACGCGCTCGAACTGCTCTCGAATCTGCGGACGTTCGGACGTTTCGAGTTCTTCGATATCGAACTCGCCCGCTCGTCCGCCCTTCGATAACCACGCGGCCACCCAGACGCGTTCCGTGCCGACGTTTCCCATGGTGTGCATACAGCCGGTCGGGAAAAACGCACAGTCGAACTGGTGGAGCGTCGTGTCTCGGTACTCGGTCTGGAGTCGAGCCTTGCCGTTCAGGACCCAGTAAATCTCTTCTGCCGGTCCCTCGTTCTCGAAGTGTGCGTGAAATCCGACGAAGGCGCCCGGGTCCAGACGGATGAGAGTACACTGAGAGAACCACTGGCTATCGGGGAACGAATAGATCCAATCCGGCCGGTCTTCCGTCGCACCGATTTCGGGAGCGGCGCCGAACGTCTTTGGACGGGTTTCCGAGAAGCGGACGACGGACGGCGTCGGGCGGGATTCGTCCGTGTCGCCGTCGAAGTCGCCGTCGAAATCGGGTGGCGTCGGTAATCCCTGCTCCGCACGAGTGGCCAGTATCCGGTCGTATTCCCGTCGAAATCCGGGTCTGTCGGGTGGGTCCGTCCGCGACGCATCGCTGAGGTCGTCGTCACCGACCGACGCCCACCAGCCGAACCACAGCGTCTCGGTGCTGGTGTTCCCGATCTGGTACGCCGCGTTCGGTGGGACGAGGACGGCGTCGAACTGTTCCAATCGCACGTCCGAGTCCTCCGTTCTGAGGACACCGCGCCCGGAAAAGATACAGAGGCATTTTTCGTACGGACCCTCGACCGCGTCGCGGTGGGACTGGAAGTGCGTGAACTCGCCGGGGTCCAGTTTCACGAGTTCGCCGCTGTCGTACCATCGTGAGGACTCGTACCCGTATTCCCAGGACAGGTAGTCGGTGTTGTCACCGAGTTCGGACCGCTCGTGAGGCGTGGGGCGGAGTTCTTCGAATCGCTCGACGGACGCGCGAGGCAGTTGGTTCGCACACGGGTCTCCGCTGTATTCGATCTCCATACCGGATGTCTGTGCGCCGATTCGACAATAAGGTACTGGTGGGGTCCCCCGTTCGCACCCGTTCGCACCGAAGAGCGGTCGCAAATAGAGCGCGCTAGTCCCGGCTATCGATCCGTTCGGAGAAGTTCTGTAGCAGTCGACTGCCCGCCAACTGGAAGATCATCGGGGCGGACTGCGCCATGACCATCTCGATGCCGCGGTCGTGTAACTCGACCACGCGGTCTTCGAGGACGTCCAACGAATACGTGAAATCGGTCCCGGCGCCGTGGAAACTCGGGTTGGCACCGACGACAGTGTCCGTCTTTCGCCCGAGTTCGACCACTTCGTCGACGAACTCCCAGACGCGGGGGTCGTCCCAGTCCGGCCGTTCTTCGCCCGTGAGCTCCTGCATCGCGTCGTTGAGCGCGATGAAACAGTAGTCGACGTCCGCGTTGTCCATGACCGATTCGAGGCTCTCGAATGCACCCGTCGATTCCACGTGTGGGATGATCTGTATCCCGGAGTGGCCATCCGACGTCTCGCCGTCGCCGTACGGAAGCAGGTCGTCGTACGGGAAGATGTGGGACTCTTTCTGGTGGTCCGCGTGGGTGAGCGGAAGGGCGTCCTCGATTTCCTGCACGCCGGAGTACGACACCATCACGTAATCCGCCCCGATGCCGATGGCACGGGCAACGTTCGCCACGACGTGTGGGTCGTAGCCGGTCCACGGATAGGAGTGAACGCGAACGATTGGTGTGATGCCAGCGGAGTTCGCAGTCCGGATGAGCGTCTCTGTTTTCTGCCAGTCGTTGTTGGTGAACATCTGGTCGAGCATGCACCAATCGAACCCCATGTGTGCGGCGAGTTCCACCATCTTTGGCTCGTTGATGAAGAGACCGACCGCCGGAGCTCCGTCATCGAGTTGCGCTTTCAGCAGGTCCGCGAACGGCTCCCTAACGGATGAGCTACCGGTCATGTGTGGTAGCTACATCCCGAGGAATCCACATAAGTATTCGGTAGGCGAGGGGGAAATCGTTATCAACGTCGCCTCCCTGTGTCCGCTATGCGTGGAGCGAGACTGAGAGAGCTGATCGAAGCAGACGAATTGCTCGAATGCCCCGGCGTCAACGACCCCCTGACGGCGGCTATCGCGGACGAAGTCGGGTTCGACGCCGTCTACATGACCGGCTACGGCACGTCAGTCACCAAGGTCGGCTATCCCGACGCCGGACTGATTACGATGCCCGAAATGGTCGAGAACGCAAAGCGAATTCAGGAGCGAGTGTCGACGCCGGTAATCGCCGACGCCGACAACGGATACGGGAACTCGTCGAACGTGATTCGAACGGTCCGTGAGTACATCGACGCCGACGTGGCGGCGATTCACATCGAAGACCAGACGTTTCCGAAACGGTGTGGACACACGACCGGGCGCCAACTCGTCCCCAAAGACGAAGCGGCGGGGAAGATCCGAGCGGCGCGTGACACCATCGACGACCAGGAGTCGGACCTCGTGTTGATCGCGCGGACGGACGCCCGCGGCGCGACCGGTGGGTCGCTGGACGACGCCATCGACCGCATGCAGACCTACCTCGAAGAAGGTGCCGAGGTGGCGTTCGTCGAGGGACCGACCACGATTGCGGAGATAGAACGAATCGGCGACGAAATCGACGCACCGCTTCTGTATAACTGCGTCGGAGAGGTCGGTTCGTCGCCGTACGTGAGCCCGGAAGAACTCGAACGACTGGGGTACGACCTCGTCATCTATCCGTTGGCGTCGATGCTCACGACCATGGAGGCTGTCTACCGCCGGTTCCAGTCGCTGGAGTCGGAGGGACAGGCCGCCCTCAAAGACATGGACGAAGCCTTCGCAGACACCGAGATGGGAGACCTACACGAGTTCGTCGGCTTCTCCGAAATCGTCGAGTGGGAACGGAAATACATGCCAGCAGAAGAACAGGATAAGTACGACGATTCGCTCGGTGATTCGATAGCCGACAGCGACTAGAGTCCTGTCACTCCGCACCGCGTCGGAGGCGTCGTTCGTCGAGTGCGCTCGACCGTCGTTCTCGATGACCGACGGCGTGCCCGCCGACCCGAAACCATCCGAGCATTTTTGCTCTCCCCCAGTGAATCGCACACGAAGATGGCAAGAGACGTTCGACCAGTCGACGGGATGGTCCGACGAGAGGATTCGGCGGGAGTAGTCGTCACCACAGACGGCCACGCCGGTCTCTCACCGGGGAGCGCACCGGCACGGGCGGGTCTTCGTGGACGCAGATTCGAGGACGCGAGGCGTCGGGACCGCCCGCGCCGCGAAAGAGAGGTGACGCCGAACAGATGACACGAATACGCGCGACCTATCGAATCGAGACGCCGTACGAACCCGAACACGCGGCGAAAGCCATCGCAAACGAGCAGTCGTCCGGGACGTTCGTCGAGGTATCGGGCGAAACCGACGAACTCGCCGAGAAACACGGCGCAGTCATCGAATCGATGACGGTTCTCGACACCGTCGACGAACCGACGCTCCCCGGGTCGGCCGAGCCGACGGCGGGTTCGGAACCGACGTACTCACGGGCGGAAGTCGAAATCTCGTATCCCGAGGAAAACGTCGGGAAGTCGCTGCCGAACCTCCTGACGATGGTCGCGGGGAATCTCTTCGTCCTCAAGGAACTGTCCGGGATTCGGCTCCTCGACGTCGACGTTCCGGACTCGTTCGTGACAGCCCAACCGGGACCACAGTTCGGCATCGAGGGGACGCGGGAAGTCGTGGACGTCTGGAATCGTCCGATCATCGGCACCATCATCAAACCCAGCGTCGGACTCTCACCGGAGGAGACGGGCGAACTGGTCGAGACGGTGGTCGGAGCGGGCGTCGACTTTATCAAAGACGACGAACTCATCGCTGACCCGCCGTATTCGCGCGTGGAAGACCGAGTGGAAGCGGTCATGGAACCGATTCGCCGTCACGAAGAAGAGACCGGCGAGACGGTGATGTACGCCTGCAACGTCACCGGCGACGTCGACGAGATGCTCGAACGCCACGACGTCGTCAAAGCGGCCGGCGGGAACTGTCTCATGGTGAGTCTCAACAGTGTCGGTCTCGCGGGATTGACGGCGCTTCGAAAGGAGTCCGAGTTACCGATACACGGTCACCGAAACGGATGGGGGCACTCTCCCGGTGTCCGCAGTTGGGGTTCGAGTACGAAGCCTGGCAGAAATTTTGGCGGCTCGCAGGCGTCGACCACCTCCACGTGAGCGGTATCCGAAACAAATTCACCGAGTCGGACGACTCCGTCGTCTCCTCCGCGAAGGAGTGTCAGACGCCAATCGGAAGCGACGACGCGGTGATGCCGGTGTTCTCCTCGGGCCAGTGGGCGGGGCAGGCACACGAGACGTATCGGTCTCTCGGGAACTCGGACCTCATGTATCTCGCTGGCGGGGGAATCCTCGGGCATCCCGACGGACCGGAGGCGGGGGTCACACACCTCAAGCAGGGGTGGGAAGCGGCGATGCGAGGAGTACCGCTCGAAGAGTACGCAACGACCCACGAAGAGCTACGAACGGCCATCGAGTACTACGATAAATGACCACCAGCGAACTACGACTCACGTTCTACGCCGACGACTTCACCGGAGCGACGGACGCCCTCGAAGGACTGGCGGACAACGGCGTCCGGGCAGTCCTGTTCACGAACCCCCCGGACGAAGCGGACGTGGAGCGATTCGACGACGTCGAGGCCGTGGGTGTCGCTGGCGCCAGTCGGACGATGACCCCCGAGGAGATGGAAGCGCGACTCCCGCCAATCTTCGAAGCCCTCGGGGACCTCGACGCCCCGATAACCCACTACAAGGTCTGTTCGACGTTCGATTCGACCCCCGCCGTCGGGAGCATCGGCACTGCCATCGACGTCGGGCAAGAGATATACGAGTCGCCGTTCGTCCCCGTCTCGCAGGGAACGGAGGTGCCCCACGGACGGTACGTCGCGTTCTCGAATCTGTTCGCAGAACGGGACGGAGAGGTCTATCGAATCGACCGCCATCCGACGATGCGTGACCACCCGGTCACGCCGATGCACGAGGGCGACCTTCGGCGCCATCTCGGCGCACAGACCGACCGGCCCATCGGGAGGGTCGACCACCGCTCTCTCAAGTCGTACGCCGACGCAGACGAGGAGTTAACGGAGACCGTCGCCGAAGACGAGGTCGTCGTCCTCGACGCATTGAACACGGAGCATCTACGGACGATCGGTCGGCTTCTCTGGACGCGTGCGACTGACCAATCGGGGACGCTGTTCACGGTCGGGTCGTCCGGCATCGAACACCACGCCTTGGTGAGCCACTGGGACGAAATCGGCGAGATAGACCGAGAGAGAACCTACGTCGAAAAGCGGGGGCCGGTCGACCAACTCGTCGTCGTGTCCGGCAGTGCGTCGTCCGAAACGGCGTCGCAACTCGAGTGGGCGGACGACAACGGCTTCCGTCTCGTCCCCATCGACACCGAACGGCTCGTCGACCCGGAGCGGGCGGCGGCCGCACGAAACGACGCCGTCGAAACCGCGCTCGACATCTACGAGCGGGGCGAAAGCGTCGCCCTCTACTCCGCGTACGGACCCGACGACCCGGCAATCGACGCGACGAGAGCGACGTTCGAAGACCGACGGATCGAAACGACGCTCGAATCGTATCTCGGTCGACAACAGGGCAGAATCTTCCGCGAGATACTCCACCGGACCGACGTCACTCGGGCCTGCGTCGCTGGGGGAGATACGAGCAGTCACGTCGTCTCCGCCCTCGGTCTCGACGCGCTGGAAGCGATTGCCCCGGTCGCACCGGGAGCGCCGCTGTGTCGGGGGTATTCCACGACGACCGAAGCGTTCGACGGACTCGAAATCGCGCTCAAGGGCGGGCAGGTCCACACCGAACGCGAGGAATTCGATTACTTCGGGGTCGTCCGAGCGGGTGGCATCGAGCGACGTTCGGCGACCCGACGAACGGCCGACGAATCGGATGCGTGAGGTCTGCCACGACTCCGTAGCGAGGGTATTCCGAGCGGTCGATGCGCGAAAACACCTGCTTTAGCGGTCGTTGCGACCATCGGGAGAAACCGTAAAACGGGACGCGACGTGTTGATGAAACTCGCCTCGCAACTCAAAATTTATGTGAGTGGGACTGTCAGCCAGTGACATGGGATTCGAACCCGAGGTAGTCGAGACGATTACAGTCGATTCCTACGGGACGCTCGTCGACCCGAACGCGGTCGAGGAAGCACTCGTCGCCGAAGTCGACGTGGACCCGCAACCCATCTCACGGAGTTGGCGCTCGCGGTCGCTCATGTACACGATGGTCGGCAACTTCATCGGGGACTACCAGCCGTTCTACGAGATGAATCGGGATGCGCTCCGATTCGCGCTCGAACGCCACGGCGTCGACATCGACGAGGAGACGCAGGAGGAAATCCTGTCGACGTACCACGAACTGGACGTGTTCGACGACGTCCGCGACGGCATCGAACGGTTACAGAGCGGCGGCTACGAGGTGTACGTGGTCTCCAACGGCAATCCGGAGATGCTCGATTCGATGGTCGCACACGCCGACATCGACGACCTCATAGCGGACACCATCAGCGCCCACGAAATCGAGACGTTCAAACCCGACCCGGGAATCTATCGACATGCCGCTACGAGAACCGACACGCCCATCGAGAACATCGTCCACGTCGCCGGTCCCGTCTTCGACGTTCAGGGCGCGCGCTCAACGGGAATGCAGGCGATATGGCTCGACCGTGGCGACAAGCCGTACGGGGAGTTCGGTCCCAGACCCCACCTTGAAATCGAGACGTTCTTCGAGTTGGCCGACGCTCTCGGCGTCTGACGCGCGGCTCTCGAAGCCGTTCGTCGAGGCGGTCACCCGTTCGAACCGAGCGCGGACGTCCGGAATTGGTATATTCGAGATTCCGTCTGTTTCGTTTACATACCACTTTCGAAGACTACATCTGTATCTGATAAATTTGGCGGCGAACGACCTCGGAAGGCCGTCTGCGAGGGGGTGCAGAACGCCGACCAGTGGCGGCGTCACGACTCGGGTCACGGCCGACGAAACGGAGATTCGCGTCCCGGCGATCAGGACCGGCAGTACGCCGTTATCAGGCCGTGTAACGTTCTGAGTGGCGAACGAGAACGTCGCTCTCGTGGCCGACGTCGGCGCCGACACGAATCGACCGCGTCGGAGTGCTCCATCCGACGAGAACACAGCCAACACCCGGAATCGTCCCGCAGAGCGCCGCGAGATGTGTCTCGTTGCCGACGCAGTTCTTCTCGTCGATTCGACGCCGTGGTTGCAGGCGGCCCCCCGACCGTCACGGCCGCCGAACCCGGCGTGAACGCGACGAAACGACGAGAGAGTAGACACATACTAGAAAGAGTAAAGATAGCAAATAGTCATATAACACATATTCCTGTTTATCAGAGAAAAATGTAGCGTCGTTGCGCCAAGCTGTCGCCCCACGGCATACCACCACGAACGATTACGCGGCATCGGCAGACGGACCGACACCCGACGACGGCTACGAGTACCGTACAGAGCAGTCGGGTGTCGGGGAAGACGGTCACCGGGTCGCGCTCGCCGAACGGGTCGACGCGCCGGCCCTCGGCGGCGTACTTCACGAGGTCGTTCGTGAGAATCGACGCGGCGAGACCGTAGGGGAGTAATCCCGTCTGCGACGGCGAGTCCGCGACCGAATTTCCCGGACGTACCCGAACGTGGTCGGGTTCGCGGCAGAAATCTTCGTTCGAAGCGAGTGGCGGGCGAGCGAACCCGGACGGCGAACGACTCGGCTACCGTGGTTCGAAGGCGTCGAAAGCCGTCGACGCGGAGCGTTCAGTCGAGGTCGAAGCGGTCGAGTCGCATCACCTTGCTCCACGCGTCCACGAAGTCCTCGACGAACTGCTCCTCGCCGTCGTCGGCTCCGTAGACCTCCGAGACGGCGCGGAGTCGGGAGTTCGAGCCGAAGACGAGGTCGAACCGCGTCGCCTCCCACTCGACGTCGCCCGTCTCGCGGTCGCGGAGTTCGAAGACTTCCTCGTCGTCGTCGACCGGCACCCACTCGAGGTCCATGCCGAGCAGGGTGGCGAAGAAGTCGTTGGTCAGCGTCTCCGTCTGGTCGGTGAAGACGCCGAAGTCGGTGTCGTCGTAGTTCGCACCGAGGGTGCGCATGCCGCCGACGAGCACCGTCATCTCGGGCACCGTCAGACTCAGCAGTTCTGCCTTATCGACCAGTTCCTCCTCGGGTTTGCCGTCGAGGTCGTCGCCGAGGTAGTTGCGGAAGCCGTCGGCGGCGGGTTCGAGCACCTCGAAGGAGTCGACGTCGGTCTGCTCCTGGGTGGCGTCGGTCCGACCCGGTTCGAACGGCACGTCCACGTCGTAGCCCGCGGCCGCCGCCGCCTGTTCGACGGCCACGTTGCCGCCGAGGACGATGAGGTCGGCCAGCGAGACGCGGGTGTCGTCGTCGCGCGAGGCGTTGAACTCCTCTTGGATGCCCTCGAAGGTCTCCAAGACGGTCGCCAACTGCTCGGGTTCGTTGACCTCCCAGCTCCGCTGGGGTTCGAGGCGGATGCGAGCGCCGTTCGCGCCGCCGCGCTTGTCGCTGTGGCGGAACGTCGACGCCGACGCCCACGCGGTCTTGACCAGGTCGGAGATCGAGAGGTCCGAATCGAGAATCGCCGCTTCGAGTTCGGCCACCTCGTCCGCACCGACGAGGTCGTAGTCGGCGTCGGGGACGGGGTCCTGCCAAATCATCGTCTCGTCGGGGACCTCGGGACCGAGGAACCGCGCCGGCGGACCCATGTCGCGGTGGATGAGCTTGTACCACGCCTTGGCGAAGGCCTGCTGGAACTCCTCGGGACGCTCCTGGAAGCGCTCCAGAATCTCCCGGTAGTCGGGGTCTTTCTTGAGCGCGATGTCGGTCGTGAGCATCATCGGGTCGACCATCTCGGACGACTCGTGGGCGTCCGGCACGGTGTCTTTCGCCTCGTCGTCGACCGGCCGCCACTGCCACGCACCGCCGGGGCCCTTGTGGGCTTCCCACTCGTAGTCGAGCAGGTTGTCGATGTACCCCATGTCCCAGCGGGTCGGCGCGCTGGTCCACGGCCCTTCGATGCCGCTGGTGATGGTGTCGCCGGCCTTGCCCTCGCCGTAGTCGTTCTTCCAGCCGAGACCCTGCTGGTCGATGGGTGCGGCCTCGGGTTCCGGTCCGAGGTGGTCGCCGGAGTCGGCGCCGTGGACCTTCCCGAAGGTGTGACCGCCGGCGATGAGCGCGACCGTCTCCTCGTCGTTCATCGCCATGTGGTCGAACGTATCGCGGATGTTCGTCGCCGAGCCTTCGAGGTCCGGTTCGCCGTTCGGACCCTCGGGGTTCACGTAGATGAGTCCCATCACGGTGTTGCCGAGTGGGTGTTCGAGGTGGCCCTCCTCGTCGAAGCGCTCCTCGGACGTTATCTCCCACTCGTCTTCGGGACCCCAGTCGACGGCGTCGTCGCCCTCGAAGTCGTCGGTGCGACCGCCGGCGAAGCCGAACGTCTCGAAGCCCATCGACTCCAGTGCGACGTTGCCGGCCAGAACGATGAGGTCGCCCCACGAGAGCGCGCGGCCGTACTTCTGTTTGACCGGCCAGAGCAGGCGTCGAGCCTTATCGAGGTTGACGTTGTCCGGCCAACTGTTGATCGGCGGGAGGCGCTGATGCCCGCCGGCCGCGCCACCGCGGCCGTCTTTCGTTCGATAGGTCCCCGCGCTGTGCCACGCCATCCGAATGAACAGCGGGCCGTAGTGGCCGTAATCCGCCGGCCACCACTCCTGTGACGTCGTCATTACCTCCTCGACGTCGGCTTTCACCTCGTCGAAATCGAGCGACTCGAACGCCTCGCCGTAGTCGAAGTCCTCGTCCAACGGGTCGGCGGGACGAGCGTTCTGGTCGAGAATCTCCAGGTTCAACTGGTTCGGCCACCAGTCGTGATTGGACCTCGTCATCAGTAATAGACTGTTGCTTTTGCGTGTTAAGATTGTCTACTTTGGGAAGGAATCTTCTCTGCGGCCCAAGAAAGATAGTGGTGTTGTGAATCTGGGGAGGAGACGCGTCGTCGGTCTGAAACGACCTGCCGAACCGGAGACGAACCGCGACGGGGGTCACCGGTGAACCGAGCGGGTGAGGGTGAACACGAACAGACCGATGATGAAGACGCCGAGGAATCCTTCGAACTCCGTGACGAGTTCCAGCATCGGCGACGCCACGCCGTGACCGTCGAGCAAGAGCGCCACGAACGCGCCCAGCGAGAGGGTGAACGCGTCGAGGAGCGTCCGCGTCGCGGACGTGCCGTCCCACAGCGCGAGGGCGTAGACCGGCGTGAACAGGCCGACGACGACGCCCGACGACGCCAAGACGCGCAGGGGCCGCTCTCCGAAGCCGCTACTCCAGTAGAGAAATCGGTTCGTAACGTAACTCGTCGCCGCCGGGAGTCGCTCACGACGCAGGGTGTCGGCCGGCGACCCCGCCAGCCACCGTCGCCGACTCCGCCGACCGGCGTACTGCATCTCTTTGACGAAAAATTCGGCCGCCGACGTCGAATCTCCCACGTCGTCGCTCCCGTTTTTCGCTTTCAGGTACGTCGATTCGAGTTCGGCGATGCTCGGCGTCGGGTCCGAATCGACCAGCCCGTAACACAGCCCCATCTGGAGGTCGGCTTCGAGGCGCGACGCCTCGCGTTCGGGCGGGACGGCGAACGCGTCGTCCCGATTTTCGAGAGCCACCGCGACGAGGCCGTCGTCGACGACGGCGGTTGCCAACCGTTGCACCGCGTCGAAGACGCCCCGAACGGTCGCGGCCTCCTCCCAGAAGACGTGGTCGATGTCGAACGCGCGGAGCCGCGTGAGACCGTCGTGGTCGACCGGTTCGTCGGCCAGAAAGCCCTCGACCTCCGCCACGCTCGGCGGTCGAGCCTCCGCGAGCGTTGCCGCCGCCTCGTCGTCCTCCAGGAGCGACGACACGACGAATCGGCCGATAGACCGCTGGCACGTCACCTGCTTCAAAAGCAGGCGAGCCTCGACGCCCGACGGTTCGCCGAACGTGAGATGGCCGCCGACGTCGGTCCGTTCGAACGCCGTCGCGGTCGGTCCGCCCTCTCGCATCACGTCTTGAAGCCTCTCGACAGTCTCGGGGACCGAGGCGACGGCCGGCGAATCGCCCGGCGGCTTCGTCGAATCCGGCTCCCCCCGAGCGGCGGCCATAAACTCCGCGACGTCCGCTTCCGTCAGCGGCGTCTTCGTCACCCAGTCGTCTAATCGGTCGCTGTCCCAGGGTGCGCTCTCGACCACCGCGGCCCGAACGTCCCGCGTCGCGGCGTCCCAGAGCAAGACGCCCGGCGGAACCCGCCGCCACTTCTCGGCGTCGTCAGAATTCGTCAGCCGCGCCACCATCGCTCGCGCCCAGACCGAACCGATCCGCTTGTGAGCCGCGAACTCGACGACCGTCCGCCCGGCGAACAGTTCGCTCGGAGCCTCCGCATCGACGTCGTCACCGCCCAACTCCCCTCTCTCGGCGAGCGTGTGAACGTTCCAGTCCTCGCGGGCGAAGTTCGTGCGGTACGTCTCGAAAGGGAAGTCGTCGAACTGCGTCTCGAGGAACCGAACCTGCCGAGGGTTCCAGTCGCCCGTCTGGTCGCGTATCTCCCCGAACGTCGCATCCGTCAAATCGACGTAGAGCGGCGGCGTATCGTCCGCATCCGGCACGTCGAGTGCCGCGACGGTCGCTTCGCGGAGGGTGACGACCTGGAACCCGGGGTGTCGGATGCTCGCGGAGACGTCGAGCGTTCCCTCGATGGTCGCCCCGCGAAAGGTGAGTTCCCAGCCGATCTGCGTATCGGCGATGCGGACCCGACAGTCGAGGTCGGCGTCGACGGCACCGACTCCGGACCCGATGGTCGAGTTGATGACGCGGATCCGCTCGGCGTCGACGTCCGCCCGGTCGAGGGTCAGGGCGTCGACGATGGTGGTCGAACGAACGTCGACCGAGCCACGGACCGACGCGTCGCTGAGGACGACGCTCCCGCCGAGTCGGGAGTCGCGGACGACGAATCGTCCGTCGAGCGAACCGCCACAGACCACGTCGTCGGTACAGACCGAATCGCGCAGCGACACCTGCCCGTCGACCTCGCCGTCCAAGACGAGGCGCTCCGAGGCGACGCCATCGAATTTTATCTCGCCGAAGACGCCTCCGGCGGAAAGTCCGCCGGCGAAGACGCTCTGCGAGAGTCGGACCCGTCCCCCGACCTGCCCCGAAATCCGCACCCGGTCGGCGGCGTACCAGCCCTCACCGCGAAGGTTCCGCTCGATGAGCGAGTCCTCGACGGCGGTTCGTCCCTCGACGAAACAGTCGTCACAGTCGAGGCGACCAGCGACGTGGACCGCCGCGATGGTGAGATTTCCCGTGACGACGGTCCCCGTCAGCAACAAATCGCCGTCGATGGTCGAACTGAACGACTGGGTACTCCTGTAGGCCGACTCGCGTCCCGGCGAGCGTTCGTCCGGCGCTCCCAGTTCGAACCGCTCGACTGAACAGCGCCGAAGGGCCACCGTCTCGTCGACGTCGAGGGACGGACAGCGCAGGGCGCCGCCGACGGTGAGTTCCGACGCATCCAGACCGTCGTCGACCGCCGCCCGACTCAGGTCACACCGGCCGCCGACGGACGCACCGGTCAGCGAGAGGGCACCGCCGACGGTGCTGTCCGCGAGAATCACGTCCTCTTCGACGGAGACGTCCGCGAGGGAGAGCGGTCGCTCGAACGTCGTCTGCACGGCCTCGACGGTCGTCGCGGTGAGTCCGTCTGCGCGGACCGGAAGCCCGACGATTGCGTGGTTACAGCGGAGCGTCTCGACGGTCGCACAGCGGAGGTCGATGGGATACGGGTGGTTCGCCGCCACGTCGATGTGCCCGAGGTCGAGCGTTTCGAACCGAGCGCCCACCAGCGTCGGATAGCCGTCCCCGTGTTTCGGGGACCGACCTGCCCGCAGTTCGTCGAGATATCGGTCGACCAACTCGGCGTCCGACGGGTCCCGGTCGCTCGGCCGCTTGTGGTACGCACATCGGTCGGCGCCGGCGGGAGCGTCGCGCGGGCACTGCCAACTGGCGTCGGTCTCCCGTTCGGCAAGCGGGAACCGCGTCGCCCGTTCCTCGCGCCAGTCGGCGTGGGAAAGCGAAAACGCACACCGGTCCGTCCCTGTCATCACCCGCGGCCGACGGGAGGGGTCGTATTAAATCACGGCCGTGAACTCCGGGAGTGTCGACCCGCGTCGAGATATCGGAGGCCTGCGCGCCGGCGGCTGGCACCTGATCGTCGTCGCCGACCGTCACGAGGCGCGGCGAGGTGTCGCAAACCGTCCGCGACGACGTTCGGACGAGGACGCCGCCCTCGAAAGTGTCGGTTATACGTTAAAACGTCTAACCAACCATA
>JBDGTR010000040.1:0-19038 GCA_042216635.1 Haloplanus sp. | reverse complement strand
GGTCCTGTGGCATGAACAGGCAGTCGTTGATCCAGAACTCCGCGTCGGCGTGGGGACCCTCCATCTCCCGGAAGCCCATGCCGACGAGGGTGTCCTTGACGCGTTCGGCCGTCTGGCGCAGGATGTGGACCTTCCCGCCTTCGACGGCGGGGGCGTCGGCCTCGACGTTGTACTCGGTGAACTCCACGTCGCGCCACTCGCCGGAGGCCAGCATCTCGGGCGTGAGGCGGTCGACCGTCTCCGCCGCCTCGACGCCCTCCATCAACGCCGTCACGCCCGCGTCGGTGAGGGTGACCGACCGGACGGTTCGCTCCTCGCGGTCGACGAGGTCACGGCGTTCGAGGAGGTCGACCAACGCCTCTTCGGGGTGGTCGCCGCCGGCGACGGCCGCGAGGGCGGCCGTCACGTCGTCGGCGCCGGGTTCGACGTCGTCGGGAACGACGACGCCGTTCGAGACGGTGCCGTAGCCGCTTCGCTCGTAGTTCGACAGCGCGATGTTCGCGCGGTCGCCCAGTCCGGATTCGGCGACTGCGCGCCCGATTTCGACGCCGGGGTCTCCCTCGTTGCCGAGGACCGCCCGGTGGAGGGTCACCTCCGGGAGTTCGTCCTCGTAGTACCGACGCCCCTCGTCGGTGAGGGTAACCGACTCCTCGACCACCCCCGAGAGGTCGATGAGGCCCTCGTCTTCGAGGTCGAACGCCGCGCGGGTCACCGTCTCGGGTTTCAGGCCCGTCGCCTCGCTCAACTCGTCTATCGTCCGTTCGTCCGTCGCGCTCGCGGCTTCCAACACCGCGACCTGTGATTCCGGGAGTCGCATTCTTGGGTACGTCCACCGAAGCCGGTCAGTTAGCAGTTCCGAAGGCTCACGCGGCCGTTCGCGTGGCCGGCCGAGCGAGTCGGTTTCGTCCGCCCGCGGCGGGCGGAGTCCGCCGACTCTACGGCGCGAAGAAAAAGCCGAACCCGGACGCGGTCGCTTCGCGGGCGAACGTCTCGGCGGTGGGTTCGGTCGCCATGTGCGTCCGCACGGGACGGGAGGGTTAAAACGTTCTGCACGGAGCGGTCAGTGGCCGTCGCCGGGAACGCCCCGGCGGTCGGAGTCGAGACCGACGTCGAGACCATCGAGGACTTCCTCCATCTCGGCGCGTTTCTCCTGGTGGTCTTCGAGGAACTCGCGCATGAGTTCGGCGGCCTGTTCCTTGCAGTCGCCACAGAGGCGTTCGCCGCCGACGCACTCGTCGTAGACCTCCTTGGCGAACGCGTCGTCGTCGCCGGCGAGGAGGTAGGCGTAGAGTTCGTACACCGGGCA
Organism: Haloplanus sp.; assembly: GCA_042216635.1. Classification (GTDB taxonomy): domain Archaea; phylum Halobacteriota; class Halobacteria; order Halobacteriales; family Haloferacaceae; genus Haloplanus. The sequence goes on along the minus strand of JBDGTR010000040.1, from coordinate 17,732 downwards.
GTCGTCGGCCTCGCCGCCGAGTTCGCGCTGTTTCTCGGCCGTCTCCCGACCGCCCGTCGTCGCCGCCTTCACCTTCTGGTAGCCGTCCTCGGGGTCGTCGAGCAGGGAGATGTGACTCGCCGGCACCGACGACGACATCTTCCCGCCGGTCAGCCCGGTCATGAACCGGTGGTAGATGGAGGAGGGCGCGACGAAGCCGAAGCCGCCGTGGTCGACCTCCACCTCGCGGGCGAGGTCCTCGGCGTCGCCCCGAGTCATCTCGAAGGCGTCGGCGTGTTCGTCGTAGCGGCGCTTCTCGCCCGGGATGGCCTCGACCAGCGCGTCGAAGGCCTCGGGCGTGGCGTTGCGGTCGAGGAAGCGAACGCGGGGGCGGAGGGGTTCCTTGCCGGCCGCACGGAGTTTCTCCATCACCGAGTCGCGGTCGGCGTCGGGCGCCATCTCGGCTTCGAGCCAGTCGGCCGCCGCCACACACCGCACCGGGTCGTCCTCGTCGCCCTCGCTCCGTTCGCTCCGGAGGGCGGCGTACGCCGCCGCGAGATGTTCGCGTTCGGCGTCGTCGGCCTCGAAGGAGGCGTACGCCTCGGTCACCTTGAAGTAACGCATCCGCGCGGCCACGTCGCGCGCGAGGCGCATGTGTGGGTCCTGGTCCGGGCCGACCGGGATGACCGTCGGCTTCGGTCCCTCCAACTGCGGATAGAGGATGTCCGCCATCTGGGTCACCACGGACTGCATGTGCGAAATCGAGGTTTCGCCGTCGAAGCCGTAGATGCCCTCGAACTCGGCGAAGCGGGCCTTCGACCCGAGTTCGAACGCGAGGTCCTGCACCTCGCGGTTGGTCGACTGCCGGTAGAGTTCGCCCGCCTCGGGGTCGAATCCGAGTGCGAGCAGTGAGAGCAGGTAATCGCGGGCGTGTTCGTCGATTTCGTCCCACGAGAGGCCGCGGGCGCTGTGGGCTTCGAGGTCGGCGATGAGACCGTAGGCGTCGGCGCCCCGTTGCTGGTGCCAGATTATCTCGTCGAAGACGAGTTTGTGGCCGACGTGGGGGTCGCCGGTTGGCATGAACCCCGAGAGCACGGCGGCGTCCTCGCCCTCGCGGAGGGCGTCGGCGACGGGCCGGTAGTCGCGGTGGCCGAAGATGACGCCCCGGCGCATCAGGTAGTGGGGGTTCGGCACCTCGGGGAGCACCTCGTCGAACTCCTCGATGCCGAACTCCTCGAAGAGGTCGCGGTAGTCGGCGACCGTCGAGGACCCCCACGGGTCAAGCGCCACGTCGTCCGCACCGGCGGCGCGTCCGCCGTCCGTCGTCGGGCGGTCGGCGTCGGGCGACTCCTCGGCACCGTCTGGCGCTGCGTGTGGGGTGTCTCGTGTCATGTTAGGGGGTCAACCGGGCTACCGAGAGCCACGCTATCCCCTCGTTCACGTCGGTCAGCGCAAAAACCATTCGCTTCCGAACCCCGCCGGCGAGGCGCACGTCGAGCGAGAGGTCCCGCGGCAGGAAGGTGTGGGCGGGCGAGACGACGCGAATCAGCCGTTCGGAGTGGCTCATCTCCCCGACGCTCGTAAACGAGTCGTAGGTGCGGAAGTCGGCGCCGAACTTGAACCCGCTCTTCGGGACGCTCCCCGCCGCACGGAGGGCGGCGTACGCCCGGAGGCGGCGGTCGAATCGCTCGCCTTCCACCTCGCGGCCGCGTTCGACCACCTCGCGTTCGGACAGCGAGAGCGCCCCCCGTCGGGCGAGGTAGGCCGCCTCGACCAGCGACAGTTGGAGCGGTCCCGAATCGGCGTTGCGCCCGTGGAGTCGCTGGCCGTAGAACCCCCGGTCGTAGAGGTCCGTCGGCGGGTCCCACGCCACCGCTCGGTCCGAGAGGAGCGACGCCTCGACATCCGCCGGCGGGTCGTACGACGCCGTCCCGCCCGCGTCGTCCGGGCGCGTCGTCTCGAAGTAGGTGAGTTCGCCCTCCTCGTCGACGACGGCGAGGACCACCGCGCCGAGTTCGGCGGCGGCCACGGTCTCGCGTTCGCCCGCGACGCGCACCCGGTAACGGACGGTGCCGTCCTGTGGTCCCTCGCCGCGCGGGTGGACCACGAAGTCGACGCCGGCGGGGTCGTCGACCCACCCCTCGCGGGCGGGCGAGAGGTAGAACCCCCGGTCGCGGAGGTCCTTGTAGACGACGAACGGGAGGGCGACGCCAGTGGCCGCGAGGAAGCCACGGAAATCGAGGTCGCGGCCGTCGACGGCGACGGCGTCGACGTCGCCGCGAAAGAGGAGGTGGGCGGCCTCCACCGGCGCGAGTTCGATGCGGTTGCCCGAGAGCGGCCGGCCGTAACCCCGGGCGTCGTAGAACCGCTGGCGCGCGTCGCCGCCGAGGTGGACGACGCCCTCGTCGGCCTCGAAGGTGCCCTGCATGGACGTGTGGGGGCGCGGCGAGGGTAAAGGGCCTGCGGTGCGCGTTCACGCTCGCTCGCAGGTGCCGTCGAGACACCGCCGACCCGTCGCCGTCTCGAAGACCGGCAGGCCACAGGCGCAGTCGTCGACGACGACGCCCGCCGGAATCGTAAACGCCGTCTCGCAGTCGGGGTAGGCGTCACAGCCGACGAGCAATCGCCCGCCGCGCCGGATGACCCGGAGGTCGGTCCCGCAGTCCGGGCAGGTCCACGCGCGGTCGAATCGCTCGCGGACGGCCGAATCGAGGGGATTACAGGCGCGGTCGATGCACACCTCGAAGACGGCGCCGCGTTCGACCCGCATCAGGGGAAGCCCGCAGTCGGGGCAGGTCTCGTCGAGCACCGTCGCCCCGGCGACGAGGGGGTAGCGCGCGCCGGAGTCGACGTCGCGGACGGCGCCGCCGGCGCGGACGAGGGTGCCGCCGGTGTCGGGGTGGGTGCCCACGGGGACGCCCGCCTCGGTGACGCGGTAGGTCGCCCGGCGGGCCGGGCCGTGGGAGGTGACGCGGAGCGTCCGGTCGTCGGCACGGGCGGTGAGTCCGAACCCCTCGTCGTCGGCCTCGACGGTCACCGAGTCGGCGCGGGTGAGCCACGCCACCGGCTGGTAGCCGTCGGCGTCGTGTACGAGCACCGTGCGGTCGGGCTTGACGAGGACGAGCACCCGTCCCCGGTGGGTTCGGTCGTCGGTTTCTATCGTGCACTCGCCGGCGAGGACGCGGATGGCGTCGGCCATGGGCCGGGGTGGTCCCGTCACGAGTGGAAAAGTCACGGACGAAGGGCTTTACCGGATGGCGCGCGCGGCCCGCACATGGACGCGGTCCTCTTCGACATGGACGGAGTGGTGGTCGACACCGAGGAGTTCTGGCGCGACCGCGAGGCGAACGTCATCCTCCCGCAGGGCGTCGCCTCGGGCGACCCCGAACAGGCCGAGATTCGCGGCATCAACTACCGCGAGACCTACGACTACCTCGCCGACCGCTACGAGATGGCGCTCGACCGCGAGGCGTTTCTCGACCTCTACGACGAGGCGGCCGACGACCTCTACGGCGAGAAAGCGGCGTTGATGCCCGGATTCACCGACCTGCTGGCGGCCCTCCACGACCGCGGTGTGGCCACCGCAATCGTCTCCTCCAGTCCGCCCGACTGGATAGCCCGCGTCGTCGAGCGATTCGACCTCGACGTGGACGCGACGGTGAGCACCGAGGACGTCGACGGACCGGGAAAACCCGCACCCGACGTCTACGAGGCGGCCGCCGCGCGGTTGGGCGCCGACCCCGCCGACTGCGTCGCCGTCGAGGACTCCCCCAACGGCGTCCGCGCGGCGACGCAGGCGGGGATTCTCACCGTCGCCTACGGCGACGACCCCGAGGCGGCGACGCTGGCCGACCGCCACGCCGCCGACGCCGACGAACTCCGGGCCGTCCTGACCGACCTCGGCGCGTTGGCGTGACGCGGCGGGCAACGTATCCCCCTCGGACGCGAACGACGTGTATGAACGTCCGGTACCGCACGCCGTCGAGACGGGACGCCCTCGTCGCCCTCGTGACGGTACTCGCCGTGAACGCGCTGGGGGCGCTCCCGTCGGTCTTCGTCGGGTCGGAGACGGGGTGGGTCGAGCGGCCGTGGTTCTACCCGCCGGAAATCCTCTTTCCCGTCGTCTGGACCCTCCTGTTTACGCTCATGGGCGTCGCGCTCGTTCTCGTCTGGCGTCGCGGCACCGGCGACCGGGAGGTGCGGGTCGCCCTCCTCGCGTTCGGCGTGCAGTTCGGGCTGAACCTCGCGTGGACGCCGGTGTTTTTCGGTCTCCGGCGCCCCGACCTCGGTCTCGTCGTCATCGGAGCGCTGTGGCTCGCCGTCGTCGGAACCATCGCCGCGTTCGACCGCGTGAGCCGTCTCGCGGCCGGATTGCTCCTCCCCTATCTCGGCTGGGTGACGTTCGCGTTCGCGCTCAACTACGCCATCTACGCCGGATGAGGGAGGGGGCGTCGCTCGCCGTCCCACCGACGAGCGCCCGACTGTCTTACGCCGGCCGCCGCTCACTCGGCGGCGTCGAGTCGTCCGAGGAGTTCGATGAACTCCTCGTTCGCGTCGGTGTGGTGGTGGACCACCTTCCACTCGCCGTCTTCGAGGCGGTAGACGTTGGTCGCGCGGGTCTCCATCCGCATGGGCTCTCCGGCGACCGACATCGACACCCGTTCGGTCACGAGTTCGTACGCCAACTCGCCGGCGACCCGGATGAGTTGGTCGGTCCGCTCGACCGACCCGTCCGAGGCGACGTCCGCGACCGACTGCCACGGCCCTCGGACCTCGTCCCACCCCACCTCGCGCCCGCCGATGGGGTGCATGGTCGTCACGTCGTCTCGGTGCGACCACACCGCCGACATCGGTCCCGCGTCGCCGTTCGCCATCCGGTTCAACGCGTCGTAAAAGCGGTCCGACGCCGCGCGGACGCCTCGCTCTGCCGACAGTGGTTCTGAAGCCACATCTATCACCATCTAGTATGAACGACTCGGAGAGAGATATAGGAGCGTGACGTGCGCTAACACGCCGCTGATTCGGGGCGGCCGTGGCCGGGCGTACACCGCCCCCGGCTCATACTGTTTATTGTGAGTCACTCCCACCGGTTCGCCGCTCCGGTCCGGCGAATCGGCGGTAAACAGTCACGATAAACACTATCAGTCCACCCGGACCGTCCGTTCGTCGCCCTCGGGGAGGAGCGGCAGGTCGGGAAACGTCACCTCGACGCGGAAGTCGAGTTCGTCGTCGTCGGCGCCGAAGACGCCCACGGGCACCGTCGTCGCGCCCGAGAGGTAGGTGGCCTTCTCGTGCATCTCGACGCCGTTGACGGTGACGCGCACGCCGACGCGCGCGCCGCCGGCCTCGTTGCGGACGGTCACCTCGCGCATCTCGCTGTCGCCGCGGGCGACCGTCTCGGGGAACGCGCCCCACTCGACGGCGACGGCTGGCAGGTCGCGCGCGCTCTCGACGACGCGGTCGGCGACGCCCTCCGAGAGACCGGCGCGGACGAGTTCGTCGGCGCCCGCGTCGACGACGTCGCTGGGGCGGCGCAGGCCGCCGGTGGCGAGTTTGCTCGCGCGCCCGGCGCCGACGCCGTCGACGGCGGTCAGTCCCACGGCGTCACGCGAGACGCCGTGGTCGACCCGCGCCTCGACCCGGCGGGCGAGGTTGGCCGCCCGCGGGCCGGCGAAGCGGTCGAGGAACTCGCCGAGGGCCGCGAGCAGTCGGAGGGCGTTCTGCCGGATGACCCACGCGTCGCTCCGCAGGTCGGAGGGGGTCGACCCGGACGTACTCGATTGGAGGATGGCGAGCACCTTCCGCCCGCCGTCGCCGAGGTCGGCGCCCTCGTCGCCGGACTGTGCCCCATCGCCGAGAACCGAGTTCACGGCGTCCTGTTCGGATTGCCGGGCGGAGACCGAGTCGAACTCGGCGGCGGCGGCGACGGTTTCGAGGATGGCGTCCGCGTCGATGCGCTCGCGGTCGGCGAGGTGGCGGAAAGCCCGCGCCGTCGAGAGCCGGAGGTAGTACTTCGAGGCGAGGCGGCCGAGCGCCGTCGCCTCGACGCCGAGGTCGGAATCCGTCTCGACGAACCCCCGGTCGACCAGCGACTCGAGCGTCTCGCGGACGCGCCCGCGCAGGCCGTCGAAGTCGTAGGTCTCCGGCGCCGACCGCGCGCGCACGTAGTAGTACGTCGTCTCCAGCCACGAGAGCACGTCGTCCAGGTCGTCGACGGTGCCCATGGCGATTTCCGCGTTGAGGTGGGAGTCGAGGTCGGCGGCGAGTCTGGATTCGATGTCGGTCCCCTCGCGCAGGAGGCGGCGGTAGCGGTCGGCGTCGGCGCGGTCACAGACCACCCAGCCGTAGCCCACGTCGTCGTATCCCGGCCGCCCGGCGCGCCCGAGCATCTGGAGGAGGTCGAGGGGACTGATGTCCACCTCGCCCTCCAGCGGGTCGTGGTATTTGGTGTCGCGGACGATGACACACCGCGCGGGGAGGTTGACCCCCCACGCGAGCGTCGACGTCGAAAAGAGGACGCTCACCTTCCCCTCGCGGAACCACGCCTCGACCCGGTCGCGGTCGCCCTTCGAGAGACCGGCGTGGTGGAAGGCGACGCCGTCGAGGACGGACTTCCGGAGGCGGTCGTTGCTGAGTTCCGTCGCCGCGTTGTGGAAGTCGTAATCGCCGCGGGCGCCGACGGGCACGTCGCGTTGGGCGAGTTCGTCCCGGGTCTTCTCGGCGGCGCGGACGGCGTCCTGTCGGGAGGAGACGAACACGAGGGCCTGTCCGTCCTCGCGGACGTGGGGTTCCGCCAGATCGAGCGCGCGGTAGAGGCGGCGGTACTTGTCGGCGAAACTGTTCTCGCCGTGGGTGTAGGTCTTCACGCCCGTCTGGAGGTCGACGGGTCGGTAGTCGTCGCCGAAGTCGAAGACGCACTCCTCGGGAGCGTCAAGCCACGCCGCGACGTCCTCGACGTTGGGCATCGTCGCCGAGAGCGCGACGAACCGGGGGTCACAGAGCCGTCGAAGCCGGGAGACGACGACTTCGAGCACCCCGCCCCGGCGCTCGGAGTCGAGGAGGTGGACCTCGTCGACGACACAGCAGTCCACGTCGGTCACGAAGTCGTAGCGCCGGGAGTCGTGTTTGCGCGTGGCCGAGTCGGCTTTCTCCGGCGTCATCACGAGGATGTCGGCGTGGCGCGCCCGCCGCGGGTTCAGGTCGCGTTCGCCCGTGACGACGTACACCGAGTAGCCGAGTTCCTCGAAGCGTTCCCACTCGCTTTCTTTCTCGTTGGTGAGCGCGCGCATCGGCGCGACGAACAGCGCGGTGCCGTCCGCCCGGAGCGTCCGGCAGATGGCGAGTTCGGCGAGCGCCGTCTTCCCGCTGGCAGTCGGCGCCGCCGCGACGACGTTCCCATCGCCCTCCATGAGGGCGGGGAGCGCCTCGCGTTGCATCGCGTTGAACTCCTCGAAGCCGAACGCCTCGGCGAACTCGGGGACCGCGTCGGCGACCTTCACGCGGTCGGGACACCTCGGCTCGACGGGGGGCGCGCGGCGACGGACGCGAGTGCGTGTAGAGTCATGGTCGGTCCGGTCGTACGGGAGGGGGCGCCGCGGCGTCAAAGGCGTTTCCGTCTCGGCGGTCGAGGCGGTCAGTCGGAGGCCGACTCCGCCGCGCCGACGAACAGGCCCGCGCGCAGTTCCCGGGCGTAGTAGGCGGCGACGCCGACGGCCGCGAGGACGTTCGACCCCGTGACCGCCCAGAAGACGGCGGGCATCCCGAGGTCCATACCGGGGACGAGAGACACGCCGAGGACCGACACCGACGCCGACGCGGGGAGCGCGAGGGCGGCGGCCGGCAGGCGGACCGCCCAGTATTTCAGCAGGTCGACGACGAAACTCGTCCGGGTTCGACTGGCGCCGTTGAACCCGGCGAGGAGGAGGTCGACGGCGCCGATGGCGGGGTAGCCGTAGGCGAGGACGCGCAGGTAATCGACGGTGAGCGCGAAGCCGTCGCCCGAGAGGTCGGGGACGAACGTCCGCGCGAGGGCGGCGGGCGCGGCCCACTGGACGACGCCGAGAACGGAGAGGGAAACGACGGCGACGCCGACGCCGACGCGGGTGGTCCGGCCGGCGCGGGCGGGGCGGTCGGCGCCGACGTTCTGGCCGACCATGCTCTGGGCGGCCTGTCTGAGACCCTGCGAGGGGAGGACGGCCACGCTCGCCACCCGCGCGCCGACGGTGTAGGCGGCGAGACCCGCCGCCCCGCCCGCGACGGCGACGACGCCGACGAGCAAGACGCGGACGCTCCGCCGGACGACCTGCCGGCCGGTGGCGGGCGCGCCCACGTCGAGGAGGGCGCGAAACTCGGCGACCGAGAGACCGTGTGCGCGCGGCGAGAGGTCCATCCGCGGGCCGACGGCGAGGGCGGCGGCGAGCAGAAAGCCCGCGAGGTAGCCGGCGACCGTTGCGAGGGCGGCGCCGCGAACGCCCATCCCCGGGACGGGACCGAACCCGAAGATGAAAAGCGGGTCGAGGACGACGTTGACGGCGACGGTGGCGACGTTTATCCACAGCGACGCACGGGAGTCGCCGACGCCGACGAATCCGGCTTCGACGGCGTCGCTCATGCCGGCGACGGGGAGACCGAGCGCCACCGTCGAGAGGTACACGGCGGCCGGGGGCGCGACGGCGGGACCGGCGCCGACGAGTCGCACCAGCGACCCGGCGCCGAGGGCGACGGCACCGCCGACGACGACGCCCCCGACGCCCGCGAGGACGACGCCGTGGACGACGGTGCGGCGGGCGGCCCCCTCGCCCCCGTCGGCGCCGACGCGCTGGGAGACGAGAATCTGCGTGCCGACGAAGGGCGTCGCAAGCAGGGCGAAGACCAGTCCGAGGACGGGAATCGACAGGCCGACCGCCGAGACGGCCGTCTCGCCCAACCGACCGAGCCAGAAGGTGTCGACGACGTGTTGGGCGACCCGGACGACGTTCTGGGCGACCAGCGGCACGGCGAGGACGACGAGGGTGCGCGTGATGGACCCGTCGACGATGGCGTCGCGGTGTCGGTCGCTCATTCGGAGACTGCTTCTCGAAGCCACCGCATAGACGTGTCGATGTGAACGACGGTTGCGTTGGCCGACAGGAAGAGAGGTTTCGACCGACTGCGCGAGCGTCGACGGAACGGGTCGCGGGCGGAGCCAAAGGCCTAAGAGCGTCGGCACCCAAGCGCGAGTCATGAGTACCGACGCCCAAGACGCCGACGACGACCTGCGCGAACGCGTCACCAACTTCCTGCGACGGAACTTCCCGCAGATTCAGATGCACGGCGGGAGCGCCGCCATTCAGGACCTCGACCGCGAGACGGGCGAGGTCACCATCCAACTCGGCGGCGCCTGCTCGGGGTGTGGCATCTCCCCGATGACCATTCAGGCCATCAAGAGCCGGATGGTCAAGGAGATTCCCGAGATAACGAAGGTCAACGCCAACACGGGCATGGAGGGCATGGGCGGCCACGGCGGCGGCGGCATGGAACCCTCCTTCCCGGGCGAGAAGAGCGACGAGGGCGCCGGCCGCGACGAGGGACCGGAAGCGCCGTTCTGACGCCGGCGCGCGCGACCCGTTTTTGCCGGACGGTAACCTTTAGTCCAGTTCTCTCCATGTCGGGAGCATGGACGCTCGGGAACTGACGGCGAGCGCGGAGTATCTCGCCACCCTCGAAACCGGCGCCGACTGGCGCGCGGAAATCGAGGAATTCGCGGCCGCCGAGGGCATCGACTCGGCGTGGTTCACCGGTCTCGGGTCGGTGTCGGACGCCGAACTCTGGTATTACGACCAGCACGACCGGGAGTACCGCTCGGTCAGCTTCGACGAACCGCTCGAAGTGGCGAGTTGCGTCGGCAACGTGGCGACGCGGTCCGGCGACCCGTTCGCTCACAGCCACGCCGTCCTCTCGCGGCCGAGCGGACAGGCCCTCGCCGGCCACCTCGATTCGGCGACGGTGTTCGCGGGCGAGGTGTATCTCCGTGCCTTCGAGGAATCGTTCGAGCGAACGCGCGACGACGAAACCGGGCTGGATAGCCTCTCGTGAACGACGACGACGCGCGGTATTTCGAGCGCATCGAATCCCGCCTCGACGAGGCGTTCGAACGGGCCGAGCGGGCGAAATCGCAGGGCGCAGACCCCCGGCCCGAGGTGGAGATTCCGGTGGCGAAGGACATGGCCGACCGCGTCGAGAACATCCTCGGCATCCCCGGCGTCGCCGACCGCGTCCGGGAGCTAGAGGGCGAGTTCTCCCGCGAGGAGGCGGCGCTCGAACTCGTCACCGACTTCGTGGAGGGGACCGTCGGCGACTACGACACCGACGCGGGGAAGATAGAGGGAGCGGTGCGGACGGCGGTGGCGCTCCTGACCGAGGGGGTCGTCGCCGCGCCAATCGAGGGCATCGACCGCGTGGAAGTGCTCGAAAACGACGACGGCACGGAGTTCGTCAACGTCTACTACGCCGGTCCCATCCGCTCTGCGGGCGGGACGGCACAGGCGCTGTCGGTACTCGTCGCCGACTACGCCCGGTCGTTGCTCGACATCGAGGAGTACCGCGCCCGCGACGACGAAATCGAGCGCTACGCCGAGGAGGTGGCCCTCTACGACAAGGGCACCGGCCTCCAGTACTCCCCGAAGGAGAAGGAGACGAAGTTCATCGCGGAGAACGCGCCCATCATGCTCGACGGGGAGGCCACCGGCGACGAGGAGGTGTCGGGCTTCCGGGACCTCGAACGCGTCGACACGAACAACCCTCGCGGCGGGATGTGTCTCGTCCTCGCGGAGGGCATCGCGCTGAAGGCGCCGAAGATACAGCGCTACACCCGGAGTCTCGACGAGGTGGACTGGCCGTGGCTACAGGACCTCATCGACGGCACCGTCGGCCACGACGAGGACCACGACGGCGAGGCGGATGCAGACGGCGCGGACGCAGACGCGCCCGACGAGGACGCACCCGACGACGAGAGGACCGACGGCCCGAAGCGGGTCGACCCCGCGACGAAGTACCTCCGCGACCTCATCGCGGGGCGACCGGTGTTCGGCCACCCCTCCGAGTCGGGGGGCTTTCGGCTCCGGTACGGCCGCGCGCGCAACCACGGCTTCGCCACGGCGGGCGTCCACCCCGCGACGATGCACCTCGTCGACGACTTCCTCGCCACGGGGACGCAGATAAAGACCGAGCGCCCGGGGAAGGCGGCGGGGGTCGTCCCCGTCGACACCATCGAGGGACCGACGGTCAGACTCGCCAACGGCGACGTGCGCCGCATCGACGACCCCGAGGAGGCCCTCGAAGTCCGCAACGGCGTCGAGGAGATACTCGATTTGGGGGAGTACCTCGTCAACTACGGCGAGTTCGTCGAGAACAACCACCCCCTCGCGCCGGCGTCCTACACGGTCGAGTGGTGGGTCCAGGAGTTCGAGGCGGCGGGCGCGGACGTACAGGCCCTCCGCGACGACCCCCGGGTCGACCTCGACTCCCCGACCGTCGCGGAGGCCTTCGAGTGGGCGACGGCGTACGACTGCCCGCTTCACCCCGCCTACACCTACTGCTGGCACGACGTGAGCGTCGAGGCGTTCGAAGCGCTCGCTGACGCCGTCGCCGCCGGCGAGGTGGTGGCCGTCGAGAGCGACGGCGGCGTCGGCGCCGGGACGCGACCGGCCGACCGGGCCGACGAGGAGACGGTACTCGTCCTCGACCGCACCGAGTCGGTCCGGCGAACGCTCGAAACCCTGCTGGTCGAACACGTCCAGACCGAGGAGACGCTCAGAGTCGGCACGTGGCGACCGCTGGCCCGGTCGCTCGGCGTGACGACCGACCTCGACAGGGAGTGGACGCCCGACGACCTCTCGGCGTCGGCGCGAAACTGGGCCGACGGCGAGAACGCCGTCCGCGCCGTCTGCGAGGTGGCGCCCTTCGAGGTGCGCGAACGCGCGCCCACCCGCATCGGCAACCGGATGGGCCGCCCGGAGAAATCGGAGAGCCGCGACCTCTCGCCGGCGGTCCACACGCTCTTTCCCATCGGCGAGGCGGGCGGGAGTCAACGCGACGTGGGCGGCGCCGCCCGCACGCGAACCGACGCCGGGCGGGGGGTCGTCGAGGTGGAGGTGGGCCACCGGACGTGCGACGCCTGCGGCGCCGACACCTACCGCATCCAGTGCCCCGACTGCGGGAGTCACACCGAACCCCGCTACGAGTGTGACTCCTGTGGACAGGTGGTCGAACCCGACGAGTCCGGGCGCGTCCACTGCGAGCGCTGTGACCGCGCCGTGAGTAGCGCCGGGTGGCAACGCCTCGACGTGAGCGAGACCTACCACGAAGCCCTCGAAACCGTGGGCGAACGCGAGGCCGCCTTCGAGATACTGAAAGGCGTCAAGGGGCTGTCCTCGGCGACGAAGACGCCCGAACCGATGGCGAAGGGCGTCCTCCGGGCGAAACACGGCGTCACCGCGTTCAAAGACGGCACCGTCCGCTACGACATGACGGACCTCCCCGTCACCGCCGTCCGCCCCGCCGAACTCGACGTGAGCGCCGAGGACTTCCGCGAACTCGGCTACGAGACCGACGTCGACGGCGACCCGCTTCGCTTCGACGACCAGTTGGTCGAACTCAAGGTCCAGGACATCGTCCTCCCGACGGGCGCGGCCGAACACCTGCTTCGGACCGCCGACTTCGTCGACGACCTGTTGACGGAGTTCTACGGCCTGCCGCCGTTCTACGAGGTGGACGAACGCGACGACCTCGTGGGCGAACTCGTCTTCGGGATGGCGCCCCACACCTCCGCCGCCGTCGTCGGGCGCGTGGTTGGCTTTACGACGGCGGCGGTGGGCTACGCCCATCCGTACTTCCACGCCGCCAAGCGCCGGAACTGCGACGGCGACGAAGACTGCGTGATGCTCCTGATGGACGGTCTGCTCAACTTCTCGAAGGAGTACCTGCCGGACAAACGGGGAGGGAGCGTCGCGGAGGGTTCGCGGTTGGTCGCCGTCTCACCCGAGGGCGACGTGGAATTTCTCACGTTCGAGGAGTTATGGGACGAACTGGAGAGCGAGGTCGTTCGGGACGGCAAGTTCCGGAAGCGAACCTGTCTCTCGGAGGGGTGGCAGACCTACGTCTTCGACGACGAACACCGAGCGTCGCTCGCGCCCATCGAGAAGGCAATCCGGTATCGGGCCGACGAGGACGAGAGCCTACTCAGCGTGGAGACGCAGTTCGGGCGCTCGCTTTCCATCACCGCGAATCACAGCCTGTTCAGATACGACGACGGAATCGAGGAGGTAGCTGGCGAAGACCTCCGCGAGGGCGACCTCGTGGTCGCGCCCCGAGAACTCCCCGTCGACACCGTGGAAACGACACTCGACGTCGTCGAGTGTGTCGACGACCCGTACGTCTTCATCGACGACCACGTAGCGGACCTGCTCACGACCGTCTGGGAGGCGACCGAACGCGGAAGTCCCGCCCACGACGAGTTCGGGCAGGGCCTCTCGTCTCGACTCTCGAAACGCAAGATCGGCTACGAACGGTTGGAACGCATCCTCGACGCGGGCGGCTTCGAAGGCGCCCCGACGGACGTCGCGGTCGGGCTCTCGGGGTCAGAGACCGGGGTCGACCGCGAGATTCCGGTCGACGAGGAGTTCGGCTGGCTCCTCGGGCTGTTCGTCGCCGAAGGGACGCTGTCGAGTACGTATCCGGCGATTCACAACGGCGACGAGGACATCGTCGAACGGGCGTGTGGAGCCATCGCCTCGACGCTGGGCCACGACCCGAGCGTCCGGTGGTCGAATCGAGCGTACGAGATTCGGTTCCCGGCGGTCTTCCGGGAGGTGCTCTACGAACTCGGGTTCGTCGACGCCGACTCCGACGACTCCAGCGAGAAGGTCGTCCCGGAGTGCGTCCTCCGGGCACCGCGCGACGTTGCGCTCGCGTTCCTGCGTGGATTCATCGCGGGCGATGGGAGCGACACGACAGACGACAACGCCACCACGGTCGGCTTCCAGACGACCAGCGACGACGTCAGGGACGGTATCGTCTTCCTGCTCCATCGGTTCGGGCTGGTCGCCAGCGTCTCCACCGAGACCGACCGCCCGGGCAATCGGCAGGACATCCACACCGTCACCGTCTCCGGTGGGACCACCGACAACCCCCTCCACCGGATTCTCGACGGTGAGGACCGGTACGACCCGAAGAGCCTCGTCGTCACCGTCCCGGACGCGCTGATGGACCTCCGCGAGATGGAGATTGCAGACGTAAAGCGCACGATTCCGAAGTACCTGAAGCGACGCGACAACGTCTCGCTGGCGAAGCTTCGAGAGATAGTCGAGGAACTGGACGGGCGCGACCTGCCGGCAGGAGCACGGGAGTCTCTCGACGAACTTCGCCCGCTCGTCGACGGCGACCTGTCGTATCTGCGGGTACAGAACGTCGCGGAAGTCGACTACGACGGCTACCTGTACGACCTGCAGGTGGGCGGCGACCCCGTCTTCACGGCGAACTGGCTGTACGCTCACAACTCGATGGACGCCCCTCTCGTGATGTCCTCGCGCATCGACCCCGCCGAAATCGACGACGAGGCGCACAACGTGGACGTGGTGCGGGAGTACCCCCTCGAATTCTACGAGGCGACGGTGGAGATGGCGGACCCGGAGGACGTCGACATCGAAATCGCCGAGGAATCCCTCGGAACCGACGAGGAGTACCACGGCTTCGACCACACCCACGACACTTCGGACCTCGCACTCGGCCCGGACCTCTCGGCGTACAAGACGCTGGGGTCGATGATGGAGAAGATGGACGCCCAACTGGAGTTGGCGCGGAAACTCCGGGCGGTCGACGAGACGGACGTGGCCGAACGCGTCATCGAGTACCACTTCCTGCCGGACCTCATCGGCAACTTACGGGCCTTCTCCAGACAGGAGACGCGGTGTTTGGACTGCGGCGAGAAGTACCGCCGGATGCCGCTGTCGGGCGAGTGCCGGGAGTGTGGCGGGCGGGTGAACCTCACCGTCCACGAGGGGTCGGTGAACAAGTACATGGACACCGCCATCCGCGTCGCCGAGGAGTTCGACTGCCGGCCCTACACCAAACAGCGCCTCGAAGTGCTGGAGGCGAGTCTGGAGAGCGTCTTCCAGAACGACAAGAACAAGCCGTCGAGTCTGGGCGACTTCATGTAGGCCGGCCACGCGCGAACGGCGGCCGAGACGGTCAGGGACCGTCGGGGAGGTCGCCGTCGGGGAGTCCGTCCGGCGGGAGCGGGAACTGCCGGTGAGAGAGCGGCGCGTCGAGGGCGAGAAGCGGCGTGGCGCGGACGACGCCGTCGAGTGCGGCGAGTTCGCGCGCACAGACGGTGACGGCGTCGACGCCGGGGAAGCGTCCGACTGCGAGGACGTCGTAGGCGCCGGTCACTTCGAAGACCGTCATCATGGTGAGATACTCACAGACGCGGTCGACGACGCGGGCGTTCGCGTGGTTTTCGAGTCGGAGTTGGAAGACGGCGAGCGACCCGAAGCCGAGTCTGTCGTAGTCGAGTCGGGGGGCGTACCCCCGGATGATGCCCCGACGTTCGAGTGCGCCGACGCGGGTCGAGACGGTGGTGGCGGTCACGCCCACGCGGTCGCCGATGCTTCGGAAACTGGTCCGGGCGTCGGCGAGGAGGGCGTTGAGGATGTGGGCGTCCACCTCGTCGACGTCCGACGGGAGTAGCGCCGACGTCATGGCTGGACGGGTCGGCCGGCGCCGAAGGCCGCGTCGGCGACGGCGGCGGTGCCGATGGCGTCGGCAGTGTCGGTGTCGATGCGCGAGTGAATCATGGAGAGAGGGTGGCGGCGAGACGGTTGTGAGTCGAGAGCGGGGTCAGACGGCGTCTGCGCCCTCGGCGCCGGTCCGAATCTGGCGTGCGTCCATCACCGGCAGGACGAAGATTTTGCCGTCGCCGGGTTCGCCGGTGTTGGCCGCCTCGGCGATGGCGTCGACGACGTCCGAAGCGGGCACGTCGGCGACGACGCACTCGACTTTGGTCTTCTGGTGGAGGTCGACCGTGTACTCCTCGCCGCGCCACTGTCCCCGGTCGGCGGGCTGGGAGCCGCGACCGGAGACGTTGGTGACGGTGAGGTGGGGCGCGCCGACGCGGGCGAGTGCCTGTTTGACCGCGCCGAGTTTCTCCGGGCGGATGATGGCGACGACCATCTCCAGTTCGGTGTCGTCGGCCATCAGTCGTCACCTCCGACGCGGCGCGTGTCGGGACCGTGGCGGACCGGACGACCGCCGTCTGCGACGGGCGTGTCGCTCTCGCCGAACTCGGGGTAGGCCGCGATGCCGTGTTCGCCCCGGTCGAGTCCTTCGACCTCCTCGTCCGGGGTGACGCGGATGTCGAAGAGGGCGTCGGCGACCCGGAGCGTGACGACGGTGGTGACGACCGTCCAGACGCCGATGACGACGGCGCCGACTATCTGCATCGTGAGCTGTGCCGTCGAGAAGCCCGCGACGTCGAAGAACGGTATCATCAGGGTGCCGATGAAGCCCGCGCTCCCGTGGACGGCGAAGACGCCACAGACGTCGTCGATGTTGAGGGAGTCGACGACCCACCGGTAGACCAGCGGGGTCTGTGCGCCGCCGACGAGACCGATGACGACGCCGCCGGGCCACGTGACGTGGGCGCAGGCGCCGGTGATGGCGACCAGTCCCGCGAGCAGGCCGTTGGCGGCGAACAGCGGGTCGGGTTTGCCCTCGGTGATGGTCGTGACGACCAGCGACGCCATCATCCCGGCGCCCATAGCGAGCGTGGTGTTGAGGGCGACGCGACCGAGAGCGGCGCCGTTGAACGCGCCGTCGGCGGTGAGCACCGTCGCCTGCGTGCCGACGTTGAAGCCGTACCAGCCGAAGGCGAGGATGAGCGTGCCGATGCACGCGAAGACCACGGAGTGGCCGGGGATGGGCTGGGAGTTACCCTCGGCGTCGAACCGCCCGGTCCGGGGACCGAGCATGTACGCCGCCGTGGGACCGGCGACGCCGCCGAGGGCGTGGACGACCGTCGCGCCCGCGAAGTCCCTGTAGCCGGCGCCGATGGCCTGCCCGAGGAAGCCACTCGCCGAGAGCAGGCCGTCGCCACCCCACGCGAACCCCTGAATCACGGGGTAGATGAGTGCCACCATCACGAACGCGTAGAAGACGTACGCTTTGAACGTGATGCGCTCTGCCACCGCACCGCTGACGATGGTCGCGGCGGTCATGGCGAACACCGCGCCGAACAGCCAGCCGATCCACGCC
This sequence comes from Haloplanus sp., assembly GCA_042216635.1. Classification (GTDB taxonomy): domain Archaea; phylum Halobacteriota; class Halobacteria; order Halobacteriales; family Haloferacaceae; genus Haloplanus. The sequence continues at coordinate 467 of JBDGTR010000040.1, read as the reverse complement.
GTCGGGTCGGAGACGTACGCGAAGGCGCTGGCGAGGCTGAGCGGTTCGCCGGCGGTGGTGACGTAGCCCGCGATGGCCGCGACGCCCGCGCCGATGAAGAAGTACACCAACACGCCGAGCGACCAGTCGACCATGTTCTTCATCACGACGTTCGCCGCGTTCTTCGCGCGTACCTGACCCGCTTCGAGCAACGCGAATCCCGGTTGCATGAAGAAAATCAGGAACGAGACCATCAACACCCACACCGCGTTGACGCTCTCGGCGATGGCCGTGATGTCGCTCTGGAGGGGTACGTCGAACATCTCAGTTCACCGTACCCCCACCTAATACGAATTTTACTATGCTTTCGTTCCGTCTTTCGTCTGATACATGCCTAATCATGGACTAATCTACGCTTCGATGGGAAGAACGTCTAATACATAGGCGTTTCTTTCAAGCCGTTGGTATCGACTTGATTGTATAAGGGA
>JBDGTR010000012.1:0-19519 GCA_042216635.1 Haloplanus sp. | reverse complement strand
TCCATTACGTTCCCCAACGAACCCCGGGCGGAAAGTTCTAACTCCTACTATAGCGCCCCGCCGGTGTCGTCGTCGTAGCTCTCGGTCCAACTCGGCGAGTCCGTGTTTCTCGGCTACCTGCTCTACCTTGCACATGCCCGCTCACGTCGACCCACGGGTGGGGGCGGAATAGTTCATTCGGTCCCCTCTCGCGGTGGTCGCGCGAGCACCGCACGTTACAACAGTACTATTGTAACGTTCGGCGCCCGGCCACCGCCCCGGGTCGTCCGCCGTGGTGTTACAGACACACTGTTGTAACACCACCGGGTGCCGACCACGATACCACGCCGAACGGCCCGGTCGCTCACCCCGGCGCGCTTCGCGTTCGCTCATACAGAACGCTATCGTGGGTCGCGCCGTGCGCGCGCCGTTACCGAACTGCGTTCGCCGCTGTGGCGGTGGGACCGCGCACGCGTTTCTGCGCCGGGCGGAACAGTTATGGCGTTGGTCGTCGTGCGCGGAAACGCTTTCATGAGCCACTCAGTCGTCGTCGTCGGCGGCGGAGCCACCGGCACGGGGACCGCCCGGGACCTGGCGATGCGCGGGGTCGACGTGACGCTTGTCGAACGCGGGACCCTCACGGAGGGGACGACCGGCCGGACCCACGGCCACCTCCACAGCGGTGCGCGCTACGCCGTCGACGACCAGGAGAGCGCAATCGACTGCATGCGCGAAAATCGGGTCCTCCGGCGCATCGCCGGCCACTGCGTCGAGGACACCGGCGGTCTCTTCGTCCAACTCGCCGGCGACGCCGACGACTACTTCCAGCAGAAACTCGACGGCTGTGCGGAGTGTGACATCCCCACGGAGGTGCTCACCGGCGCCGAGGCGCGCCGTCTCGAACCCTACCTCACCGAGGACGTCGAGCGAGCGATACGCGTTCCCGACGGCGCCGTCGACCCGTTCCGCCTCTGCGTCGCCAACGCCGCCGACGCCGTCGACCACGGGGCGACCGTCGAGACACACGCCGAGGTGGTCGACCTCGTCGTCGAGGACGGCGCCGTCGTCGGCGTCGAAATCGAGCGCCGCGGCCCGAACTACCTCGGCGAGGGCACCGAGGGCGACCGCGAGACCATCCGGGCCGACCACGTCGTCAGCGCCACCGGCGCGTGGGCGAGTCAACTCGCCGCGATGGCGGGCGTCGACGTCGAGATGGCCATCTCGAAGGGCGCGATGGTCGTGACCAACGTCCGGCAGGTCGACACCGTCATCAACCGCTGTCTCCCCCGTGGCGAGGGCGACACCATCATCCCTCACGAGACGACCGTCCTCCTCGGCGCCAACGACGACCCCGTCGACGACCCCGACGACTACCCCGAAGAGCAGTGGGAGGTGGACATGATGATAGACCTCGCCGCCGAGATGGTACCGGCCGTCGCCGACGCGCGGATGATTCGCGCGTACTGGGGGGTCCGCCCCCTCTACGACCCCGACCCGGGGTCGACCGACGACCCCGGCGACGTGACGCGCAACTACTTCGTCCTCGACCACGCCGACCGCGACGGCGTCGAAGGATTCACCTCCATCGTCGGCGGGAAGTTGACCACGTACCGCGAGATGGCCGAATCCGTCACCGACCACGTCTGTGCCCGCCTCGGCGTCGACGCCGACTGCCGGACGGCCGAGGAACCCCTCCCCGGGAGCGACGACGCGCGCGCCCTCGACGAGTGGATGGACGAGTTCGGCCTGCGGTCGCCGGTCGCCCGCCGGAGCGTCCAGCGACTCGGCGACCGCGCCCCCGACGTCCTCTCGGTCGACGGGCCGAACCCGGTCGTCTGTGAGTGCGAGGGCGTCACCCGGGCCGAAGTCCGGGACGCAATCGACCGGGTCGGAGCGGACCTGAACGGCGTCAGACTCCAGACCCGCGCGTCGATGGGCAACTGTCAGGGCGGGTTCTGTACCCACCGACTCGGGGCGGAACTGGTGCCGGACCACGAACCCGACACCGCGCGCGCCGCCGTCGACCGACTGTATCAGGAGCGCTGGAAGGGCCAGCGCCACGCGCTCTGGGGCGAACAGCTCTCCCAGGCGATGTTGAACCACCTCCTCCACGCGACGACGATGAACCACGACGCGGACCCCGGCGTCCTCGACGCCGACGTCGAGTACGCGGCCTTCGACGCCGGCCCGGAGCGAGGTGCGTCGCGGTGATAGCGAGCGACGTCCTCGTCGTCGGCGGCGGTCTCGCCGGGATTGCGAGCGCCGTCGCCGCCGCGCGCGCCGGCGCCGACGTGCGCCTCGTCTCGCATAAGAAGACGAGTCTCCGGCAGGCGTCGGGACTGGTCGACGCCCTCGGCTACGTCCCCGCGCGCGCCGACCCGACCGACCGCTCGGCCTACGTCTCACAGGAGCGCCGGGACGTCCGCGAGGTGCGGGCCGAGCGGTCGCCGCCTCGCGGGCCGCTGGCGTCGCCGTTCGACGGCCTCGCCGACCTCCCCGGCGACCACCCGTACTCGGTGCTCGGTCCCGAGGCCCTCCGGGAGGGGCTGGCGCTGTTCGACGACCTCGCCGGCGACCTGTACGCGGGGGGACACACCGAGCGAAACGCGCTCGTGCCGACCTTCGGCGGGACGCTGAAGCCGACGGCCCGGTATCCGCGCGCGGCGGCCGCCGGTCTCGCCAGCGACGACCGTCCGATGCTCGTCGCGGGCTTTCGCTCGTTCACCGACTTCGACGCGCGACTCGTGGCCTCGGGGCTGGCGTCGGCGGACGTCCCCTTCGACGTCGACGGCGTCGAGGTCGGGTTCGTGACGGGTTTCGCCGACGACGCGGCCGTGACGCGCGTCGCGTCGGCGCTCGACCGCGACGAACCCGTCGACGGCGTGCCGGCCCGGCGAGCGCTCGCGTCGGCCGTCGAACCCCACCTCGGCGACGCCGAGCGCGTGGGGTTCCCGGCGGTCCTCGGCGACGACGACGCCGAGGGCGTCCGGCGCGAACTCGGCGACCGACTCGGCGTCGACGTCTTCGAACTCCCGATGGGACCGCCGAGTCTCCCCGGCCTTCGCCTCGAAGACCGACTGTACGACGCACTCGACGCCGAGGGCGTCCGGTTCGAGACCGGGAACCCCGTCGTCGGCTACGAGACCGACGAGTCCGGCCGGCTGACCGCCGTCACCGTCGACCGGAAGGGAACCGAGGTTCCGTACGCCGACGAGGCGTTCGTCCTCGCCACCGGCGGACTCGTCGGGAAGGGGCTGGCGTCGGACCGCGAGGCGGTCCGCGAACCCGTCTTCGACTGCCACGTTCCCCACCCCACGGACCGCTACGACTGGTTCGTCGAGGACGCCTTCGGCGACCAGCCCTACGCGCGCTTCGGCGTCCGAATCGACGACGCGACGCGACCGCTCGACGCCGAGGGCGACCCCGAGTTTCCGAACCTCTTTGCGGCCGGGAGCGTCGTCGGCGGCGCGGACGTCGCCAGAGAGAAATCGGCGAGTGGCGTCTCGCTGACGACCGGTCTCGTGGCCGGGCGGCGCGCGGCGGCGAGCATCGAGCCATCGACCGACCGACTGCGAGTTGACGACAATGACTGACCACACAACCGAGACGGACGACGGCATCGCAAGCGACGGCGGCGTCGACGCGGGCGAGACGACCGACCCGGTCGACGTCTTCCCCGAGGGCGACATCGACCTGCGCGCCGGCGCCGACGACTGCTATAAGTGTACGACCTGCGAGGTGTCCTGCCCGGTCGCCGAAGTCGACGACGACTTCCCGGGACCGAAGTTCCAGGGTCCGGAGCAGTGGCGCCTCAAGCGCAAGGAGGACGTCGACATCGACGACTCCATCACCTCGTGTTCGAACTGCATGCGCTGTGATTCGGCGTGTCCCTCCGACGTCCCCCTCTCGCAGATGCACAACGAGGCCCGCGGCGAGTACGTCGCGGAGGAACTGTCGCTGACCGACCCCACCTACTGGCGCAACCGACTGCTGGCGAACTACCGGACGTCGGCCGCCGTGGCGAGCAAGGTGCCCCGCCTCGCCAACGCCGCGATGAACTTCGGGCCGGCGCGCTGGCTACTGGAAAAGACCCTCGGCGTCACCAGCGAACGCGAGTTTCCCGCTTTCGCCACCGAAACTTTCCGCGAGTGGTGGCGCGCGCGCGGCGGCGCGGCCGTCGAGAACCCCGAGAAACGCGTCGCGTACTTCCACGGCTGTTACGCCAACTACAACACGCCGGAGGTGGCGAAGGCGATGGTCCGGGTGTTCGAAGCGTTCGACTACGAGGTGCTCGTCCCCGAACAGCGCTGTTCGGGCACGCCGATGTTCGCCAACGGCATGCTCGACGACGCGAGACGGGAGGCGGAGACGAACGTGCACGAACTCGCCGCCGCCATCGCCGACGGCGCGGACGTCGTCGCCTCCTGTACGTCCTGTTCGCTGTCGCTCCGACAGGAGTATCCCGAACTGTTCGACATCGAGGGCGTCGACGACGTGGCGTCGAACACCTTCGAGGCCCTCGAATACCTCCGCATCCACGAGGACCTCTCGGGGTCGCTGTCGGACGCCACGCTCGACGGGCGGGAGATAGCCTACCACGGCCCGTGTCACGCCCGCAATCAGGGTCTCCACCGGCAGGCCGTCGAACTGTTCGCCGACGTCGACGGCGTCCACGTCGAGGACGTGGGCGACTCGTGTTCGGGCATCTCCGGCACCTACGGCTGGAAGGCGGAGAAATACGAGACGTCGATGAAGATCGGCGAGGAGATGTTCGAACACATGGCCGACGCCGAGGGAGAGGTCGGGATGACCGAGTGCCCCACCTGCGCGATGCAGATGGAACACGGTTCCGGCTACGACATCACCCACCCCCTCGAACTCCTCGAAGCGGCCCTCGTCGCGGACGACGGCCCGGACGCGGCCTGAGTCGCCGCTCTCGCAATCGTTCGCCGATACCGAACGAATTCGCGGAGCGCCGCCGCCACCGCCCGCGACGTCGACAATGTCCTCGGCTCGTGACCGCCCGTTCGTCCGCGCCGCCACGGGAATCCGCGCCGTCGTCGGCGTCGTCGCCCCCGATGTGTGACAATCGTTCACACGGCGTTCGGTGACGCAGAACGCGGTCCGTCCGGCGGCGAATCGACCGCCGGCGAACCGTGGCCGGTCGTCCCGGCGTGGGCGGCCGCGTCGTCCCGGAACGACCGCGTCGCGGCGCGTGCGACCGACTCACATGCGTTCGGAGTCGCCGAACGCCATCACCACTCGGAGACGCTTCCGTCCTCGTTGTACCACCGGGGATTCTGCCACTCGACCGCGCGCTCTGCGGCCTCTCGGACGGCGTCCTCCACGATGTCGACGCCGAGTCCCGGACCGTCCGGCGGTTTCACGTAGCCGTTCTCGAAGCCGAAGGCGTCCGGGTCGTCGAGATACGCGAGGAGGTCGTTCCCTTTCGGTTCGTGAACGTCGAGGTTCTGGACCTGGAGGAAGGCGGGGTCGACGGCGACGTCGAGTTGGACGCACGCCGCGAGTGCGATGGGACCGATGGCGCAGTTCGGCATCACGACGACCCCGTAGGTCTCCGCGAGGTCGGCGATGCGTTTCGCCTCGCTCAGTCCGCCGACGTGGGAGGGGTTCGGCTGGACGATGTCGACCGACCCCTGGTCGAGGAGTCCTTTGAACTCCCACCGCGAGTAGAGTCGGCCGCCCGTGGCGATGGGCGTCTCGGTGTGTTCGTCGACGCGCACCAACTGCTCGATGTGTTCCGCGACGACCGGTTCCTCGATGAACATCGGTCGGTAGGGTTCGATGGCGCGGGACAGTCGCTTCGCGGTCCCGGTGTCGACGCGGCCGCGGAAGTCGACAGCGATGTTGACGTCGTCGCCGACGGCTTCCCGGACGGCCTCGACCTGTCGTTCGGCCGCCGTCACCGACGCGGGCGTCCCGATGTGGTTGGTCTGCTGGATGGGCGAGAGCTTCACCGTCCGGTAGCCCGCGTCGACGGCCGCCCGCGCACTCGCCGCGACTTCCTCCGGCGTCTCGCCGCCGATCCACTGATAGACGTAGACCCGGTCGCGGGCCTTCCCTCCGAGCAGTTCGTACACCGGCGCCCCGTACTGTTTGCCCTTGAGGTCCCAGAGGGCCTGGTCGATGCCCGCGATTGCGGTCATGTTCACCGGGCCGCCGCGGTAGTAACTCCCCCGGTACATCGCCTTCCAGTGGCGTTCGATGTCGTTGGCCGACCGCCCGAGGAGGTAGTTCTCCATGAGCGATTCGACCGCGCCCCGGACGGGTCGGGTGTTCCCTTCGAGGGTCGGCTCCCCCCACCCGACGGTCCCGTCGGCGGTGGTGAGCTTCAAAAACAGCCACCGCGGCGGAACTTCGAACAGTTCGTAGTCCGTGATTCTCATACGCCCTGGACGCACTTCGCGCCCTTTACGATTGTCCCGTTTCGGCTACGATTGTCGCCGTTCGAGGAACTCGGCGCGGGCGCGCCAGACCTCGCCCATGGACTCGTAGGCCATGCGGTAGAGGTCGTAGAGGTCGTCGTAGGCCCGCGTCCGTTCGGGGCGGGGCCGGTAGGCCGTCTCGACGGCCGTGGTCTCGGCGACGGCCGTCGCCACGTCCGGATACTCCTCGAGTGCGACGGCACAGAGGAGCGCGACGCCTTTCGCGCCGAACTCGGTGCCGGCCGGCACCGCGACGGGGACGCCGAGACAGTCCGCGAGCAACTGACAGACGAACGACGAGCGAGTGCCGCCGCCGCTGACGTAGACGGTGTCCGTGGCGGTGTCGATGTGCTCGTAGCAGTCCCGCATCGCAAGCGCGAGGCCCTCGTAGACGGCCCGACAGAGGTGTGCGCGGGTGTGGTTGGGACCGATGCCGGTGAACTGCGCGCGGGCGTTCGGGTCGACGAACGGCGCGCGCTCGCCCGCCGTGCTCAGGTAGGGGTGATAGAGGACGCCCTCGGCGCCGACCGGGAGGTCCCGCACCGCCGCCTCGACGTCCGCGAACGCCTCGACGGTAGCGAGTTCGTCCAGCATCCAGTCGAGGTTGGGCGTTCCCGCCATCGACGCCATCGCCCGCGTATAGAGGTCCTCGAAGCCGAGCGAGATGGTGAACCCGGCCGGGTCGCCACCGGGCGTGGGGTCCGTGACGAACGTCTGGCTGAGCGACGTCGTGCCGACGACGGAGGAACTGTCGCCCTCGGTGGCGGCCCCGCTTCCGAGCGCGGAGGCCGCGATGTCGAGCAGTCCCGAGACGACCGGGACGCCCTCGGGGAGTCCGGTCGCGGCGGCCGCCTCGGCCGTGACCGTCCCGATGGGGTCGGCCGGCGGGACGAGTCGCGGGTAACACTCCTCTATGCTGGGCAGGTCGAACCGCTCGCCGAGGTCGGTCGCGTAGGCGTTCGTCCGGTGGTCGAGGAAGGGAAGCGACGCGTCGCTCGGGTCGGTCGTCCGCTCGCCCGTCAAGCAGTATTTCAGCCAGTCCTTGCAGTAGAAGACGGTGGCCGCGTCCTCCAGCGTCGCGGGTTCGTTGTCGCGGAGCCACGCGAGGATGGGGAGCGTCGACCCGGGAAACAGCGTACATCCACAGGCCTCGTAGAGGGACGCGCCGCGACCGTCGGTCTGCCAGCGGTCGACGTACGCGGCCGCCCGGCCGTCGTTCCAGAGGATGGCGTTGCGCACCGGGTCGCCGTCGTCGCCGAGGAGCCAACAGCCGTCGCCCTGCCCCGTCACGCCGACGCCCACGACCTCGGACGCGTCGTCGAGGTCGGCGACCACCTCGCGGAGCACGGCCGCCGTCAACTCCCACGTCCGGTCCATCTCCTGTTCGACGCGGTCGGTCGTCGGCGTCAGAACCTCGTTCCGGCGGCTCGCGGTGGCCCGCTCGCTCCCGTCGAGGTCGAACGTGACCGCCTTGATGTTCGACGTTCCCGCGTCGATTCCGATGATACACGGTGCCATACGAGCCACAACGTCGATGACGATAGAAAACTGTTCCCGCTATACTCGCATTTCGTGTACGAAAAGAACAATAAAATTTATTGCCGGTACTGTATACCTGCCGGCAGGGCTAGCGTCCATCACGAACGTTCATCGGGTGACCCGAGGAACGAGAGGAGACGGCCCACGATAGCCATGAGTGACCAAGGCAATTCGCGTCGCGTCCTGAACCGGCGCACGCTACTGAAGACGACTGGAGCACTGTCAGCAATCGGTCTCGCAGGCTGTGCGGGATCGGCCCCCGAAACGAGTACGCCGTCGGAATCCGGCGGTGGCGGCGGCGGTGGCGAGACGAACGGCGGTGGCGGCTCGGAGAAGGAACAGGCGATCAAAGAGTGGGGACAGAAACTCAACGACCACGCCCGAGAGGCCGACATCGACTGGGAGCAGTTCTCCGGGACCACCATCACCATGGGGATGAACGTCCATCCCTACACGAAGGCCACCAAGGAGTTCCTCGGCTACTTCGAGGACCTCACCGGGATTACGGTCAAATACAACACGTTCCCCGAGAGCCAGCTCTGGCAGAAGCTCACGCTCGACCTCAACTCCAAGAGCGGGAAGTACGACGGCTTCTTCATGGGTCTCTGGCCGGTCGCCCGGTATTACGACGCCGGCTGGGTCCAGAACCTCAAGACGTTCATCAACGACAAGGACCTCACCGACAAGGGGTGGCTCCACATGGAGGACTACCCCAAAGGCGCCATCGACGCGTTCTCCTACGGCGGAACGTACGAGGGCGACGGCTACTTCACCGGCCTGCCGTTCGGCATCGAGGGGTACGGCTGTCTCGCGTACGACAAGCCGACCTTCGAGAAACTGGGTCTCTCGGAACCCCAGAGCTTCGAGGACGTCACCCACGCCGCCAAGACCATCTCCGAGTCGGACAAGACCGACCGGGCGGGCATCTGTTCGCGGGCGTCCTCGACGACGCTCTCCTCGGCGAACTGGGCGACGATGTTCCGTACGTACGGCGCGGAGTGGCTCGACTACGAGAGCCGCGAGGCGACGCTCAACTCCCAGAAAGGCATCGACTCCCTGAAGACCTTCTCGACGTGGATGGGCGACTACGGCCCGGCCGACGTCGGCAGTTTCGACTGGTACAAGTCGAATCAGGCGATGGGCAACGGACAGGTCGGCATGATCTACCACACGCCGAACGCCTTCGGCGCGTGGACCCCGAAGGCCGTCGAACGCGCCGAGTGGGTGCCGCCGTTCGAGGGGCCCGACGGCCAGGACCCCGTCGCCGCGACGTGGGAGTGGGCGCTCGGCATCAGCAAGTACTCGAAGAACCCCAAGGCGACGTGGCTCTTCCTCCAGTGGGCCAACAGCCGCGTTGCGAACAAACTCGTCTCCGTCCCGCACTGGGAGGGCCAACCCGCCTACGGCCACGCCCGGAGCAACTGGCTCTCCAGTCAGGACGACTACATGAACAAGATTCCGAAGCAGTCGTGGCTCGACGCCCACGAGAAGGCGCTCTCGTACGTCCCCTCCTCGCCGCCGCCGGTTCCGCTCCAGACGCCACAGAACATGGACATGATGAGCAACGCGGCGATTGCGATGAACTACTCCGTCACGGGGACCAAGAGTCCGAAGAAGGCTCTCGACGAGGCCGCGCCGAAAATCACCGAGATTGCGAAGAAAATCCCCGACAAGTACATCGGGAACTACAACCGGTAATCAGACCACCATGCACGTAGAGCGTTCGGGCCGACCGGCCCTCGACGCGTGGCGGGGAGGAGCGAGCTGATGGACGCGACGGAGACCGAACGGGTCGGCCGTAGCCAGCCGCTACTCAACCGCATCGAGATCAGTGACGACGCCCTCAAGTGGGTGTTCCTGCTCCCCGCCGTCCTCATCCTCGCCTTTCTCTCTATCTACCCGTTCCTGATGGGCGTCTGGATGAGCCTGCACAACTGGTCGCTCGCCGGGTCCGGCATCGCGTGGACCGGGCTGGGGAACTACTCGGCGCTCGTCGCCGACCAGCGCTTCGTCGAGGCGTTCAAACACACCGTCGTCTTCACGGGGGTCTCCGTCACCATCGAACTCCTCCTCGGCGTCGGACTCGCCATGTACCTGAAGTCGCTCAGCGAGCGCTGGCGGCCCATCTTTCGGACCGTCTTCCTCATCCCGATGGTCGTCACGCCCATCGCAACCGCGCTGATGTGGCGGCTCATGATAAACGGCCAGATCGGCGTGTTGAACTACATGCTGACGCAGGTCGGCATCGCGCCACCCGCGTGGACGTCGCGTCCCACCATGTCGATGATAACCATCATCATCGTCGACGTCTGGCAGTGGACGCCGCTCATCACGATGATCGTCTTCGCGGGACTGCTCGCGGTCCCCTCGCAACTCTACGAGGCCGCGCGGGTCGACGGTGCGCCGCGCCTCGCCATCTTCCGGCACATCACCCTCCCGCACATCGAGTACATGATCGCCATCGCGCTGGTGTTCCGCCTCATGCGGAGTTTCCGCACCTTCCCCATCATCTGGTTGCTCACCAACGGTGGCCCGGGCACCTCGACCGAGATTCTGAACGTCTACCTCTACCGGGTGGCGTTCGTCTACCTCAAGGGCGGGAAGGCCGCCGCCATCGGCATCCTGCTTCTCATCCTCACCATCGGGACGACGACTGCTATCCTCCGCTACGTGGGGGTGCAGTGAGATGAGCACGCGAAGTCGTTTCGCCGTCGACTTCGACGACCCCGCCGAACTGTTCCGCGCGGCCCTGAAGTACGGCTTCGGGTTCGTCGTCACCGTCTGGATGCTCTTTCCCATCTTCTGGCTCGTCACCACCTCCATCAAGTCCCAGAACGACCTGATGCGGCGGGTGCCGAAGTTCGTCTACTTCCATTTCACCTTCTCGCATTACGCCGAACTGTTCGGCCCGCAGAACTTCGGCCACTACCTGCTGAACAGCCTCATCGTCGCCGTCGCCGCCGTCTCAATCGGCATCGTCCTCGGCGTCCCGGCGGCGTACGCGCTCTCGCGGATGGACATCCCGCGGGAGTCGGACGTCAGCTTCTGGATTCTCTCCACCCGGATGATTCCGCCGCTGGCCGTCCTCGTCCCGCTTTACATCTTCTATACGACCGTCGGACTGACCAGCAGTCTGCTCGGTCTCATCATCACGCACCTCCTCATCACGCTCCCGATGATCATCTGGATCGTGAAGGGGTTCATCGACGAACTGCCGCGCTCGCTGGAGGAGTCGGCGCTCGTCGACGGCTGTAACCGGATTCAGGCCTTCCGTGAGATAGTCGTGCCGCTGGTGGCGCCCGGCATCGCCGCCGCCGCGTTCATCGGCTTCATCTTCTCGTGGAACAACTTCCTGCTCGCGATCGTGCTCACCAGCGGGGCCACGAAGACGGCGCCGCTCGTCATCCAGTCTTCGATGGGGTATCTCTCCATCGACTGGGGGCTCCTCGGCGCCGCAGGGACCATCACCATCTTGCCGCCCATCGTCGTCAGTCTGCTCATCCGCGACTACCTCGTGGAGGGCATCACGATGGGGGCGGTCAAAGAATGACGACCATGAAAGCACTCGTAACAGCGAACCTCAGCGACGACGGTTTGGACCGCCTGCGAAACGACCTCGGCTTCGAGGTGGATTACCACCCCATGGCGGAGCGCGAGGACCGCTACCCGTCCGAACGCGTCCGCGAACTCGTCGCGGACGCCGACGTCTTCGTCGTCGGCTACGAAGGCGTCGACGGCGACGTCCTCGACGCCGCCCCGGACCTGAAGGTCGTGGCGTGTCCGCGCGGCGGCCCGGAGGCCAACGTCGACGTCGGCGCCGCGACCGAACGCGGCATCCCCGTCCTCTACGCGCCGGGGCGAAACGCCGTCAGCGTCGCGGATTTCACGCTCGGTCTCCTCCTCGACGCCACCCGCCACATCGCACACTCCCATCACCTCCTGCATACGGGCGTCTACACGGGCGAACCCCGCGCCGACTCGGTGAGCGGTGGCGAGCGCGAAGACGTCACGTGGGGGGTCGATAAAGACTCTCCCTACGTCCACCTGAAGGGACCGGAACTCGACGGCAAGCGCCTCGGCATCGTCGGTCTCGGCGCAATCGGCCGACTCGTCGCCGAACGCGCCAGCGGGTTCGGCGTCGAGATGGTCGGCCACGACCCGTTCGTCGACGCCGAGACGATGGCCGACTACGGCGTCGAGAAGGTCGACCTCGACGAACTCTGTGCCACCTCGGACTTCGTGACGCTCCACGCGCCCGTGACGGACGCGACGCGCGGACTCATCGACGCCGAACAGTTCGAGCGGATGCAGTCTTCGGCCTTCTTCGTCAACACCGCCCGCGCCGCGCTCATCGACCAGGACGCCCTCATCGACCAACTCCAGTCGGGCGGGCTTCGCGGGGCGGCCCTCGACGTCTACAGCGAGGAACCCCTCCCCGAGGACCACCCGCTTCTCGACATGGACAACGTCGTGACCACCCCGCACCTCGCCGGCGCGGCCGAGGAAGTCGTCGACCACCACACGGAGATGGTCGTCGACGACATCGCGGCGCTGTTCGAGGGCGGACGCCCCGCTCACGTCGCCAACGAGGACGCACTCGACGGCGTTGACATCGCGGTGACGAGGTGAGTACGCATGGGTAGCGTCTCACTGGACGGCGTTCGGAAGGTGTACGACTCCGAGGGCGGCGGCATCCTCGCCGTCGACGACCTCGACATCGACATCGAGGACGGCGAATTTCTGGTGCTCGTCGGCCCGTCGGGGTGTGGGAAGTCCACGACCCTGCGGATGATCGCGGGACTCGAAGACATCACCGAGGGCGAAATCCGCATCGGGGGGACGGTCGTCAACGACAAAGAGCCGAAAGAGCGGGACATCGCCATGGTGTTCCAGAACTACGCGCTCTACCCCCACATGACGGTCCGCGAGAACATCGGCTTCGGACTGAAGTATTCGAGCAACCTCTCGCAGGACGCCATCGAGGAGCGGACCCGCGAGGCCGCCGAGATGATGGGCATCGAGGACCTCCTCGACGACACGCCGGAGGAACTCTCGGGCGGTCAGCGCCAGCGGGTGGCGCTCGGGCGCGCCATCGTCCGCGAACCCGAAGTCTTCCTGTTCGACGAACCGCTCTCGAACCTCGACGCGAAGCTTCGGACGCACATGCGGACGGAGATTACGCGCCTCCAGACCGAAGTCGGCGTCACGTCCGTCTACGTCACCCACGACCAGGCGGAGGCGATGACGATGGGCGATAAGATAGCCGTCCTCGACGGCGGCGAACTCCAACAGCTCGGCTCGCCCAACGAGGTGTACGACCACCCCGCAAACGAGTTCGTCGCCGGCTTCATCGGCTCGCCGAGCATGAACTTCATGGCGACGCAACTCGTCGAGCGCGACGACGGCTACCACCTCGTCAGCCGCCTGGACGACTCGCTCAGCTACGCCCTCGACGACGAAGTCGTCGCCGAGAGCGCCGTCGCGGTGGGCGAGGAGTTGACCCTCGGGGTCCGACCGGAGGACCTCCACGTCGTGCGGGACGCCTCGGAGTACGACTCCGACCGACTGTTCGAGGCGACGGTCGACGTCGTCGAGCCGATGGGGTCTGACAACTTCATCTCGCTGGACGTCGTCGGCGACGAGCCGTGGGTGGCGCGCGTCGACCCCTCGTACAACCCCGAACGCGGCGTCGCGGTCACGTGTACGTTCGACCAGGGGATGGTGAACCTCTTCGACGCCGAGGGCAACACGCTCAAATCCCGCGGCACCGGCACGGAATCGTATCACGAACGCGCGGAAAACACACTCGAACTCTGACACCCAATGTCAAACGAAACTGAACTCAGTCACCGAACGCAACGCGAAGCCGTCGCAGACCTCGGCCGAGAGATGCTCGCACAGGACCTCACGAAAGGCACGGGCGGGAACGTAAGCGCCCGCGACGGCGACCGGGTCGCCATCAACCCCTCCGGGGTGCCGTACGCGGAGGTCGACCCCGAGGACGTCCCCGTCGTCACGCTCGACGGCGAACAGGTCGAGGGCGAACTCGACGCGTCGAGCGAGACGCCGATGCATACGCGCATCTACCGCGAGTACGACGACGTCGGCGGCGTGGTCCACACCCACTCGCCGTACGCCTCGACGTTTGCGAGCCTCGGCCAGCCGATTCCGGCCTCGCATTACCTCATCGCGTTCGTCGGCGACAAGATTCCCGTCGCGGGCTATCGCTCGCCGGGCACCGAGGAGCTCGCGTCGGCGGCCGCCGACGCGATGGGCGACGAGTACGACGCCTGCCTCCTCCAGAACCACGGCGTGTTGACCCGCGGTGCGACGCCGGAAGCCGCCTTCGAGGTGGCGTTGATGGTGGAGTACTGCGCGCGCATCCACTATCAGGCGGTCAGCATCGGCGAGCCAGAAATCCTCCCCGAGGACGAGATCGACCACCTCGTGGAGACCTTCGAGCACTACGGCCAGAACTAATGATGGAGACAGACGTCAACCTCAGTGCAGAGCGAAAGACCATCGCCGAACTCGGTCGGGCGATGCTCGCACAGGGCCTGACCACCGGCACGGGTGGGAACGTCAGCGCCCAGAAGGGCGACCACGTCGCCATCAGTCCCTCGGGGATGGCGTACGACGAAATCACGCCGGCGGACGTGCCGGTCGTGAACTTCGACTGCGACGTCGTCGAGGGCGACCGCGTCCCCTCCAGCGAGGTGCGGATGCACACGGGCATCATCGCGGGACGCGACGACATCGGCGGCGTGGTCCACACCCACTCGCCGTACGCCTCGACGTTTGCGAGCCTCGGCCAGCCGATTCCGGCCTCGCATTACCTCATCGCGTTCGTCGGCGACAAGATTCCCGTCGCGGGCTACGCGACCTACGGGACACAGGAACTCGCCGACCTCGCCGTCGAGACCCTCGGCGAGGAGTACAACGCCTGTCTCCTCCAGAACCACGGCGTCATCGCCACCGGCGAGACGGTCGAGGCGGCCTTCGAGGTGGCGTTGATGGTGGAGTACTGCGCGCGCATCCATTATCAGGCGGTCAGCATCGGCGACCCGGAGATTCTCCCCGAGGAGGAAATCGACCACCTCGTGGAGACCTTCGAGAACTACGGCCAGAACTGACGGTCACCGTCCGTCACCGACGCCGCCAGACCTCGCGCATGGCGTCGCGGACGGCCACGTACTCCTCGAATCGCTCGTCGTAGCGCCGCGTGCGGTCCGGTCGCGGCGACGTTCGTGACTCCCGGGCCGGCCACGACGCCACGACGTCGCGGGGGGTGCTGTCGTCGACGCCGGCGTAGGCGAAGGCGGCGCCCCCGCGGACGCCCGGCGTGTCGGTGTCGGCGACGCGGACGGGCGCGTCGAGACAGTCCGCGAGCACCTGTCGCCAGAACGGCGAGCGCGACCCGCCGCCGGCGAGCGTCACCGGGTCGACCGACCCCGGAAGCAACGAGAGGCAGTCCCGCGCGCCGAAGGCGACGCCCTCGTAGACCGCACGGACGAGGTGGGCCTCCGTGTGGGTCGGGTCGAGACCGGTGAACTGCGCGCGGGCGTCCGGGTCGACGAACGGCGCCTTCTCGCCCGCCGTGCTCAGGTAGGGGTGATAGAGGACGCCCTCGGCGCCGACGGGGACCGACCGCGCGGCCGCCTCGGCCGCCTCGATGTCCGCGTCGAAGAGGTCGGTCACCCAATCGAGGTTCGGCGTGCCCGCCATCGCGCCGATGGCTCGCAGGCCCGTCCCGTCGCCGAGGTCGAGCGTATACCCCGTCTGTGGCCCTCGTACGGACGTATCCGGGGTGATGGTCTGTGTCTGGAGCGTCGTCCCGAAGAGGACGGAGACGTCGTCGACGCCGAAGGCGCCGCTCCCGAGGGCCGCGCCGCCGACGTCCATCGCGCCGGCGACGACGGGGATGCCCTCGGGAAGCCCGGTGTCGGCGGCGGCCGTCGGGGTGACGTGGCCGACGACGTCCGTCGGCTCCCGTATCTCGTCGGGCGCGAGCGACACCAGTCGCGGGCAGTCGAGCGCGTCCGCGACGTCGGTGGCCCGTTTCCCCTGCGGGGCCGTCCAGCATCCGAGCGACGCGTCGGTGGTGTCGGTTCCGGGGACGCCGGTGAGTCGGTGACGGAGCCAGTCCTTACAGGCGTACGCCGCGTCCGCCCGGTCGAGCGCCTGCGGTTCGTTCGCGTCCAGCCAGTCGAGTATCGGCGCCATGAGACCGGCGAAGAGGCGATAGCCCGTCAGTTCGAAGACGCGGTCGGCGACGCCGCGCGCTCCCCACGCCGAGACGGCGTCGCCCGCCCGGCCGTCCGACCAGAGGATGGCGTTGCGCACCGGGTCGCCGTCGCCGTCGACCAGCCAACAGCCCCCACCCTGGCCGACGACGCCGACGGCGACGGGGTCGCCGGCCGTCGCGTCGAGGACGTCGCCGACTGCGGCGGCGGTCCGCGTCCACGTCTCCTCGGGGTCCTGTTCCTGCCAGCCGTCGTTCGGTCGCGTGCGCGGCGTCGGACGGGACGCGTGTTCGCGGACGACGCCCCGCCGGTCGACTGCGGCGGCTTTGATGCCCGTCGTCCCCGCGTCGACGCCGATGACGTATTCGCGCGTTGGCATCGCTCGTACGATGGTGGGTAGCGGACGGCATGAGTGTATCGCCATCGCCCGCGTCGGGCGGCGCGCGCGGTCACTCGCGGTTGTGGAGTCGCTTCTGGGCCTTGTTCCGGGTTCGGATGAGCAGTCCGGGGAGGTCCTGCTGGAACCGCTTCCCGCTCAGTTGCTCCGCCGAGCCGACGATGCAGATGGCCGCGACGGGGTCCTGTTCCGGGTCGCGGATGACGGTGGCGAGGCCGCGCTGTCCGCTCCGGTACTCCTCGTGGTCGAACGCCAACTCGCGTTCGCGGACCTGCTGGAGTTGCGAGTGGAGCCTCGTCGCCTCGGTCGTGGTGTTCGGCGTGTGCCGGTCGAGCGTCTCCGAGGCGACCAGCCGTTCGACGCGGTCGTCGCCGGACGCCGCGAGCAACGCCTTGCCCGTCGCCGTCGCGTGCAGTGGCACGGTCTCGCCCGCTTCGAGTAACGGCTCTCCGTCGAGCGTCGCCGCGTCGTCGCCCGTCACCACCCGGATGTACGTCGCCCGGTTTCCCTCTTCGACCGCCGCGCCGACGACCAGTCCGCACGCGTCCGCGAGTTGCTCGACCGCCGGTTTCACCACCGCGTCGACCGGATACTGCCGCCGCGCCCGGACGCCGAGGTTGAGGAACGCGACGCCAACCGAATACCGGTCGCCCTGCTTGACCACGTAGCCGAGGTCGCACAACGTGGCGAGGTGGCTGTGCGTGGAACTCTTCGACAGCCCGAGTCGGTCCGAGAGTTCGGTGACTCCCGCACCGTCCATCTCCAGGAGCGCCTCCACCACCCGGAAACTCGTCCGCGTCGCCTTCACCCCGTTGCTCTGTGTCACGGTACCACGTCTTCCTCCGACGAGAAAAGTGTTCTCCATCGCCGAACGGACCGGCGCCTCGGGCGCCCGGCGGCGCGGGGCGACTGCGACGCGACTCCAAACCCCGCCGGAACGCTCCGTGCCCGACCACCGACCGGCGGCGCTCGACCCCGAAATATAAAGAGTATTAATTATGTGTACATATGATACTATACCCGACGTACGCCGACGGACGCGCTCGCGTGACGCGCATTCGACAGTCGTCGGGGGTCCGGCGGGACGGCCCTACTGCGCGCGCGAGTCCCGTTCCGTCTCGGTGACCGTCTCGTCGACGTCCGTCGATTTCGTGACGCCAGTCTCGTCTGCGGGGTGGAGTCGCGGTCCCTCGATACGGTCGCGCAACGTCTCGTCGCCGACGAGGTTCACCTCGTCGCCGACGGTCGGTCGGTGGGACTCGTCGGCGGGGAGTTGCGCGATGACGGCCACGTCGTCTGCGAATCGCGCCAACCCGAGCGGATTCTCCGCACGGACGTCCGGCGGCGTGACTCGGGCGGTCGTCGTGGCGACGAGTCGACCGACGCCGAGGTCGGCGCTGTCCACCGACGCACAGCCACAGGCCGGACAGAGCGCGCGGCCGTAGTACCACCGCTCTTGACAGTCGTCGCAGACCCAGACGCTCGTATCGTTCTGACTGTCACTATCGTTCATATTTCGAGTATCGAACAGATGCTGTTGTTGCCGAACCCGCCGACGTTGACCGCGATGCCGGTCGCCGGGTCGTCGACCTGTCGCTCGCCGGCCTCGCCGCGGAGTTGCCAGACGAGTTCGACGACCTGTGCGACGCCCGTCGCACCGAGGGGGTGGCCGCGCGCTTTCAGACCGCCGCCGGGATTGACCGGGAGGTCGCCGTCGCGGTCGGTCTCTCCCCGGAGGACCGCCTCCCACGCGGTCCCGGGCGCGTAGAACCCCAGTTCCTCCAGTTCGAGGAGTTCGAGGATGGTGAAGGCGTCGTGGAGACAGAGCACGTCCACGTCCGTCGGCGTCACGCCCGCCCGTGAGGACGCGCGCGTGCCGGCCCGGGACGTGCTCTCGACGCGGAGGACGTTCTCGCGTTCGGCGACAGCGTGCGTGCCGGTCGCGCCGGCGACGCCGGGAACCGTCACGTCGCCTTCGCCCGGCGGCGCGAGGACGACCGCCGCCGCGCCGTCGCTGGTCGGACAGCAGTCGAACAGTCTGAGGGGGTCGGCGACCATCGGCGAGGATTCCACCTCGGCGGCGGTGACCCGCGACCGGAACTGGGCGTAGGGGTTCGCCGCCGCGTTCGTGTGGTTCTTCACGGCGACGGCCGAGAGCGCCTCCCGTGGCGCTCCGTGTTCGCGCAGGTAGGCGTCGGCGGCGATGCCCGCGAACGACGGCAGGGTGACCCCCTGACGGTACTCGGCTTCGTGGACGATGCTCCCGACGACTTCGGTCGCTCGCTGGCGGTCGACGGCCGACATCTGCTCGCCGCCGACGACGAGGACGTGGTCGGCGTGGCCGGCGTGGAACGCCTCGACGGCGCGGAGGAACGCGCTCCCGCCGCTGGCACTCGTGTTCTCGACGCGGTCGGCCTGCGCGCCGACGGCGCCGATGCTCGCGGTCAGCCCGTTCGCCAGTCCGCTCCGGTCGACGAACGCCTCGCCGGCCATGTTGCCGACGACCACGAGGTCGAGTTCGGCGGCGGCGAGTTCGGCGTCGTCGAGGGCCCGCGTCGACGCCCGTTCGAGGAGGCGCGGAAGCGGGTCGGCCGCCCGGTCGGCGAAGGCGGTCATCCCGACGCCGGCTATCGACGGGTCGCTCACGGGCGACCACCCGACCGGCCCGACAGCACCGTTCGCGGACAGTCCGTCATCGTCGGGTCAGTCCGACGCCGACTCCGACCTGTCGGTCGCCGCCCCGTCCGGTGCAATCGCGTCCGAGGCGGCGGTCCGGGCGAGCGTCACCCCGGTCTCGTCGTCGAAGACGTACCCTTTCGAGTGGGTGAGCGAGACGCCGACGGCCGTCCCCTCCTCGAACCCGCTCGTGTCCTCCTCGACGATTCGTATCTCGCCGACCGGCGAGTCGAGGTAGC
>JBDGTR010000039.1:16005-20113 GCA_042216635.1 Haloplanus sp. | reverse complement strand
GCGCGACCTGCGGCGTCGAGGCGAGGGACCGACCGAGCGGAGCGACTCACAATAGACAGTATCAGACGTCGACGTCGCGGGTGGTGAACGCACCCTCGTCGTTCTCGGGGTCGTAGCCCTCGACGGCGGTGAGCACCATGTCGAGGACGGTGTCGGCGTCCCACCGGCCGGTGTTGAGACAGATGTCGTAGAAGGACTGGTCGTCGAGGTCGATGCCGTAGTAACTCCGGTAGCGACCGGCCTCGCTCACCTCGCGGACGCGCATGGCCGCCGCAATCTCCTCCTGTCCGCTGAGGCGCTCGACCCGAACCTCCTCGGGGGCGTCGAGCCAGATGCGGAGGTCCGCGCGGTTGCCCGCGAGCCACCCCGCCAGACGGGATTCGAGGATGAACGGCTTGTTGGCCGCCCCCCACTGCTCGGCGATGCGGCGCAGGCGACGGTCGAGTGCGCGGTCGATTTCGTCGTCCTCCTCGGCCTTGGCGATGAGTTGCTGGAGCGAGAGGTCGTGTTCGTCGGCGAGGTCACGGAAGATGTCGCCGCCGATGACGTAGCCACAGTCCAACACCTCGGCGAGGCCTTCGGTGAGCGTCGAGGCACCGCACCCCGGCGGACCGGAAATCGTGATGAAGAGATTGCTGTCGACTCGCCGCTCTGTCTCCCTCGGGTTCGACATGAACGTTCGAGCGGGAATAGGCGGGACCGCCGTAAAGAGGACATCGGTTCGTGGACGATTCGCCGGCGCGTCGGTGGCGGCGTTCGATTCACAGCCGTGACGACGAATCAAAGAGTTAGCGGCCGGGATGAACGGTCGCGCTGACGGAGGGCCCGCGATGAACGGTCGATTATTCGGCCGCTAATGCGATGAAATGCCTCGAAACGACGGCAACCCTCTGTGGGCTATATGGGTCTCGGGACCGTCGTAGTAATCGAGTGGTCCCCGATGTCGAACACTCCCTCAACCGCGACCGACCGCCTGCCCCGCCCCGACGACCTGCGCGACGCGTTGCCACCGGGCGCGAGTCTCGGCCTCGTGGCCGCACCGCTTCGCTTCGTCGCCTTCTGGACCGCCGTTGCCCTCCCCTTCCTCTACGTCCCCTTGCTCTTCGGGGGACTCGAAGGCGGACAGACCACGGCGTTCGTCGGCTTACTCCTCCTCAACGCCGTCGCTCTCGTCCTCGGTCACGACTACGCGCGGTAGGTCCCGCCGGAAAGCGAAATCAATTATGTGGTCGGGGACGATGGACCGGGTATGCTCGGCCTCTCGCAACGTGGTCTCATCGGCATAGTGTTGATGGTCGTCGGAGTCGCGGCGTTCTTCCCGACGGTGTTCCCGAACACCTCGCTCACGATGGACCTGTTGACCGTCGTCGCCGCGGCGTTGCTGACCATCGGTACCTACCTCATCGGCACCGACATGGACGGGCGCCCGGTGTAAGTAGCCTCAAGCGTCCGCCGCCCGTACTCGGCGCATGGAACACGTCGAATACGTCTACACCGTCGGGATGGACGAGTCGGAACTGACCCGTCGTCTCGGCGAGAACGACGTGGGCGTCCTCTCGCTGGCGGACGGCGGGCGCGCCTACGGCGTCCCCGTTCACTATCACTACGACGACGGCCAGTTGCTCCTCCGTCTCGGCGAGGCGCCCGAAAGCGAGAAAGGACGGTACGTCGAGACGACCGACGAGGCGAGCTTTCTGGTCTTCGACGCCGACGGCGAGTGGAGCGTCATCGCGCGCGGTCCGCTCCGCCGTCTCGACGACGTCGACGACGACCGACTCAACGAGACCTTCGACACCTTCCGCCTGTTCGGCGAGGACGTCGCCGAGGTGACCGTGGCCGTCTACGAACTCGACGTGCGGTCGCTGACCGGTCGCCGGGTCGCCGCCTGAGGGACGCCCTGCCGACTCGCGTGGATTTATGCTCGGTCCGGCGAACCACTCGACGCATGTTGAGCGCCATGGAAACCGTCGAACTGACCGGGGAACAGCGGATGGTCCGGGACGCCATCCGCGAGGTGTGTGCCGATTTCGACGCCGACTACTGGCGCGAGTGCGACCGGGAGGAGGAGTATCCGAGCGAGTTCGTGGACACCCTCGCCGACCACGGCTGGATGGGTGCGCTCGTCCCCGAGGAGTACGGCGGCGCGGGCATGGGCACGGCCGAAGCGGTCGTCATCATGGAGGAAATCGCCGCCAGCGGCGGCGGCTTCTCGGCCGCACAGGCCGTCCACGGCGGCATCTACAACTCGCCGACCATCGTCAACCACGCCTCCGAGGAACTGAAAGACGAGGTGCTCCCGGCCGTCGCACGCGGCGAGAAGTCCGTCCAGTCGATGGCGCTGACCGAACCCAACGCCGGGTCGGACTCGACGGCCATCGAGACCACCGCCCAACGCGACGGCGAGGAGTACGTCATCGACGGGCAGAAGATATGGATCTCCCGGGTCGACGTCACCGACTACGTCCTCGTCATCGCGCGGACGACGCCCCGCGAGGAGGTGGAGAAACGGACGCGGGGCATCTCGATGTTCCTCGTGGACAAAGAGCGGGCGCTCTCTGCGGGCGGACTGGAGATGCGCAAGATACCGAAGACCGTAAGCGGCGGCGTCCACTCCTACGAACTGTTCTTCGAGAACCTCCGCGTCCCCGCGTCCCGACTGGTCGGCGAGGAAGGCGAGGGGTTCTATCAGGTGCTCGACGGTCTCAACGAGGAACGCCTCGTCATCGCGGCCGAGTGCATCGGTCTGGGCGAGGCCGCACTGGAGTCGGGCATCGAGTACGCCAACCAGCGCGAGGTGTTCGACCGGAAAATCGGCACGAATCAGGCCGTCCAGCACCCGTTAGCCGAGGCGTACGCCAGCGTCATGGCGGCCAAACACGTCACCTACGACGCCGCCGCGAAGGCGGGCGAATCCCGGCGGGAACTCGGCGCCGAGGCCAACATGGCGAAGTACCTCTCGGCGGAGGCGGCCTTCGAGGCGGCCGACGCCGCCGTCCAGACCCACGGCGGGTTCGGCGTCGCCCGCGAGTACGACGTCGAACGCTACTTCCGCGAGGCGCGTCTCACCCGCCTCGTCCCCATCGCCCAGGAACTCGTCCTCAACTACCTCGGCGAGAAGGTCCTCGGCCTGCCACGGTCGTACTAAGCGTTAGCAACACTGCGAAAAACCACACGTTTATAAGCGACGGAGCGCAATGCGGGCGTGTCCGCGGCCCTCGAGACCCCCCTCCGAACTGAGGCACCCCCCAGTGCGGGCGTTCGTCCCCCTCAACGCCCGCGGGCCGTGGCACCGCTTTTTACGCCGACCTAGTGACTACCGTGGCGGTCGCCACCGGGGACGGCGTCGACCACCACGTCGACGCGGCAGTCGACCAGAGACGACCAGCGACGCTCGGAGGCGACCGGAACGCCGGTCGACGACCAGCGACCGGTACCGACGAGCGAGGACGGCGAGGACGACGGCACCCACGGCGGCGCCGCCGGCGGCCGGGAACGACGCGACGACGACGGCGACGGGCACCGAGACGGCGAACCCGACGGTGACGAGAAGCGACGGCACCGGGGACGGAACGGTTGCGGGCGGACTGTACGCGGGTCGAGGCGGGCGAAGTGACATCTCTGTGGGGAGCGGTGAACGGTCGACGGCGATGCGGGCGGGTCGCTACCGGCGGACGAAGCCGAGAGCGTGGAGGGCCTGGAGGGTCATCGTTCGAACATTTCGGAGGAGTCACCTAAGCGTTGTGTGACTGACGTTGACACGAATCGCGGATTCTCGAAATCTGAGAATCCGCTGTGCGTTTATCCGTGTCGGTAGGCTACCCGGAGTCGTCCGCCCCGTGGAACCCGTCTCCTCTCCCTCGGCGGGCGTCGTGTTGTGACATGCCCGGCCCGGTCCGACCGGGCCACGTTCGAAACGACGGTGAGCGACGGCGCCGTCGCTACGAGACGAGCGTCGATAAAAAAAAATCCCCGCGAAGGGAAACGACCGCTTTCGGCGGTCAGTCGTGGTTAGTGGTTAGTCCCGACGGACGGCGAGCATCGCGGCCGCCAGCAGTGCGATGACCGCGACGACTGCGCCGAAGCCGGGACCGCCGCCCGAGGTGGGCGT
>JBDGTR010000039.1:0-15905 GCA_042216635.1 Haloplanus sp. | reverse complement strand
GTGCGATGACCGCGACGACTGCGCCGAAGCCGGGACCGCCGCCCGAGGTGGGCGTCGGCGTCGGCGTCGGCGTCGGCGTCGGAGTCGCCGTGGGCGTGGCCGTCGGCGTCGGCGTCGGCGTGGCCGTCGGAGTCGCGGTCGGCGTCTCCGTCGGCGTAGCCGTCGCCGTCGGCGTGGCCGTCGGCGTGGCCGTCGGCGTCTGGACGTTCTGGACGATCTCTACCTGAACGGTGTCAGTGTTGGTCCCGTCGTCGGCCTCCAGCGTGTACGTCCCCGTCTGGACGTCCTGGAGGTCCATCGAGACCATCCACTTGCCGTCGTAGCCCCATTCGTCCGTCGTCGCCAGAGCGACCGAGTCGCCGGCCTGCGTCTGGAGTTCGACGGTGATGGAGTTGTCGTCCGGTCGGAGGTTAGTCTGACCGGAGGCGACGAGCGTATCGTCGACACCGACCGGGTTGACACCCGAGGCCTGCATCCCGTCGGGGTAGACCGACCGGATGGTGCTCTGGGAGTCGGCGAGCCGGAAGTTCTGCGTGACCATGCGGTCGTCGCTTCCGACTGCTTCGGTCGTCTGGTCGAGGATACGCGAGCGGATCTGGTCACCGGTCAGCGTGCTCGACCGCGAGTCGCGGTCGAGGTTCTGGATGAAGGTGACCAGAGCGCTGTTGTCAGCACCGGAGACGCCAGTGAGACTGCCGTCGCCGTACTGACTGTCACGACCCGGAATCAGGATGTGCGCGCTCGCACGGCCCTCTTCGAGGTCGCTCGCGCTGAGCGAGAAGTCGCTCTCTTCGAAGGTGTTGTCGTCCTCGACGCTGATGGTGTCGGCGTACGTGTTGCCACGCTCGCCGACGAACGCGACGACGACTTCGTCGGAACCGAGGGCCACACCCGAGACGTTGACGTCTTCGGGCGAGTTGCCGACGATGGCCACCTCGCCACCGACGGTCTGGACGGTTCCGTTGAGTTCCGTGTCAGTCACACGGATGGCCTGTTGCGTGCTCGTCCCCGTGTTGAAGTCGGAGACGCTGATGGACTTCTGGACGCTCCCAGTGCCACCGACGTCGGCGGTGTCGATCACGCCGAAGCGGTAGGTACCGGGGATCGACAGGATGTTGTTGCCGGGCTGGTTGCCGTCCGCGAGGTTGACGTCTTCGACTTCGTACGTGCCGTCAGCGTCGACGCTGATGGCCGTCCGGCCGTCGACTTCGACGAGCTTGTAGTCGCCCTGACGGCGGACGTAGACGGAGACGTCGTCGACGCCCTCGGTCGCAGTACCGTTGACGTTGACTTCGCTGCCAACGACGTAGGCGCCACCGGGGCTGTCGATGGTGATGCTACCCTCTTCGACCGTGAGCGAGGGGTCGTCTTCGAGGTTGCTGTTCGAGACGTCGTTCACGGGCTTGTTGGAGTTGCTCGTCGCGCCGTAAACGTTGACGTCGACACCCGTCGTGTCGAGGTACTTCGTCTCGATCTGACCGACGCCGACGCCGGTGTCGTCGTCGATTTCGACGACGGCGTAGGCGTACTGGTAGTCGGAGCCGCTACCCGTGGCATTCGTCACGCCGCGCTCCTGCGTACCGGAGCCGTTGACGACACCAACGGACTGCACGTCGCCGACGTTACGGAAGATGCGCTGCGCTTGCGCGCCCGTAATGTCGTCGCGGAAGTCGTTGGAGCCGATGGTGACGACGTGCATGTCGCCAGCGTTCGAGCCACGGATGGTGTACTTGACGTCCTGACCGCGAGTGGCGGAGCCTTTCTCGAGGTCGAGGCTCACGTCGTTGTCACCGGTGACGGTGACGGTCGTGGACTCGCTCGCGGCACCGAAGTCGAGGTCGTCCGAACCTTCGACCGTGAAGGTGAACGTCCCCGTGTTGAGGTCCGAGAGGTCGACGTCCCACTCGCCGTGGCCGCCGCCCTTCGTGGTAGTCTCGCCGCTCGTGAGAGCGTCGTCGGTGACGTTGAGACCGTCGGCGTTCTCGACGGTGATTTCGAGGTCCTCGGCCGCCGCGAAGTTCCAGTCAGAGACGACGGTGAGTTCCCCGGAACCGCTCGAGGAGTCACCCTGCGGGACGGACCCGCCGGAGATGTCCGCGCCGTTGCCGTTGTTGACGTCGAAGTTGGTGATGCGCGGCTGGAGGAGGGTGACGTTGTAGACACCACTACCACCGAAGCGGCCAGTGGGTCCGTTCTCGTCGTACTGGCCAGTGGCCTGGTCCTGACGGATGGGCACTTCGAGCGACTGGCCCTCGGTGTCACCGCTGACACCGGTCAGGGAGCTGATAGCAGTACCGTCCGAGTCACGGAAGGTGATGCCCTCCTCACCCTGGAAGACGGTGGCACCGGAGTAGACGTCGCCCGCACCCGTACCGGGGGCGGAGCGCGTCGTGCTGGACGAGACGCTGACCGTACCGAGGGTGATGGTGTCGGCGGCGGTCGAGCTACCGTTATTGTGGTAACTAGCTTTCACAGGAACGCTAGTTCCACCGCTAACGCTGGACCAGTCGACAGTCACAGTACCGGACAGCGTTGCCGAAACGTTGTCCGTGGCACTGCTCGAAGCGTCGATCTGGATGTTGTTGCTTCCGTCCACCGAGACGACAACGTCGCTGTTGTCTGAATTGACCGTAAGGGAGCTAATGGAAGCACCACTACTGTCGAAAGCCAGCGATACGGTGTCGTTGGTACTATCGTTACCGATGTCGTCAACAGTGACTGAATAGTCGTGTTGGATCGTCGTCTGACCCACAGAGGTAGTGGTCAGATTCGGACTAGACAAGTCACCGGAGCCAACTGCTGCCGCCGCCCCTCCAGAGAACGCAATGGTGCCGGCGAAGACCGACAGCACCATCAGCACCGTGAGGAGCAGGGCGCGCAGTTTTCCGCTTGTGTCTGTCATTTATTGACTTGTTGTTGTTGTTGTTGTGTTCGGTTGGCGTGCGATGCGCAGCAGTCCCGAGGCACCACGCCTCTTTTCTGCCAGGTTCGTGGCGGGCGGTCGATACGACCGACTGCCAGCCACGGGTAGGGGTACGGACGGGGATTTGACCAATTTGGGTATATGTTTTGTGGTATTGTCGCGCGTGTGTCAGACAGGAACGACCGGCGCACGTGGGAGTCTCACGCGCCGTCGGGACCGAACGGCGCGGGTCACGGCGAGTGGTGGCAACGGGACGACACGTATCGTCGCCGAATCGGGTGGGCTTTAGGGGCGGACGCGTGATGGAGAGGCATGCGCCGCCGTACCCTCCTCGCGTCGCTCGGTACGACCGTTCTCGCCGGCTGTAACGGGTCGAACGCCGGGTCCGGTTCGGACTCGACGCCGACGGCCACGCCGACCCGGACGGTCGGAAAGACGCCGACTGCGACGTTCCCCTTCGAGTTCACCGGCGTCGACGCCCCCGAAACGGTGCAGTTGAACGTCCCCTTCACCTTCGCCGTGGGCGTACGCAACGCGGGCGAGCGCGAGCGAACGTTCGTCTCGAAGCTGAGCCTGAAGGTCGACGACGGCGAGTGGCGGACCGCCTCCGGCCAGATGCAGATGACGCTCTCGCCCGGCGAGAAAGGCGTCTGGAAGAGTCCGCGCGGGATACCCCGGTATCTCGGGACGTACCACTACCGGCTGGAGGCCTTCGACGAGACGTGGCAGACCGAAATCGTCCCGAAGAAACTGGATTTCAGCAAGCGGTACGCCACGCCAAAGGGGCTGTACGTCAACGTCCTCGGCGGGCGCTTCGAGTCGCAGTATCCCACGCCGGGCGGGTCGAACGACACGTCGGCCACGTCCGTCTCGGCCCCGGAGGGCAAGGTGTGGCTCCTCCTCAGAGTCGAAGTGCGCAACAGCACCCAGTCGCCGATGAAGAGTCCGCCCGCCGAGGAGTTCGTCGTCCACGTCGGCGGAGAGAGTTACCACCCCGACTATCAGGAGGTCACGGACGACCCCTACGAGCGCATGGAACTCGGCGCGCGGACGGTGACTCGCGGGGACCTCGTCTACGCCGTCCCCAAGGGGACGACGGCCAAGGACCTCACGGTCACGTGGGCGGAGTCGTTGCCGGGCGGCGACGTGAAAGCCGTCTGGAGCAAGTAGCCTACAGGAGCGTCGAGACGAGACACCCGCTCATCGCGGTGAAGAGCATCACGACGGCGAGTGCCTCCACGAGGCACCCGACGGGAGAGAGCACGCGGAACACGTCCTGTGGGGTCAGTTCGAGTTTCATCGAGGGTCTACCGTCACAAGCGTCCCGAGGGGATAAAATTTTGTGGTTCGAACAACGATGCGCGATGGTTCGCGTCGTTCAGTTAGTTATGTGCCATTATTTTCGACGTATGTCAGTTACTCAGGGTGCGTAATCGGGGCGATGTCGGGGAGTTACGGCGAGACGTGACCGTCGCTCAACAGGTCGAACGCGGGAGAATGCCCGGGGTGGGCTCCGAACCCACGATCTCCGCATGTCCCAGGTTACGAGGCTCGGCGGGCCTCGAGGGAGGCGGAGGCTTCCAAGGCCGAGGAGTATCCGCACCGAAGCTCGAATACCCTATGAGTGCGGCGCTATGTCCAGCTAAGCCACCCGGGCTCGCTTCACCGTTGGCCAATCGTACCCTTGAAGCTTCCCATATCCGTCGGCCGACCACCCCCCGGATTTATGCCCCACGACGGGGACGTTCCGCGCATGAGCCTGCCGGATGTCGTCCAGTCCGCACTCGGCGAGGAGTCCGCGGCCGCACGGGTGAATCTCGGCGGCGAGGACGTGCTGTTGGTGACGCCGACGCGGACGCTCGTCTACCGGGCGGAGGGACTCCTCTCGGACGAGACGGTCGAGGAGTACCCCCACGGCGCCGAGCGCATCGAGGTCTCCGAGGGGCGACGCAAGTCGAAGATAACGCTGGATTACGGGCTGGACGGCGAGCGCACCTTCGCGGTCCCCACGAAGCAACTCGACCAGGTGCTCCACCCGGTGCTCGCGGGCGTGTTGAACGCGGCGGGCATCACCGACTCGGGCGAGACGGTCAAACAGACCTTCCGGTTCAGCGAACTCACCGTCGTCGTCACGAGCGCCCGGGTCGTCCGCCACATCGGCGAGGCCGTCTGGGACGAGGATTACGACGAGTACCTCTTCGCCGACGTGACCGACCTCGCCTTCGAGGAGGGGAGCGTCGCCACCTCGGTGGTCATCACCCTCGACGGTCGACAGGAGCGGTTCAAGGCACCCAACGACAGCGCGCGCGCACTCCGCGAGGGGTTGGTCGCCGCCGTCTGTGCCTACCACGGCGTCGACGACCTCGACGCCTTCCGAGCGATGTCCGCGCCGGCCGACGACGAGGACGACGAGAGCGAACCGGAGGACTCGAACGTCTCCTTCGGGGATGGACCCGCACCGCTCGGGACGAACGACGACGAAACGGAGAGCGCCGAGGGCGAGGTGACCGCGCGCACCGTGCCGGACGCCCACGAACCCGAGCAGGCGGCCGAGTCGGACGACGAGGGGTTCGAGGGCTCCGGCTTCCAGACGGCGGGCGTCGTCGACGACCCGGCGGTGGCCCGCGAACTCGCCACGCTCCGCGAGGAAGTCGAGCGACAGAACGAGGAGCTGGAGCGACAGCGAGAGACCATCGAGCGCCTCATCGAGGAACTCCGACAGGGGCGCTAGTCCCGGCCGAGCACCTTCCGAATACACGACGAGCCGAACGGCCCGAGTTCGCCCGCGTCGAACCGGACGAAATGGCCCGTCGAGAGGCCCGCGCCACAGCGCCGACACTCGAAGTCGCCCTCGCGGGCGACGACCTGCGACTCGAAGCGGACGAAGGTGCCGCCCCGGCGCACCCGGACGCGGCCGTCCTCGCGTTCGATGAGTCCCCGGTTCTCGGCCGCATCGAGGATGTCCCGCGTGAGCGCCGGGTCGGTCGTGACCGTCTCGATGCGGTCGACCACCGCCGGGAGCGAGAGCTCCTCGCACTCCAGATGCGCGAGGAGGGCGAGTCCCAGTTCGACGCGGTCGTCCGGCACGGCCGGGGGTACGGCGGGCACGCTCAAGAACGTCCCGAAGCGCAAGCCGTTTGAGCGGGCGGGCTGTCGGGGTCGGCATGGAACCCGAGCGCCGGCCACGACTCCTCGCGGGTCTCGCCGTCCTCGCACTCGTCGCCGTCCTCGCGTGGGTCACCTCGCCCGCGTGGGTGGTCGCGCGCCTGTCGTGGGTGGCGGGGGACCCCCTGCGACTCACCGTCGCGCTGGTCGCCCTCGCCGTCGTCCGCCCGCTGGTGGCGTGGCCGACGACGACCATCGCCGTCGTGGCTGGCTACGGCTTCGGCCCGGCGGGATTCCCGCTTGCGCTCGGACTGGTCGTCCTCACGAGCGTGCCGCCGTACTGGGTGGCGCGACGCGGCCGCGGCGAGGGGCGCCTCGCCACCGCCGGCGAGCGATTCGTCGACGCGACGGGCGGGGTTCGGGGCGTCACCGCGAGTCGTCTCGTCCCCGCGCCCTCGGACGTGGTGTCGGTGGCGGCGGGCGTCGCCGGGGTTCGACTGGGCGCGTTCGCCGTCGGCACCGCACTCGGCGAGGTGCCGTGGGTGGCGGCGGGCGTCGTCGCCGGCGACTCGCTGGACGCGCTCACGGCGGGGTCGCTCGCGTCGACGTTCGACCCGACGCTCGTCGCCGGGTCGCTCGCCGTCGGCGTCCTCATGCTGGCGGGACCGCTCTATCGCCTCTACGCAGAATGGGCGTGATAGTGTTTATTGCGACTGTTTACCGCCGGTTCGCCGCCCCGGTCCGGCGAACCGGCGGGAGTGACTCACAGTAAACACTATGAAACCGACGCCGGACGCGACGGTGTTACTCCAACAGCGACGCGCCGGTCATCGCCGCCGGTTGCTCGACGCCCGCGAGTTCGAGGAGCGTCGGCGCCACGTCACAGAGCGACCCGCCAGACCGGACGCGCCGGCCGCCGTCGGTGCCGTCGGGGGCGACGTAGACGACGGGGACGGGGTTGGCGGTGTGGGCGGTGTGGGGGTCGTCGGGCGGTCCCATCTCGTCGGCGTTGCCGTGGTCGGCCGTCACGAGGACGTGCCCGCCCGCCGCCCGTACCGCGGCGACGAGGCGGCCGAGTTGTTCGTCCACCGCCTCGACGGCGGCGACGGCCGCCTCGTAGTCGCCGGTGTGACCCACGATGTCCGGGTTGGCGTAGTTCAACACCAACACGTCCGGGTGGTCGCCGTCGATGCACTCGACGGCCGCGTCGGTCACCTCGCGGGCGCTCATCTCCGGGGTCCGGTCGTAGGTGGGCACGTCGGGACTGGCGACGATGCGCCGCATCTCGCCGTCGAACTCCACCTCGCGGCCGCCGTTGAGGAAGTAGGTGACGTGGGCGTACTTCTCGGATTCGGCGATGCGCAACTGGGTCTTGCCCGCGCGCGACAGCACCTCGCCCAGCGTGTCTTCGAGTTCGACCGGCGGAAAGGCGACGGGGAAGTCGAACGTCTCGTCGTACTCGGTCATGGTGACCAGCCGAACGTCCGGGGGGTCGGTCTCGAAGGGCCACGACGGGCCGACGTCCGCGAGCATCCGCACGAGTTGGCGCGCGCGGTCCGACCGGAAGTTGAAGAAGACGAGGGCGTCGCCGTCCCGCAGGGCCGGTCCGCCCTCGACGAGCGTCGGTTCGACGAACTCGTCGGTCTCCTCGCGGTCGTAGGCGGCTTCGACCGCCTCGACGGCCGAGGCGGCGGTGTGTGGCGCGTTCCGGTTCACGACGGCGTCGTAGGCGCGTTTCGTCCGCTCCCAGTTCTCGTCGCGGTCCATGGCGTAATACCGGCCGGTCACCGTCGCCACGTCGCCGGTGCCGTGTTCGTCTGCGACGGACTGGAGGGTGGCGAGGGAGTCGGCGCCGGCCGTCGGCGGCGTGTCGCGCCCGTCGGTGAAGGCGTGGGTGACCGCGTCGACGCCTCGCCGGGCCGCGAACTCGACGAGGGCGTGGAGGTGGCGCTGGTGGGAGTGAACGCCGCCGTCGCTGACGATACCGGCGAAGTGGACGCGCCCGCCCGTCCGGTCGGCGTGGTCGAACGCCGAGGCGAGCGCGTCGTTCTCGAAGAAACTGCCGTCGTCGATGGCGTCGCCGATGCGCGCGAGGGGCTGGGTGACCACCCGGCCGGCGCCGATGTTGAGGTGTCCCACCTCGCTGTTGCCCATCTGTCCGTCGGGGAGTCCGACGCGGCGCCCGGAGACGTCGAGGGTGCCGTACGCGCCCTCGCGGGCGAGGCGGTCGAAGTTCGGCGTCTCCGCGGCGGCGACGGCGTCGCGTTCGCCGTCGAGTCCCCATCCGTCGAGGATGACCAGCGCGGCGTCCATGCCGAACCGTCGGCCGGGTGGCGTTATAGGGGTTGTCATCGTCCGTCCCCAACGCGACAGCTTTTACCCCCCACCGTCCGACCATCCGTTCGATGGAGTTGGCCGGGTTCGACCTCGACACCGGGCGAATAATCGAGTATTACCTCGGCAACGCGCCGAGTCTGTCGACGCTGTTGGTCGCCAACGGCGCCGCCTTTCTGGTGGGCGTGAGCTTCTACGTCCACTCGGACCCGTCGCTGGCGACGTTCTCGCCGTATCTCTACCCGCTGTTTGGCGACTCGCCGACGGCGCTGGCGCTGGTGACCCTCTCGCTGGCGACGCTTCTCCCCAACCTCGGCCGCCGGGTGCGCGACGCCCCGAACAACGTCCCCCTCGCCTATCTCCACACCTTCGCGTTCGTCTGGCTTGTGAAATACGGTCTCTGGACGGTGGTGGCGCTGAACCTCCACCCCGCGCTCTATCTCGGCGCCCCCGACGCGCTGTGGAGTTACTGGGGCATCGTCCTCACGCACCTGCTGTTCGTCGTGGAGGCGTTCGTCGTTCCCTACTACGGCCGGACGACCCGCCGGGCGCTCGGCGCCGCCCTCGTCGGGATGCTCGTCAACGACGTCTTCGACTACGGCTTCGGCTACTACCCGCCGCTCCGGTACGACCCCGGGGCGTACCTGATTCTGGCGACGCTCGCGCTCACCGTGCTGTCGGTGTGGCTGGCCGACCGACGATTCGACCGCCTCGACGACTTCGACCCGCTCGGCCCGGCCACGGGTGATACGTAGCCTTTTACGGCTCGGACGCTTACCTCAGGTCATGGACTCGGCGGTACTACTCGACCTCCTCGGCAACGAGAACCGTCGACGCATCCTCAGACTGCTCTCCCGGAAGCCCTGTTACGTCACCGAAATCAGCGAGTATCTCGGCGTGAGTCCGAAGGCGGTCATCGACCACCTCCGGAAACTGGAGGAGGCCGGCATCGTCGAGAGCCACACCGACGACCAGCGCCGGAAGTACTTCCACATCTCGCGGAACCTCAGACTCGAAGTGAGCGTCTCGCCGTACGGCTTCGGCGCGAAAAGCGCCTACCCGGCGAGTCCGAGCCTCGACATGGCCGGCCGGTGTCGCCACGTCTCGCTCGACGCGCCGGGCGAGGCGAACGGCGACGTGACCGACCTCGCGGCGGCGTTCGACCAGTTACAGGAACTCGAAAACGAACTCTCGCTCGCCCAGCGGTGGGTCTACGGCCGCATCACGGAGGTGCTCGACCGCCTGAACGACCACATCGGCGCCGACGCCGACTGCCGGTTCCACGCCGAAGTGCTCGCGGCGGTGGCGGCGGACGCCGAGACGACCGAGGACGTCGCCGCCGAAGTTGACGCCCCGGTCGACGCCGTCCGGGGTGCGCTCGACACCCTCGCCGACCGGGGACTGGTCGGCCGCGACGGCGACGGCTGGCGGCTCACCTGAGCGGTCACAGGTCCCGGCGCAACCCCGCCCGGAGGTCCCGGCCGAAGTAATGCCCGACGAGCGCCGACACCAGCCCCGCCGTCGCGCCCACGCCCGCGATTTCGACGCCGTAGTCGACGACGTAGGGGATGAGGACGGTCCCGAGCGCACTCGCCACGAACCCGAGACCGGCGGCGACGGCGCCCGCCAGTCCCACCTCGACGTACCGCCGGCGGTCGGCGACGAGACCGAGTGCGAAGCCCGCGAGGGCGACGCCGACGAACCGGCCGACGACGCCGATTATCGGGATAGCGCCGCCGACGAGGAGACCCACCAGCGAGAGCGCGAGTGCGAGCACGAAGAGTTTCGGCGAGAACAGGCCGCCGAGCCGACGGCGAACGCCCGCGAGACGGCCGCCGCCGGTCGCGTCGTTCGTCCCCGGGGCGTCGGGTCGGTGCATACCCCCCTTCGGCCCGCGACGGTGAAGTCGCTTGCGACGGCGGCCGAACGAGTGGATTCAAGTCCGCCGACGCGGTACTCCGCGATATGAACGCAGGGGACCGCGTCCGCGTCTCACGCGCGGGCGTCGAGAGCGAGGGCGTGTTGATGCCCTCGACGACGGCCGCCCACCTCGTCGTGAAGTTGCCCGGCGGCTACAACGTCGGCATCGACCGCGAGGACGCCGAAGTGGAGGTACTGGAGTCCGACGTCTACGACGTCGAGAGCGACGACACCGAGGCGGACGACTCGGCCGTCGAGTTCGACGACGACCTGCCGACCGTCTCGCTCATCTCGACGGGCGGCACCATCGCCTCGACGGTGGATTACCGCACCGGCGCGGTGACCGCGCAGTTCGACGCCGAGGACGTCCTCCGGGCGGTGCCGGACCTCGCGGGCCGGGCGAACTACCGGGGCCGGGTCGTCGCCAACATCCTCTCGGAGAACATGACGCCCGACGTCTGGCAGGACCTCGCGGCCGCCGTCGCCGAGGAAATCGAGGCGGGCGCCGACGGCGTCGTCGTCATGCACGGCACCGACACCATGCAGTACACCGCGTCGGCGCTCTCGTTCATGCTCGAGACGCCCGTTCCCGTGGTGTTGACGGGGAGTCAGCGCTCGGCCGACCGGCCCTCCTCGGACAACGTGATGAACGCCGTCTGTGCGGTGGAGGCGGCCACCGCCGACTGCGCGGAGGTACTGGTCTGTATGCACGAGTCCGCGAGCGACGACGCCTGTGCGCTCCATCGCGGGACGCGCGTGCGCAAGAACCACACGTCGCGCCGGAACGCCTTCGAGACGGTGGGCGCGAGACCGCTCGGGCGGGTGGACTACGAGAGTGAGGACGTGACCTTCCGGGCCGACTACCGCGAACGCGGCGCCACCGACCTCGACGTGGCGGCGGACCTCGAACGCGGCGTCGAACTCGTGAAGTTCGTCCCCGGGATGGACTCGGCGGCACTGGATTACCTCGACGACGCGGCGGGCGTCGTCGTCGAGGGGACGGGACTGGGTCACGTCGACACCGACTGGATAGCACGCATCGAGGAACTGGTCGACGGCGGGACGACGGTGGCGATGACGAGTCAGTGTCTGGAGGGGCGAGTCTGTGACCGCGTCTACGACACGGGCCGGGACCTCCTCGACGCGGGCGTCGTCGAGGCGGGCGATACGCTCCCCGAGACGGCGACGGTGAAACTGATGTGGGCGCTCGCGAACGTGGGCGACCCGGCCGACGCCATGGGCGAGTCCCTCGCGGGCGAACTGCAGGCGCGGTCGGTCCCATGGACCTGACCCTCCGACCGGCACGTCCCGACGACGCCGACGCGGTCACGGCGTTCACCCGCGAGACGTGGCCCGACCGCGACATCGACGACTACCTGCCGCGCGTCTTCCGCGAGTGGGCCGAGAGCGACGACGACGACCAGCGAACCCTCGTCGCCGAAACCGACGGCGCGGTCGTGGGGACGATACAGGGGGTCGTCTGCTCGCCGCGCGAGGCGTGGGTGCAGGGCCTGCGCATCGACCCCGCCCACCGCGGGCGCGGAGTGGCGCGCGAACTCACCGAGGCGGTCCTCGACTGGGCGCGCGACCGGGGCGCGAGCGTCTGTCGCAACATCGTCTTCTCGTGGAACGTCGCCAGCCTCGGACTCGCGCGGCGCGTCGGCTTTCGACCCTGCACGGAGTTCCGGTGGGCGGTCGTGCAGGCCGACGCCGACGCCACGCCGTCGCTGGAGGTGACCGCCGACGCCGGCGCGGGGTGGTCGTTCTGGACGGCGAGCGACGCCCGCGACCACCTCCGGGGGTTGGCGCTCGACGCCGACCGGGCGTGGGTGCTGTCGGAACTCCGGCCGGCGGACCTCGACCGCGCGGCGGCCGCCGACGGCCTGTTCGTCGTCCGCGACGGCGGGACGCGGGGGGTGGCGCTCCGCAACCGCGCCTTCGAGTACCGCGCCGACGACGACGCCGAGAGCGAACGCTGGACGGAGTACGCGGTGGGCGCGTGGGCCGACGCCGAGGCGGCCCGTGCGCTGGTGCGGGCCGTCGCGCGCGACGCCGCCAGTCTCGACGCCGACCGGGCGCGCGTCCTCGTCCCCGAGACGGGGCGGTTCGTCACCGACGCCGCGGCGGCCCGGGCGGACGTGAGCGGCCACCCCGACTTCGTGCTCTCGGCCGACCTGACCGACCCGTCGGTCGGAGCGTGAGGTCACGGCGCTGACGCCCATCCACAAGCGACTTACCCCAGACCGGCGCAGGTGAGAGTATGAGACACGTCGTCGGCGGTGGCATCGCCGGACTGGCGACCGCCTATCGACTCCAACGGCGAGGTTACGAGGCGACGGTGTTGGAGGCGAGCGACGACCTCGGCGGTCTCGCCGCCACCTACGAGACGGCCGGCGACGACGTCGAGCAGTTCTACCACCACCTCTCGAAGTCCGAGGAGACCATCGTGGAGTTGGCCGACGAGTTGGGCGTCGGCGACCGCGTGGAGTGGCTGGTGGGCAAGAACGCCTACTACGTCGACGGCGTGGTCCACCCGCTCGACACCCTCCCGCAAATCGCCGCCTACCCCCACATGAGCCTCTACGACAAGTTCCGGTTGGGGATGCTCACGCTCGAAGTCGACGTGCGGGGTGGCCGGCCGCGCTTCGACACCTACGACGACCTCGAAGCGTTCGAGGACGTGCCCATCAAGGAGTTCCTCCTCTCACACACCACGCGCGGCGTCTACGAGAACTTCTTCGAACCCCTCCTCGACGCGAAGTTCGGCGACCGCAAGGAGGACGTGAGCGCCGCGTGGTTGCTCGGACGCATCAAGTTCCGGGGGGAGCGAGACCTGCGCCGGGGCGAGATTCTCGGCTACTTCGAGGGCGGATTCGCCGTCTTACTGGACGCACTGGTCGACGCGGTGGGTAGAGAGCACATCGAGACGGGGACGCGCGTGACCGACGTGGGCGTCGCGGACGGCGCGGTGTCGTCGGTGACCGTCGAGACGGGCGGGAGAGAAGAGACCCGCGCGAGCGACGGGGTGGTCGTCGCGGCGATGCCGAACGTCCTGGAGGAGTTGACGGGCTACGCCTGCGAGGTGGACTTTCAGGGAGCGGTCTGTGCCGTCGTGACGATGGCGGAGTCGCTGACGGAGACCTACTGGCTGAACGTCGCCCACGACGCCCCCTTCGGGGCGCTCATCGAGCACACCAACTTCGTCCCCCCCGACCGGTACGGCGGCGACCACCTCCTCTACGTCGCCAGTTACGTCCAGGACCCCGCCGAAGACGTCTGGCAGATGGACGACGCGGCGTTGCGCGAGACGTGGCTGGGTCACGTCGAAGAGATGTTCCCCGACTTCGACCGCGAGACGGTGACGTCGTTTCGCGTCGCTCGAAATCCGCGTGCGGCGCCGGTGTACGAACGCGGCTACCTCGACCTCGTGGTGCCCTACGACCTCGCAGACGAGGTGGCCGAGGGAGTCTACTACGCGGGGATGGCGAGTCGCGCGCAGTACCCGGAGCGGAGCCTCAACGGCGGCGTCGTCGCGGGCTTCGAGTGCGCCGACCGCATCGCGGGCGAACGGTAATCACCGGTCGTCTTCGGATTCGTCGCCGACGCCGGGTGCGGCGCTCACGTCCACCTCGTCGGGTTCGTCCTGCCCGCCGACGACGAGGTTGCCGTCCGCGTCTTCGACGTAGACGTCGTCGGCGAAGCCGCCCTCGGCGTGGGGGTGTTCGGGGTCGTCGAGTTTCTCGGGCGTCGAGGGCGCGTCGGGCAGGTCGCCGCCGTACTCGCCGAGGGGGTCGGCGACGGTGACGCCGTGGCGCTCGAAGAAGTCGCGGTAGCGGTCGTAGTGGGCGTCGATTTCGTCGGCGGGGAACTCCATCATCTCGGTCCAGCCGTGGTTGTAGAAGTCGAAGTTTGCCTGGACGTGGGTGATTTCGCGCGCTTCGGCCTCGGTGAACCCCTCGTCGAGGGCGTCGACGTAGCTGTCGAAGGTGCGCTCGAAGAAGGCTTCGAGTCGGGGTTCGCGCTCCTCGCGGCGGCCCGTCTCGGCTTTCGACCCGAAGACGTCGACGTGGAGACCGACCAGTTTCTCGCGTGCGAGGTCGCCGACGACGGGCATCGTCAGCGCCTGTTTCGCGGCGAAGTGGCGGACGTTCTGGCGAAGCTTCATCGCCCGCCGTTGGGACCGCCCGGGCTTGAAACCAGCGGTGTGACGCATTTCAGGCGAATATCGCGGATAGCAATCGACATTAAGCCCTGTCTCCAAACTTCGAGGTATGAGCCAGTCGTACGTGATCATCGGGGACGGCATCGCAGGGAGTTCGGCGGCCGAGACACTGCGGGAGGAGGAACCCGACGCCGACATCACCGTCATCACCGACGAGGGCGAGGCCCTGTACAACCGCATCCTCATCAAGGAGTTCGCCAAGGGGAAACTCCCGGAGGCGCCCATCTCCATCCACGACGAGTCGTGGTACGACGACCACGACATCGACCTGCGACTCAACACGCTGGTGACGAACGTCGACACCGAAGCCCACACCGTACGCACCCACGAATCCGAGGAACTCGCGTACGACAAACTCCTCGTGGCGACGGGCGGAACGCCGACGCAACTCCCGGTCGAGAACAGCGACGCCGACGGCGTGCATCACTTCTGGACGTTCGAAGACGCCCGCGGCATCCGCGAACACGCCGAGGAGGCCGAGACGGGCATCGTCGTCGGCGCCGGATTGCTGGGCATCGACCTCGCGGCCATCTGTGGCGAACAGGACGTCGAAGCCCACTACCTGATGCGCGGCGACTGCTGGTGGCGCTACGCGCTCTCGGTCGAGGGCGCCGAAATCCTCCACGAGGCGATGCGCGAACGCGGCGTCGAACCCGTCTTCCAGAGCGGCGTCGACCACTTCGAGACGGACGACGACGGCCGCGTCACGGGCGCCGTCGACCCCAACGGCGACCGGTACGACGGCGACTTCGTCGGCATCGCCATCGGCCTGACGTACAACACCGAACTCCTCCAGAGCGCGGGCGTCGAGTGCGACGACGGCGTCCTCGTCGACGAGTACATGCAGACCAACGTCGAGGACGTCTTCGCCGCCGGCGACCTGACGCGGTACCACGACACCATCCTCGGCGAACGCACGCAAAACGGGTCGTGGGACAGCGCGAAAGAACAGGGCACCATCGCGGCGAAGAACATGGTCGACCCCGAATCCGAGGCGTTCCGCTACGTCTCCTCGTACTCCATCACCCACTTCGATTTCCCCTTCCTCTCTTTCGGCCACCCCACCATCGGCGACGACGAGTGCGAGCGCAAATACTCCGACACCGAGTGGCGCCGCCTCGCGTTCAAGGACGGCAAAATCGTCGGCGGCGTCCTCATCGGCGACCTCTCGCCCCAGAGCGCCTACAAGAAACTGATGCGCGAAGAACGCGTCGTCGCCGACCAGAAAGACGTACTCCTCCAGCAGAAATTCGACGCCGAGGAACTCGCACCCGCACAGGAACAGTAAGTCGGTTCTCCACCCTCGTCGCCGTCCAGTTCCACGCTTTCACTCGCCGTCGGCGAACTGACTAGCAGAAACCTTTATGATCCATAATGTACCATGGTACCACATGACACGGG